>JABXKS010000082.1 GCA_013619125.1 Clostridiales bacterium
GAATTGGTTCAAGGAGGCGGGGAAGCAAAGATCTTGATACAAGACGGCCTGTTGGAAGTCAACGGAGAAGTTTGCACCCAAAGAGGAAAAAAACTATATATCGGTGATCGCATTCAGTTTGAAAACGAAACCTACGAAGTTCAGTAGGTCGTTTTCTATTTAATGCATAAAATGATATAATGAATCAGATATGCATCTAGGAGGAAAATGTGAGAATTCGGAAGATTCATTTGATTCATTATCGAAATTATCGGCTTCTTCGATGTGAATTGGGAAAAACGATTAATATTTTTTACGGGGAAAATGCCCAAGGAAAAACGAATCTTCTGGAAGCCATTCATTATCTCTCGTATGGAAAATCATTTCGAAAAGTCAAGGATCGTGACTTAATTGCTTTTGACCAGCCGGAGAGCTATATTGGGCTGGAGTTGGAGCGGGGAAATGGGCATCATTTGCTGGAAGCGAAATTGGTAAAAGAAGGCACTAAAAAGGTGAGAATCGACCGAATGGCGGTTGATCGAATCAAAGAGTTGAATGAACTTTTGTATGTGATCGCTTTTATTCCAGAGGACTTGCGATTGGTAAAGGGATCCCCGAAGGATCGCCGAGAATTTATTGATCGAGAACTGTCCAAGCTGAAGCCGGTTTATGCGAATAAACTGCAACAGTATGAACGGGTTTTGAAGCAAAGAAATTTGCTACTCAAGATGGTGGCATATGATCCTGAAAAGGAAAAGATTCTCTCGGTATACACGGCGCAATTGATTGACTTAGGGAGTCAAATTATAAAAACAAGACAAGTATTTTTAGCGCAATGGGAAGGATACGCAAAAGACCTGCATGGAAAGATTTCGGATCATAAAGAAGAATTGGACATGGTATACGAGTCAGGTGTGCAAGGGGAAACGTTGGATGAGATTCGTCAAGATTTTGAGAAACAATTGAAAGTCATGAAGGATGAAGAAAGAACAAAGGGTACAAGTTTGATCGGTCCTCATCGTGACGATATACTCTTTTTGATCAATGGAAAGGATGCCCGGATCTATGCATCTCAAGGACAGCAACGTACGGTCGCTCTGTCGGTGAAATTGGCAGAAATTCATTTGGTGGAAGAAATATTTCATGAAAAGCCGGTATTGCTTCTTGATGATGTGTTATCCGAGTTGGATGCGAAAAGGCGTCAGTTTTTAATCGAAACATTTCGATCATTTCAAACCATTATAACCACTGCTGACAATACCGTGATGGAGAGTATTCAACACTTAAATCCAACTATTTTTTATATTCAAGAGGGACGGGTGAATCGAGAGGATTCAGTATGATTGTAACATTGGAAAATCAAATTTACTTACCTTATGATTCAATCCTTGGAATTTTTGACTATCAAGGTTTTTGCAAAAATCAGCAAAATTTGGATCTTTATCAAGCGGTTCGGAAAAAGGGCGGCGTGGTACATGGATCAAAAGGCGATATTAAGACCTTGGTAATTGTACAAAAGGAAAAAACCTCAGGTCTTTCTGAGATTTATATTTACGAATCCTCGATTGCATCGATGACTTTATTTCATCGGATCAATCGGGTGTGAAAGGGGAGTTACAATGGCAGAGCAACAGTATGGTGCCGCACAAATTCAGGTATTGGAAGGACTAGATCCAGTACGAAAACGACCAGGGATGTATATTGGAAGCACAGGCCCTCGTGGATTGCATCATTTGGTTTACGAGATTGTAGACAATTCTATTGATGAAGCCTTGGCGGGTAGATGTGACCGTATTATGCTATCAATCAACGCAGATAATTCCATTACGGTTGTTGACAATGGAATTGGAATTCCAACGGAATTGCATCCAAAGACGGGAATCTCGACAGTGGAAACCGTATTGACGGTGCTTCACGCCGGCGGAAAATTCGATAATGATGCCTATAAGGTTTCAGGAGGATTGCACGGTGTTGGTCTTTCGGTTGTCAACGCTCTTTCTAAAACATTGGAAGTGACTGTTAAACGAGAAGGCAATATCTATTTTCAGCGATATCATCGCGGAATTCCGGAAGACAAATTAAAGGTGATCGGACAAACAGAGGAAACGGGAACGGCGATTAGTTTTTGGCCTGATGAAGAGATCTTTGAATCAATGGTGTATGAGTATGACACTCTGGAACATCGACTTCGAGAGATGGCGTTTCTGAATCGCGGGTTGTTTATCAGCATTACCGATCTTCGTGATGAAGAACCGAAGGTACAGGAATTTCATTATGAGGGCGGAATCCAGTCTTTTGTCGATTATATCAATGAGGACAAGACACCTCTTCATGAATTGAAGATTTATACTGAGGGAATCGAAGCGGGAATTTCCATTGAAATCGCCATGCAATTTACGACGGAGTATAAAGAAAATGTTTATACCTTCGTAAACAATATCAACACCCATGAAGGTGGAAGCCATTTGGTGGGATTTCGAACAGCAATCACACGAGCCATCAATGACTATGCACGTACAAAGAATTTTCTAAAGGAAGCCGACAAGAATCTGGCAGGCGACGATATTCGAGAGGGATTGACAGCAGTTTTGTCAGTGAAGCATCCTGATCCGCAATTTGAGGGACAGACAAAGACTAAGTTGGGAAATAGCGAGGTTCGTGGAATCACGGATTCTGTTGTTTCACAAGGGATCAGCAACTTCTTGGAAGAAAATCCAAGAGAAGCCAAGGTGATTATTGAAAAATCATTGCAAGCCCTTAGGGCGCGGGAAGCGGCAAGAAAAGCCAGAGATTTGACGCGAAGAAAGAGCGTGTTGGAGAATACCAGTCTTCCAGGCAAATTGGCGGATTGTTCGGAACGGGATATGACCAAAACAGAAGTATACCTGGTGGAAGGGGACTCTGCGGGGGGCTCAGCAAAACAAGGGCGCGATCGCAGAATTCAAGCTATTCTTCCATTGAAGGGAAAGATCATGAATGTCGAGAAAGCGCGATTGGACAAGATCCTCGCTTCTGAGGAGATCAGAGCCATGATTACCGCTTTTGGATGCGGGGTTGGCTCAGAATTCAATCTGGAGCGTTTGCGATACGGCAAGGTTGTTATTATGACCGATGCCGACGTGGATGGCGCCCACATTCGGACATTGATTTTAACATTCATGTATCGATATATGAGACCTTTGATTGAAGAGGGGCATGTGTTTATTGCGCAGCCGCCGCTTTATAAAGTAAAAAAAGGAAAGATGGAGCGATACGCTTATTCCGACAAGGAGTTAGCAACCATCATTCGAGAAGAAATGGGTGGAGTTGGGTATACGATTCAACGCTACAAAGGTTTGGGTGAGATGAATCCTGAACAATTGTGGTCGACGACGATGAATCCTGAAAATCGAATTCTCTTGAAAGTCGAGTTGGAAAATGCGGCACTTGCGGATCAAGTATTCTCGCGTTTGATGGGAGACAAGGTCGAACCAAGACGAGAATTTATCAATAAAAATGCAAAATACGTACAAAACTTGGACATCTAAGCAAGGGGGAATCGACTATGATGGATGAAAATCGAATTATACCAGTTAATATAGAAAGCGAAATGAAAAAGTCCTATCTTGAATATGCCATGAGTGTCATTGTATCCCGTGCACTTCCGGATGTTCGAGACGGATTGAAACCCGTGCATCGAAGAATCTTATACGCGATGCATGAATTGAATTTGGCAAGCGACAAGCCGCATCGAAAGTCCGCCAGGATTGTCGGTGACGTTTTGGGTAAGTACCACCCCCATGGTGACACAGCAGTATACTTCGCCATGGTCCGATTGGCTCAGGATTTTTCCAGTCGGTACATGATGGTGGACGGTCACGGAAACTTTGGATCTGTCGATGGCGACAGCGCGGCAGCCATGCGTTATACAGAAGCAAGGATGGCGAAGATTACGGCTGAGATGCTTCGGGATATTGAAAAAGAAACCGTAGACTACCGACTGAACTTTGATGAAACACTAAAAGAACCCACTGTTATGCCAAGTCGTTTTCCGAATCTATTGGTGAATGGTTCCAATGGTATTGCGGTTGGTATGGCGACAAGCATACCGCCTCACAACTTGACAGAAGTCATCAATGGATGCATTACCTTGATTGATGACCCGGAAGCAACCGTCGACATGTTAATGGAAGATATTCAAGGACCTGATTTTCCAACGGGCGCGATAGTTAATGGGATGGAACCGATACGGGAAGCATATCGCACGGGCCGAGGCAAGGTTCGAGTACGTTCTAAATCGGAAATCGAAGAAATGAACAATGGAAAGCATCGCATCGTTGTTACCGAAATTCCATATCAAGTGAACAAAGCGCGTTTGATCGAGAAGATTGCGGACCTTGTTCGTGATAAGAAGATTGATGGCATTACGGATTTACGTGATGAGTCGGACCGAGAAGGCATGCGCATGGTCATTGAATTACGCCGAGATGCAAATGCGAATATCGTATTGAATAATTTGTATAAGCATACCCAGATGGAAGATACCTTCAGCATTATCATGCTGGCATTGGTCAATAATGAGCCCAAGGTTTTGACGCTGAAGCAGATGCTACAGCATTATCTGCGTCATCAACAGGATATTGTTGTTCGCCGCACGAAGTTCGATCTCCGAAAAGCAAATGAGCGGGCACATATTTTGGAAGGCTTGCGCATTGCGATGGATCACATTGATGAAATCGTGAAATTGATTCGTGCATCAAATGATCGAAGCGAAGCAAGGGAACGATTGATGGAACGATTCGGCTTGTCTGAGATTCAGGCAAAAGCCATTGTTGATATGCGGTTGGGTCAATTGACAGGATTGGAACGAGATAAAATTGAAACTGAGTTTGCGGAATTGCAAGAGAAGATCAAGTATTACAAAGAAATTCTGGCAAGCGAAGAGTTGATATATGAGATTGTAAAAGAAGAGTTGATTCAAATTCGAGATAAATACGGCGATGATCGACGAACAAAATTACAGCCTTCTGCCAATGATATCTTGCTGGCGGATATGATCGAAGAAAAAGAAGTTGTGATTACACTCACACATTTTGGTTATATCAAGCGGATTGCGGAAGACACCTATCGGACACAGCGACGAGGTGGAAAGGGATTGAAAGCCTTAACCACCAGGGATGAGGATTTTGTTGAAAATATACTGATCACATCCAGCCATGCTGAATTATTATTCTTCACCAACACGGGTCGAGTTTATTCCAAACAAGCTTTCTATATTCCGGAGGCGACTCGAACTGCGAAGGGTACAGCTGTCGTGAATGTGCTGGAGTTGGATCCAGGCGAACGTGTAACAAACCTCTTGGCAGTTTATCAACCGGATGAAACAGCGGGATTGATCTTTGCCACCAAGAGGGGAATTGTCAAGAAGACACCATTGACAAACTTTACCAATATTCGCAGAAATGGTTTGCGTGCCGTCAATCTTCGAGATGATGATGAGTTGATTGATGTAAAAATGACGTCAGGAAATTCCGAAGTGATGTTGACTACATCAAAAGGAAAAGCGATTCGATTTGAGGAAGAGCAAGTGCGCGAAATGGGTCGTACGGCTACTGGCGTTAAAGGGATTCAATTGGATCAAGATGATTTCTTGGTTTCGATGAATATTGTCGATGACCCTGAACAAACCCTTTTGGTTTTAAGTGAGTTTGGGTACGGAAAGCGAACAGAACTTATCCAGTATAAGCAGCAGCATCGTGGTGGCAAGGGATTGATTACCTATAAGGTAACCGATAAAACAGGTCGCTTGATTGGCGCCAAACTAGTAACGGACGAAGACGATTTGATGGTAATCAGCCAGGAAGGCATTGTGATTCGTCTTTCTTGCGAGGAGGTTTCTGTCATTGGACGAAGCACACAAGGGGTTCGCATCATGCACGTCAATGAAACGGATCAAGTGGTTTCGATTGCGAAGGTTGCTTTTGAGGAGCCAGAGGATGAAGAAGAATTGCAAGATATTATCGCAGAAGAGTTGACGGAAGCGGAAAATTCTGATAATGAATAAGTAAGGGGTGGGTGCCAATGAATTTACAAATTGAAGTAAGAACTGCAGAAGAGTTTATTCAAGTTGTTCCAATTGGAGAAATCGACGTGTACTCTGCACCAGCATTCAAGGAAGAATTGTTCACTGTGATTCAAAACACGAAGAAAAATCTCGTGATTGACGGAGAAAAGTTGGATTATATTGATTCGACGGGACTCGGTGTTTTAATTGGCGGACTGAAGAGGATGAGAGAAAAAGGTTTGAGCATTACCATTACTGGATTGAATCCCAATGTCCATAAGTTATTCACCATTACTGCTTTAGATAAGCCATTCAACATCAAGGGGGCATAATATGGATCGAATTGACTTGCGCGTTCCGGTTAAAGCTGAGTATGTGAGTATGAATCGATTGGTTTCTTCTTCGCTGGCATCCTTAATGGGTTTTGATATTGAGGCAATCGACGATATCAAAGTCTGTTTGGGAGAGGTTTGCAATCAATGTATTCAACTTGCGGATCTGAAAGCGGAATACTTGATGATCGGATTTATGCGAGACGAAGAGTTATTGCGCATAGAGGTATCAGTCGATGTTGTAAATGAAGGTAATGAATTGACTGCCAGTGGACTAGAGATGAGCCGATTAATCGTTGAGACATTGATGGACGATTTCATCGTAGCTCAAGAGAATGGCCGGGTACGGATTGAAATGTCTCGGAGATTGGAGGCCTAACCATGGTTAGAGCAAAGGATCGTCCGAATTATCGAAAAAACAAAGAAATCATTCAGCGATTGTTTCGAGAATATGCCGAATCAAGAGATCCGGTGATTCGTGATGAATTGATTCGCCGGAACCTTTACATTGCAGAGATTCTTGCAAAGAAATATGCGAATAAAGGAATCGAATATGAAGACATCTATCAGGTCGCTTCTTTGGGATTGATTTATGCCATTGATCGTTATGATTTAACAAAGGGATTTGAATTTTCGAGTTTTGCAACCCCAACCATTATTGGAGAGATTAAGAAATATTTCCGAGACAAGGGTTGGTCGATACGGGTTCCGAGACGGATTCAAGAGCTATCGAAAAAGATTAATAATGCGAAACTTGATTTGGGGCAAAAATTGCATCGCCCTCCAACGGTTCAAGATATTTCTGAATATCTGGGTGTACCAGAAGAAAGTATATTGGAAGCGATGGAAGCGAGTAATGTCTATAATCTTCATTCCTTGGAATCTAGTTTTGATTCCGACAGTGAGGATAAGGATCTGAATTTATCTTTGTTTTTGGGAGAAGATGATCGAAACTACCAACGATTTGAAAACCAAGACTTTCTATTGAGGGCCATGGAAAAATTGACGGAGATTGAGAAAACGATCTTGAAAGAGAGATATATTCAACAAAAAACCCAGGTACGCATTGCGGAAGACTTGGGGATGTCTCAAATGACTGTCTCGAGACTGGAAAAAAGAATTATCGCGAAATTTCGTAAGGAATTGATGCGAACAGAAAACTAAAAGTTTGAAATATCCTGCGTCTTTCATGCAAGGCATCTGTCTGCAAGGGAAGGCGCATTTTATTTTACGTAAATGGCTACTATATATAGATGAAAAATGAACACTAGTACTACTAGTGGTAGAGTGAAAAGTAACACTTAATTTAGAAAAAACTGACAGCGTAAAAGCCTTTAAAAAGGGTAAAAAAATTGTTGACACAGTAGTTACCGAATGCTATACTTAACAAGTTGTCAAAGCAAAGACAACGCTGGAAACATTGAAATTCCAACGTTTTTCAAGCTTTATGGGTTTTGTTGGTTTTTGATTTTTGCTTCTGATTCAAAAAAAATTAAAAAAGAGTTAAAAATAACCATTGACAAAGCTTCTATTTTTTGATAAACTGGTTAAGTCGCTAAAGAGCGGCAATGATCTTTGAAAACTGAACATGACAGCCTCGAATTTGACCTTTTGGTCAATGAAGAAGTATGAAACAAATGAAACGCTAGATCAAGCAGTAATGTTTGGTCGGTAAGAAAATTTTACTGAGAGTTTGATCCTGGCTCAGGATGAACGCTGGCGGCACGCCTAACACATGCAAGTCGAGCGAGAATTTTTCAAACGAACCTTCG
>JABXKS010000083.1 GCA_013619125.1 Clostridiales bacterium
TGAATCAAGGAACCAGCATTACGCTGTTTCTTCCAAAAGCAGCATTGAAAGAGCAGGCAAAAGACGGCGGCACCCAGTAGGGACCGCCGTCCTTCTTTTGTGTGCCCAGCATGGGCACAATCTAACGGGTGAAAGTCCCGAACATGCCCTAGTAGTGGGAAGTGTATAGCTAAAGGCAAGGGTGTCCTCGGCGACGAGGAATCTGAAGGAAGCTGGCGGCAAATCTCTGGTCTGACGTACAGAAATCACATCAGGCGCAAGTTGATGGATAAGACTGCAAAGCAAGTTCGAAGTCCAATAACTACTCGGAATCAACAGCGTAAATGTGGCAGATAGATGGAGAGAAAGATTGTGTTCTTACCTGGGGAGATCTCATGGACATGTGAAGCAAATGAGCGAAGCATGGTTGAAACAAGATTTGTCATGAGAAGTCAGCCGATACCATAGTAGTGGCTTAGTCGACTAAGCCATGAAGGGTTGAACCTAAGGAGGTGAAAGTCAATGAAAGTTACCAAAATCGGGACACAGAAAAGCAGAAAACATGGTAGTGACCATGGCTGCCATCAAAGAGCTAGTGCAGAACGCGAAGGGTATGATGGAGCGCTTACCGAAGAGAGGATAACTGAAAACAACATCACCGATGCCGACAGTGGAGTGAATGGACTTTTGGAGCAAATCATAGCCCCTGAGAATCTGAACATGGCTTACAAGCGGGTGAAGAAGAAAAAAGGGGCGCACGGAGTTGATGGGATGGAAGTAGAGCATCTTCTACAATATCTCAAAGACAATGGTGAGATGCTAAGAAAGGCCATACTGGACGGAAAATATCGTCCAACCCCAGTCCGACGGGTAGAAATCCCGAAGGACAATGGGAAGAAAAGACAGCTAGGGATACCAACTGTGGTAGATCGAGTGATCCAACAAGCGATTCAGCAAGTGCTATCGCCAATCTATGATGCCACATTCAGTGAAACCAGTTATGGATTCAGACCGAACCGCAGTGCGCATGATGCTCTGAGAAAGTGTAAGGAGTATGCAGGTGAAGGATACACCTGTGTGGTGGATATGGACCTAGAGAAATTCTTTGACACAGTGAGTCAGTCGAAGATGATAGAAATCCTGTCACGAACCATCAAAGACGGGCGAGTCATTTCATTGATTCACAAATACTTAAGAGCAGGAGCCATAGTCGGAAGAAGGTTTGAAGAAACAACGACAGGCCTGGCACAGGGCGGGAATCTAAGTCCTTTGTGCAGTAACATCATGCTGAATGAGCTGGATAAGGAACTGGAGAAACGAGGAATTCGGTTCGTGCGTTATGCGGATGATCTGTTGTTGTTCGCAAAGACGAAACGCAGTGCCAATAGAATCCTGGATCATATCTTGCCGTTCATAGAAGGGAAACTGAGACTTCGAGTGAATCGAGAAAAGACTTCTGTTGCATACATTGGACGGATTAAATTCTTGGGATATGGGTTCTATCCAGTTAAAGGCGGAATTAAGTTGAGAGTGCATGGTAAAAGCGTGATCAAGATGAAGGACAGAATAAGAGCAATAACTTCAAGAAGCAATGGAATCAGCTATGAAAGGCTGAAACTCAGTCTCAGACAGTACATCACCGGTTGGGTGAACTACTTTAAGCTGGCAAGTATGAAGACGCTCTTAAAACGAACGGATGAGTGGTTGCGCAGAAGGCTTCGAATGTTCATCTGGAAAAGATGGAAGAAGATTAGGACCAGGTACAAAATGCTGAAAAGGTTGGGCTTCAATCACTCGAATGCAATCAAGTATGCAAACACAAGAAAAGGCTACTGGCATGTAGCCGGTAGCCAAATACTTAGCTGTTCAATTACAGACAACCGGCTTAGAAAGGCTGGATATCTGTTCTTTTCTGATTATAACAAAACTGTAAGTGTGTAAACTTAGGAAGCGCCGTATACGAGACCCGTACGTACGGTGCTGTGGGAGGTCGGGAAAATTATTCAATTTTCCCTCCTACCCGATTACAGCAAATCAAACCCAGATCACATAGGGGTACTCTCCCTGCTTTTGGGATCAAGAAGATGACATGCCACATTTGTTGACCGACGGTCAGCAAAAGGGGTATACTTATATTGACTAGGAGTCAGCAAATGGATATGGAGGTGTAAAAAATGCCATTAAAACTATATGACAAAGAAAAAATCTTAGACTCATGTTTTGAGGTTTTTGTAAAAAACGGATACGTGAATACGACCACGGCGATGTTGTCAGAGGTAGCAGGCATATCCAAAGCATTATTATTCCATCATTTCAAAAGCAAAAAGAAGATTTATATAAGCGTACTCGACCGTTGTTTCGAGAAAATGGCAGAGGAGATTGAAGATGAATCAGTTTTAGATTTTAGTGATTTCTTCGAGGCGAAAGGACAAAGTGGGCTAAATAAAATTGAGTATTTAAGACAAAATCCTGATATCAGTAAAATATTGTATGAAGCATATGTCTCTACGCCAGATGAGTTGAGGGATGAGATTCATACATTTATCATACATATCAATCATAAGTACGGATCAATTGAGGAGTCAAAAAACAAAGTGATGAAAGAATTGTTTGATGAGATTCCACTTAGAGAGGGTGTTGATCAGGAACAAGCCTTTGAGTTAGTCGATATTGTGACGGATTATTTTAGAAAAAGGATTGCCGCAGAACTAACCGATGAGGAAAAAATACTGGATGATGCGTATTGGGAGGACTTATTTATCAGGAAAAGAAAATTTCTAGATATGGTTCGCTATGGAATCGAGCAGAAAGGGAGGTAAGATGATGAATTCATATGTATATACTCTTAATAATCAACTGCACCCAAAGGTTTCAGCAGTTGGGGGGAAAGCAGCTAATTTGATTGAATTGGCCAATATTGATGGTATTAATCTTCCAGAAGGTTTCTGTATCTCAACGACTACGTATGCAGAAATTTTTAAAAACAATAAGGAGTTAGACGCATTACTTACTGAACTTGCACAAGTGAAGATAAACGATCTTGATTGTGTCAGTAAGATAAGCGGCGAAATACGTGATGTCATTCTTAGAACTCCTATTCCAGAACATATTAGTGACGAAATCAACTATCATTTTGAGAAATCAGGGAAAGACAAATCCTATGCCGTTCGCTCCAGTGCGACAGCGGAAGATCTTCCGACGGCTTCTTTCGCAGGTCAACATGACACCTATCTCAATATCATTGGTTTTACGAGCATCTTGAAACATATAAGTAAATGCTGGGCTTCTCTTTTCACAGATCGTGCGATCATCTATCGAATTCAAAATGGTTTTGATCATAAAGAAGTATATTTGGCAGTTGTTGTGCAAGAAATGATTTTCTCAGATGCTTCGGGAGTCATGTTCACGGCAGACCCAATTTCATCGAATCGTAAAATTGTATCAATTGAAGCAAGTTTCGGTCTTGGTGAAAGCCTGGTGTCCGGTTATGTCAATGCGGACAATTATATAGTCTGTGAAGGGAAAATTACGGATCGAAGAATTCCGAGTAAGAGCATTGGTATCTATGCAAGAGAAAATGGCGGTACGAAGGAAATCACGATTGATGATCAGTTGAAAAACAAACAGGTCCTTTCTGATGCGAAAATACTCGAATTGGAAAGACTGGGAAGAACGATCGAATCGTATTTTTCGTATCCGCAAGATATTGAGTGGTGTATTTCAGAGGATCAAATTTTTATTGTTCAAAGTAGACCAGTGACCACTCTGTATCCATTGCCTGCTGTAGAAAATGAAGAAAAAAGAATTTATATATCCTCCGGTCATTTGCAAATGATGACGGATCCAATAAAACCACTTGGCATGTTCTTTTTTAAATCCGTTATTAACAATCCACCTTCACAGGAAATTGGAGGGAGACTATACCTTGATATTACTAATGATTTATCTACGTTTTTTGGAAGACTCATTGCAAAGAACCTATTGCATGTGCTTGGGGATACGCTTTTAACAAACCCAGTCGTGAAGGTGATTAACA
Organism: Clostridiales bacterium; assembly: GCA_013619125.1. GTDB lineage: Bacteria > Bacillota > Clostridia > Tissierellales > GPF-1 > GPF-1. The sequence goes on from JABXKS010000083.1 coordinate 4,016, forward strand.
ATAAGAAACTTGTGAGAGAACTTCCAAAGGGGAAAGACAAGGTTTTTAATGTAGAAAACAATAGTAGTGCATTTTCAATCATGCTCAACGCCTATAAAGCGTATAAAGAGAATGATCCTGATATAGTCAAAGAACTCATAAATGAAGAGGAAGAAGATATTGAAAAGATGCGAAAGGAACTTCTCAAATTATCAGGAGATGAAGTGTTTGCGTATATTTATCGAGATCATGACAATCGAAGAATGAAAGTGGCGACACCCCCGAAAGCTGGTGTGATTACAGCAGCGATGTTAGGGACAAAATGGTTTGACAGAAAGATCAAGAAGTGGATCGGAGAGGCAAATGCAGCCGATTCCATTATTATGTCTGTCCCGAATAGCGTTACAACAGAAACGGGATTTTCACTGATGGATGTAGCAGATGTGATACGAGAGTATCCAGACGTTATTGCCTATCTAAATCAGCCATGTGAAAAGACATTTTTCGAGGATTTAAGCAAGCTTGATGGCGGACAGCTCGTGTGTGATTCCTTAAAAAAATACCTGTCTGAATACGGCATGCGCTGTTCAGGAGATATTGACATCACAGTGGCCCGGTGGATTGAAAATCCAACAAAGTTAATTCCAGCTCTTTTAAGCAATATTAAAAACTTTGAACCCAATGCATCTCAAGAAAAACTGGAACAAGGAAAAGCTCAATCAGAAAAAAGAATAGAAGAATTGATCAGCAAGGTAGAGCAGTTGCCAAGAGGCAAGAAGAAGGCAAAAAAGATAAGACATATGGCCAGTTTGATTCGAAATTATATCGGCTATCGGGAATACCCCAAATTCTCATATATGAAAAGATACTATATTTATAAAGAAGCAATGCTGAAAGAAGCGAAAAAACTTATTCAAAAAGGCTCTATCAATGAAGTGGAGGATATCTACTACCTCTACTTCGATGAACTGCGAGCAATTGTCAATGGCCAGAAATTTGACAGCCGTATCATTGCTAAGAGAAAAAAAGACTATGAGAATTTCGCGAAGTTAACGCCTCCTCGAGTCATGACATCAGATGGCGAAATAATCACAGGGGAGTACGAAACCAGCAATCTCCCAGAAAATGCTTTACCAGGATTAGCTGTTTCTGCGGGTGTAGTGGTAGGAAGAGCGCGGATCGTAAAAAACTTAAAAGATTCCTATCTTTCTGAAGGGGATATTTTAGTCACTGAATTCACAGATCCTAGCTGGACGCCAGCATTTGTATCAATAAAAGGCCTGGTTACAGAGGTTGGCGGACTTACGACCCATGGTGCAGTCATTGCTCGGGAGTACGGTCTGCCGGCAGTTGTTAGTGTACGAGATGCAACTAAGTTAATTAAGGAGGGTCAGTTAATAAGACTTAACGGTACGGAAGGATACATTGAATTTCTCTCCGAAGAAAGTAATTCGCAAACAGAATCATGAAACCGGGATTTTCTAGAAATATCTTGACGTGTTCTGCTATGGTTCAAAGGCAACACCAAGAGTGAGTTTGATGGTATAACGGAGAACAAGAAAAAGAGGCTATTCATAGCCTCTTTTTCTTAAAAACATTTCTATTCTTCTTCAGAACCGATAACAGGTACTGTAGCGATTTCTTCTTCACCTTCGTCGACTTCAACCTCTACAGTCGGTGTAGAAACATGAACCAGCAGACTATCTTCGGATGTCAGTACGCGATAACGATCATCCTTCATAATATCCAGTTCACCGGCGGCGATCGAATCACCGACGTTTAATCCGGCAAGATCAACAACGATGTCATCTGGCATATCTTTTGGAAGACATTCCAGTTTAATCTCGCTGAGCATTTCGTTCAAAATTCCTTCCGATGTCACTTGATCTCTATTAATGAATCTTATTTGTGCCGTTGTTTTAACCAATTCACCTGCGGTTAATACTTGAAAATCCAAATGCGCCAATTTATGGCTAAGTGTTTCGTAGGATACGTTTTTTAACATCGCGAGATATTCTTCGCCTTCTACACTTAATTCTGTTTGTACACCTACGCTCGTACTCTTAAGAAATTTTTCAGCTTCTTTTTTACTCAACTGAATGGATATCGATGCATCCAAATTCTTTCCACATAATACTGCAGGAATGATTCCTTTTTGTCTTAGTTGATTTGGTTTTAAAGTAAAATCTCTTTTCTGAACCTCTAGTGTTGCCATTTTTTCCTCCTTATGCAGCCTTTTTAAGAAAAACGTTCTACTCTATTCAAAGAATGAGAGCGTTTCATCTTTACGTATAGCTTTCTGATAATTACATTATTTCATAATACTCTGTCAATTACAAATATACCCATTTTTTGGTTGAATCTATCGTTTTCTTTTATTTATTTTTTCCGGCAAAGAAACCTTGAAATTTCATCCGGATTACTCGCTTTTACGGACTCGACGGACGGGTAATAAAGCCAAATCGAAGCATCCTGGAGAGAAAGGTATGGTAGATTTTGCAGAATGAGATATAGTGGAAGAAAAGAATACGATGACAAAACTTGGGAGAGTTTGAGATGAAAGCATTTTCAATAGGAAAAGTATATGTGAATGAAAACATGGATAGAGTGATAGATATCAATCCACTGCCAGAGAACTATTGCAGTTTTGATTGTGTATTTTGCCCGTTTGGAAGAACGCAGGTTAAAACAGATCAGACTTTTGATTTCAAAGAAATGGAAACTTTCTTATGTAATTTAGAAGAACGACTAAAAGATAAGGCGATTGATCTTGTTTTTATTAACCCAGATGGCGAGTCGCTTGCGAACGACAGAATGTTAGATGTGATTCGCGTTATCAAGAAATATGCGGTGAAAGTAAAGATTATATCCAACGGATATTTATTTAATCGAGAGGAATATAAAGAAATCCTAAATCTCTGCGATGAAGTAATTGGAGAACTTGCAGTAACCAGCGAAGAAAATTTTCAAAAAACACAAAGGCCTTTGCGAGGATATACCTTTGAAGAGTATGTATCGAATATGGAGAATTTCAACAAGCAGTATAAGGGCAAGTTTATATTAGATGTAACTATTTTGAAGAATTATTCGGACAGCAATGAGAATATGGAAAGATTCAAGGAGATTATTAAGAGAATCAAACCAGATGAAATTATCGTACAAACACCAGAGGATGATCACTTGAAAGAGGCTTTTGGCATTGATGCAGCAAGACTAAAAGAGATAGAAAAGCAACTTAACTTGGCTATTGCTATAGAAGAATAAGTCGGCAAAGATTAATCTTGAATGATCTGAGACCTAGTGTCCACACATGTAGAAGTGGTTTGTCAGTTGGGAAAAGAATAGAAGTTAGAGTAGATTCAGTCATATTTTATGGCTGAATTTTTTTTGTGCAAAAATAAGGTGCATGAGTTATAATCTGAATTATTTAGAAAAGTTCACAATATATGTATTTTGAAGTACGATTTTAAGTGGTTGAATAAATCCAGAACATAATTATCTAGGAGGAGTCATAAGTGGAAGAGAAACTAGCTAAGATGCCAAATGAAAAAATGTGTTTTCATGTCTAGATGTTTTAAAAGAGTCAGATCGATTAAACGATAGAAATATTGCGAAACTAACTAATCGAGATTTTTGTAGTTCTGAGTTTTTTTGCGGGTTTTCTGTTTTGACAGAGGTTCCTATCGTAGGAAAAGTTTCAGGCGATTACTACAATGATAACAGTGGTCATCGCAGATATTATCCAAATAAATTCATCATTAGAGGAAAAGCATATATTGTAACAAATCATTGGTATGGTCCGCAGAAGTCGAATCCTGATAATCGGACACCATTTATGCAGTGGGTCATGAGACAATTATAGGAATTTTAGATTGTATCTGAAAATATTAAATGACGAGGTTAAGCAAGATAATACTGCAAGCTAAATACAATAAATCAAATTGGTTATGAGGTGACTAATGAAAAGGACATCAAGAAAAAGCAGACGAAAGAACAGAAGTGCTAGGAAAATTAATTTATTGATATCTTTTTTGGGATTGATAAATCATTGAAACGGAAAAAAACTTC
>JABXKS010000084.1:0-127500 GCA_013619125.1 Clostridiales bacterium
ATTTGATATGATGCCTCCAAAGTGGACACGGTAATTAATTAAATTGCCTAGTCGCTTTGGAGGTGTTTTTTGTGGGAAGAAAATCTAAGTTCAGTAAGGAAGTAAAAGTCAGAGCTTGTGAAAGCTATAATAATGGGCATGGAAGTTTTAAAAGTATAGCAAGGGAAGTCGGATGCAGTCGCGAACGGATTCGTCAATGGACGTTAGATTACCATATTCATGGTCCAATGGCATTTGAATCTAGACCTACAAATCGGTCTTATAGCAAGACGTTTAAAGTAGCTGTCGTCAAATCTTACCTTGCTGGCGAGTATTCACTACCAGATTTAAGTGCAAAGCACATGATTTCTCATTCAATGGTTCGAAGATGGATTAATAAGTATAATGGTGGTATAGAGTTGAAAACATACACTCCAAAAAGTGAGGCCTATACCATGAAATCAAGGAAAACAACCTATGAAGAACGCCTGGAAATCGTCAACTGGGTGATTTCGAATGACATGAACTACAAGGAAGCTGCCATCAAGTTTCAAATCAGATATGCTCTGGTCTACAAATGGACTAAAGACTACCAGAAGGAAGGTGCTGAAGCCCTAAGATATAAGAAACGTGGACCCAAAGCAAAATCAGCAGTTGATGAAAGTTCTCTAAGTGAAGTTGAAAAACTTAAGCTAGCCCTTGAACGAGAACAGGCACTGCGCAAAAGAGCCGAGTTTGAATTGGAAGTTCTAAAAAAAAAGGAAGAATTCGAACGGAAAAATCGCTATCGAAAGTAAGAAAAACAGCATGCTATCAGACTGTCGATTACTATCGTGATCAAGGTTACTCCGTCTCTATGATTTGTGCAGTGCTAAAGATCGCAAGAAGCGCGTACTACAAGCACAAGAACAGGATAATACCGCAGAAAGAAAAGATCGATGAGCAGTTGTGCACGTTGATTCAAGAGTATCACGCCACGTATGATGGGATTCTAGGTTACAGGCGGATGACTATGTTCATTAACCGCTTGAACCAGCAATCCTACTCCGAAGGGTACATTCACCGTTTAATGATTTACCTAGGGATTTCAGCAAGAATTCGAAGAAAGAAAGTGAACCGCAAAAGATCAAAGCCAGACTACGTGAAAGAAAATGTTTTGGCAAGAGATTTTTCTGCTGCAAAACCCAATGAAAAGTGGCTGACAGATGTGACGGAGTTCTCCATTTCGAACGATTCAAGAAAGCTTTATTTGAGTCCAATTATGGATTTGTACGACAATAGCATTGTTGAGTATGAACTTTCATTCAGAAACTCCAATCATTTTGTTTTCAAGATGTTTGATCGAGCCGTGGCCAATAATCCAAGTGCAAAACCCATATTTCACAGCGATCGCGGGTTTTCGTATACTGGTCCTGCTTTTAAGCACAAGATTGAGAATGCAGAAATGACTCAAAGCATGTCACGCGTTGGCAAATGCATCGACAATGGACCGATGGAAGGATTTTTTGGAACATTAAAAACAGAAATGTTCTATGGCAGGAAATTCGATTCCTTGGAAGATCTCAAGGACAAGATTAAAATGTATATCCATTTTTACAACAATAAAAGATTTCAAAAAAAATTAGGATGCCTGGCTCCGATGGAATATCGGAATCAAACATCCTACTGTGCATAATTTTAATTAAATCACCTGTCTACTTGACAGGGGGCAGTTCAATTGGAAGGCTTTTTGTTATTCGCCATCTCGCATCAATTCATCCGGCAAAACCGGTCGTCCAAAGTAATATCCCTGAATCATGGGACATTCATGATCCAGTAAAAACTGCCATTGCTCCTCGGTCTCGACCCCTTCGGCTATGGTCATCAAATTCAATCGTTTCGCCAAAATTAAGAGTTCCTCGATTAATATCTCAGATTCCCGATCCCGTCCAATTTCAATAATAAAGGATCTGTCGAGTTTCATGGTATCGATCGGTAACTCCTTTAAGTAATTCATAGACGAGTAACCCATACCAAAATCATCCAAGGAAATGCGATATCCCCTTCGCTTTAACAACTCCAAGGCAATTCGAGATTGGCCAATCTTTTCGATTTCTGCATTTTCCGTCACCTCGAAATGAATCTTCGATTTACTGACTGCAAAGCTTTCTACCATCACATCCAAATGATCCGCAAATCCTTCATGATTCAATTGGACTGCCGACAAGTTGATACTCATAAATTGCGGTGCGTTTTCACTGTCTTTCCATTTGGCCAATTGACCAACCGCCTCTTGAACGACCCAATCACCGATTTCATGAATCAAACCTGATTGTTCCGCTATCGGAATAAAATCCTGCGGTGATATTACTTGACCCGCATGATTCCACCGAATCAACGCTTCCACGCCCACCATCTTTTGGCTCACCGTGTTTACGATCGGTTGATAGACCAAATAGAATTCCTTTTGTTCGATCGCGTCCCTTAAATATCGAAGATACCAATGGGTTTGCTGGAGCTTTTCTTCCATTTCTGCTTGAAACCACTGTATTTTTCCATGGCCTTTCCCTTTGGCTTGATACATGGCCATTTCCGCATTCTTTGTTAGGGTTTCATAATCATTTCCATCCTCAGGAAAGCGTGCAAGCCCGATACTAATGCTCATTTCGAACTTCTCAGGATCCACCAGAATCGGGTCACGCATTGCCTCCTGCAATTTCTTTGCAATCTCATTTCCTTGATTTTTCGGTAGCAAAATTGTGAATTCATCGCCGCTCAATCGACTGAAAATGGCAGCGCTCGGCAGATATGCTTTCACCAAGTCTGCGAAATTCAGCAACAATCGGTCGCCCATTTCATGGCCGTATAAATCATTGATCCGTCGAAACTGGTCCAAATCGATCAATAAAAATTCATATTTCTCTTCTCCCTCATTTTTCTCAATCATCTGAGTCATAGCCCTACGATTCGGCAAACCGGTCAAAGGATCATTATAGGCTAAAAAAGCCAATTCCTGTGTCTGTTTCGCCACCATCTTCCGTAAAAAATACACAAAAATCAAAGAACTGATACCCAATAGCGCAGCGACGGCCAATACCCAAAACAACCAATCTGGCACCACTTCATCCTGTACCTCTTCCCGAAGCCATCTGGACAAAATATTATAGTATTTGGAGCTCGAATCCTCTTGGACACCCAATAACCATCGATCAATCTGTGCAAGTTCATTTTCCAGTCCCGGTGCTCCAATGATTTTCACTTTGACAGGGCGAAGCGCCATAGTCGTCGCCTTCACCCAATGGTCATCCATATTCAAAAGACCAAAAGTTCGGCTAACCGCACCCGCATCCGCTTCGCCCGCATCGATGGCTTTAAATACATCGGTAAATCCATCTACATAAAAAAAGTTCTTTTCAAGTCTCAAAAATTCGAAACTTTCTTCCAATTCTGACGAATATACACCTCCGCGAACCAACGCGATTCGATAATTCGCCAAGGAATCCAGGGTATCGATGGCCGTATAATCCTCTCCGACAAAGATCTGCCCCCAATTGGAATAGACCGTCTCTCCAAGAAAACGAACTTGCTTGGCTCGCGCGTCTGTATAAGCCACGGCAACCCCCAGGTCAACCTTCCCCTCGGCTACAAGATCGAGTTGTTCCGCCAAGGTGTGATATTCATATACCAGTTCCCAATGCTCCCGATTAGCCACCTCATCCAAAATATCAATGAAGACACCCTGCGGCAGTTTGTTCTCATCTTGAAAACACAAGGGGTAGTTGTCATAGTATGAAACTGTAATTGTCGTTTGTTCCGCCCAAACAACATTTCCCATCAGCAGGAACAAAAACAGAAATCCTGCCATTTGCCTGCAAATTCCTCGTACTCTTCCCATCGAACCCTCTCTATAATTCCCGTATTGTGTAAATTGCCAATTGTGTCCGGTCTCGCAAGTTCAGTTTGTCCAGGATTCGTGTTATATGATTTTTCACAGTCCCCTCGCTCAGGAACAAAGTTTCCGCAATCTCTCGATTGTTGAGTCCTCGAGCAACCAAGGAACAAATCTCAATTTCTCTTTTTGTCAAATTGCCTGTGTCTCCCTGGACAAAAGCTGGGCGTTCATCCTGCATTTTATTGAATTGTCGAATCACCCTCGAAGCAATCTCCGGTTGAATCATCGCACCGCCGTCAAAAACGGCACGGATTGACTGGGCGATTGTCTCTGGTGGCGCATCCTTCAACAAATAACCATTCGCCCCTTCCCGTAAGGACTCAAAGATATAAGCATCATCATGAAAAGTTGTCAGAATCACAACACGGATCTCCGGATTCAAACCCTTTAAAGCCCTCGTCGCCTTTACGCCATTCATCACCGGCATCTGAATATCCATCAGCACCACATCCGGTTGTTCCTGGTCCCGGCAAAAAGCAAAGGCTTCTTCTCCATTTCCCGCAGTTCCAACGATCTTCATATCCGGTTCTTGATTTAATATCATCGCAAGACCCTGTCGCATAATCTCTTGATCGTCAACGATTAAAACACGAATCATCTATGAGCCTCCTCTTCAGCGCATGACCCAATGGACCAATCAAATATAGCGATCCAAAAATCAAACAGGGGTCTGATTCCTTTACAATTAAATCCACCAAGGCTTCAAAGTTTTCTTGTGCTTGATTTTCAATTCCGAGGTTAAGAAGCCTATCGGACAAAGCGCGCGCTTGCAAAGCCCGAGGATTATCAGGTGTTGCCGTCCAAACCGATTTGGCGTCTTTCAGAATTTCAATAAAATCAGTGCCCAATTCTTTCTCTCCTAAAACACCGACAATTGCGCGATAGTATCCCTTGAAAATCTGCTTGCGCGCGTGATTCAAAGCGCACATGCCATGGGCGTTATGCGCACCATCTAGCACCAGCAAAGGACTTTCACGCAAAATTTCAAAGCGCCCCGGCCAAGACGCATGCAAAACCCCATCCACCAAATTTTCCATTGTGACTTCCCAACCCATTCTCCCCAATTGCTTGGCTGATTCAATGGCCACTGCCGCATTGATCGCTTGGTGCCTACCCAACATCCCAGTTTGGTATTCTTGCCCTTGATAACAAAAACGAAGAATTTCCCCTTCTTCCAAAATCGTAACTTCTGACGATTCAATCAGATGAAGCGGCGCCTGCTTCAACTTTGATTCTTCCTGCAAAACCGCTCTTGCTTGTTTTTCTTGCGGGGCTGCCACGATGGGCACAGCAAAACGAAAAATCCCGGCCTTCTCTTTTGCAATCTCTTTGATATGATTGCCCAAAAATGCCTCATGATCCATTCCAATTGGCGTAATCATGCACAATTTTGGTTTCTCAACCACATTGGTTGCATCCAGTCTACCGCCCATTCCCGTTTCGATCAAAGCGAGGTCCGCCTTGCTTCTAAAATATAAAAAAGCAACCGCGGTCATCACTTCGAATGAAGTGGGATGTCGAAAGCCGCAAGCGACCATTTCTTCGCAGGCTATTTCTATCATCTCAAGTTTCTCTACGAGTTCAGCATCCGAAATCCCCACCCCGTTGAGAGTGATCATCTCGTTGCGCTCCATCATGGCTGGTGAGGTGAACCGCCCGATTCGAGCTCCTGTCGACTCCATGATCGAAGAAAGAAAGGCGAGGGTGCTCCCTTTCCCATTGGTTCCCGCCGCATGTACGACCGGGATCTGATTTTGCGGATTTCCCAAAAGCCGCAGTAATTCCAGAATCGAGCGCAAGCCGGGATCCCATCCCAACTCATCGACTTTCTTAAAATACTCGTTAATTTTCAATCGCGAATCCATCATACTCGTTCACTCCTTTTACTCCACTTTCTATTATGGATGAGAAGGTTGTTGCTTGGCAAGAAAAAGAAAGACCCCGAAAAGTAAACTGGAATATTTTTCATGTTGTAATCGTTTTATTCATTTGTCAAAGTATTAACAAGTTGAGGCGTCTACGAAGCTTTCCTCCCCTAAAATACCTCCCAAGCAGACACGGTAATTCATTAAATCATCGAATCTGCTTGGGAGGTTTCCTATCCTTATATCCGCGAGGGGTTCAATTTTTCCATTCGAATATCCGCCCACCATCGGCCCTGGTACCAGACAAAGTTTGGAATCCGTTCAATTTCATGATAGCCCATCTTCAAATACAAGTGCAACGCGCGTTCATTGTATGAAAATACACCAAGTTCAATTCGTATCATTCCCAGATCCCAAGCAAAATTTTCGATAAATTGCATAGCCTGCTTTCCAACGCCCTTACCTCGATACGCGCCATCGCAGATACAAATTCCCAGCCATCCGCTGTGTGGAATACGCAAAAATAGAAACTCCGGATCCACCATCAAAGAAAGGTCTCCAATAGGATGATCCCCATCCAAAATGAGGAATTGATGATTCACGATATGAGATGCCAAAATGCTGGTTCGATAATCTACCAAATTTGTAATCGGCAGCGATTTTTCCTCAAAGTTGGGCACCACCAGATGTTGAATCTCAGGATCGTTCATCCCCTTCAATATGACCAATAGATCCTCGTCATTCAGAGGATCCACCTTTTTAAAGTTCAGTTTCATGTCCGGCTCCTTCCATCACCCATGTCAATCGGTTCCGTGCTTCTGTCAAAAATTCATTGGCGGCTCCTTTACTCTCTTGTGGAAAGACCTCCAATGACCATTGGCCCTCAAATCCCTGCTCCTTCAGAATTTGTTGAATCCGTTGAAAGGAAACAAGTCCCTTCCCCGGTAGCCAGTGCCGGTCAAACTGGCCATCGTTGTCCGAAAGATGCAGGCAGGCAAGTCCCTCGCCATATTCCGTTATCAATCGTGTCGGAAACTGACTGTAGATCCAGTCGTGAGAAGAATCATAACACCACTTCAACCCTTCGGGAATCAACGCTTTCAAAAGATGATCAAACCGAGGATCCTCAATGGTATTTTCCACAGCCAATATCACCCCGGCAGCCTTCGCATGCGCTAGAAGCGCCGCGAAACTTTCAAAGCCTTGGTAATCATCTTCTATGGGTTCCTGGGGCATTCCATGAATCACCATCATCGGGATTTGATACCGTTCGCATTCATCGATATATCGGCAATATTCCTGCTGTGCTTCCGCTGCTGTCTTTCGCTCCTTTGACCAAAGCTTCCAAATATGGGCATAGGGTGCATGAACATTTTCCACCACGAGGCCAGCCAGACGGACAGATGCAATCTGCTCCGCCTTGGACAAAGGGATAAAATCCTCGTCTCCCCACCAGAGCATCGTCGATTCAAAACCCGCTTTACTGATCGCTTCCGTACGCTCTTCAAATGAGAGATCATATCCAAAATAGTGATAAATTCCCTGCCCCATTTTCCCGCCCTTTCAATAAATAATTATTGTTCGCTATATTTTATGAAATTTCTGATAGTTTTCAAAATAATGGGTAATAAACTAGTGAAGAGAAAGCTCTTCTAATTAGCTTTTCCCCCTATATTAAGCTGATTAATGTCCAATACTCCTCCGCCCCCTTGGAATTTCCAAGGGGGTAACTCTTTGTCAAAGAATCCTTCATCTCGGGATCCGGATCCGAATAGAAAATCCATCATCTCCACTAAACCCAATTTCTCCCCGTAGTCTCTCCACACGATCCTTCATGCCTTTCAAACCATTGCCCAAGGCAATAGATGTCGCTCCGTTCCCATCGTCTTGAATCTCTAGGAGTAAAAACGCCGCATCCAATGCCCAATGAATTTTGACCGTTGTCACATTGCCATGGCGTGCTGCATTTGTCAAAGACTCTTGAATGATTCGATACAAATCCAGAGCTTCCCGGGAAAGAAAAGCTGGCAAGCAATTCTCACCATCCATTTTTACTTGGATCCTCGTCTTTTCGGTATAGATTTTCAACAATTCCTTTAGCATATCTCGAAAATTCTTTTCACCCTCGTCTTCCTGCAGCGCATCTACCACGGAACGCACTTCGGTCAGGGTCTGTCTCGCAGTGCCAACAGCGTCTTCCAATCCCCGCTTCCCTGAATCTGAGAGCGTAGCTTCTGAACGTTTCACAATCTCAAGCTGCATAATTAAAGCCGTCAGGGAATGGCCGATGGAATCATGGAGTTCCCTCGCCAACCGCGCCCGTTCTCGATCCCGACTTAACGCTTCAATCTGGAGATTTGCTTCCTCGATTTTCTTTTTTTCCTCCAAATAGGAACGAGAAAACCATAATGTTGTTAGCACGAATCCATGCACCATGCCGAAGAACAAAGTCTGTGATAGAATTAAAAAATTTGCTTCCAACGTAATCTGCTGCAGAAATTTCATCATACCGACAAAACTGATCCCAATGCCTGCCCGCAGAAATTTTTTCTTGTCCAAATACCGATAAGCGTCGACAATTAAAAGGATATAGATACCTTGAATAGCCAAGTTGATTGCAAATCGCGAATAGGATTCCAGTAAAATCAATAAGATTCCATCGATCAAATAGGACCACGCCAAGGTCCTTTCATTTTTTAACCGGCTCCGTACAACGCCCATCAAAAGCAACCCGCCACCTGCGAGCAGTAAAATCTCGCGTCGTGCAGGCGCCGCACGTTCAAAGACAAGCGCTAAGGCAAATATGGCAATCATTATCATGCTTTTTTGAAGCAGCCACCATTTTTTCGACTTCATGTCTTCACCTCAATGTCTTTATTTTACCACAAAAAGATGGATCACCCCTGAAATTGGGTATCATTTCCATGACCGTGAAAGGAGGTCTACTATGAACTTTTATGAATCCATTTCCGTCTACTATGACGAAATTTTCCCACTCACCCAAAGCAAATGGAACTTTGCCAAGGAAGCGTTGACACCCAACAGCACTGTACTCGATATCGGCTGCTCGACCGGCACTTTAGCACAAGGCTTGGCTGCCGACGGCTATCAGGTCCATGCCATCGACAAGGATCCAACGATGGTTCGGCTTGCGCGCTGCAACCATGCCCATGCAGGTGTCCACTATGCAACCATGGATATGATGGCTATTGATCAATACTTTCCAAAGAATCACTTTGAACGTATTCTCTGTTTGGGAAACACCTTGGTGCATCTTCCGGATGAACAAGCTCTTTTACGATTCTTGAAAAAAGTGAAATCACTTTTAAAACCCGAGGGAGAATTCCGCTTGCAGATGATCCACTACGATATGATCATGAAAAAAGAGACCCTGGATTTGCCCACGATCAAAACCCCCAGCCTGGAATTCACCCGTCGTTATACCAAACGAGAGGATGGACGCCTTGATTTTCAAACCACGTTGAAGCTTGAAACGGAAGACCGGATCCTAGAAAACTCGATTCCGTTGATTCCATTGCAAAAAGCGACCCTGGAGCAATTGCTAAAAGACGCTGGCTTCACCGAGATACAGACTTTTGGCGGATTTGACAAGTCGCCTCTCACTGAAAATTCTATTCCCTATGTCTGCATCGCACGATAAACAAAACCCACGATTTTCCTGTTACGTGAACAGGTTAGAATCGTGGGTTTCTTTTATAAGTTTTTCTCAAACCATTCGCTATATACTTTTTCCTCAAGAAAACCGGTCCCTTGATACAACCGGAAAGCCGGTTCATTGGCGTCTACCACCAAAAGGTGCAGGGAATCCGCCATGGATATCGCTTGATTTTCAATATTTCGAACCAGAATCTTCCCCAATCCCTTTCTCTGATGAGATGGATTGATTGTGATGGCATCCGACCACAACATATCTTTTTCCATAGACAAGAGATAGGTTCCGACAGCTTCCTTATCTTGAATAAGAAAACCCAATCGTGTTTCGCCCTTCTCCTGTCGCTCAAACAACTCTTGTGCTTCTCCCAGAGACATCTCACTGCCATTGGGACTATTTCGAAATGCCCGATTGTGAAGCGCCACATACTGCTCCAAAGACTTCACAGCCACGATTCCATCGTGAAACCCCGGCGGGAGACTTCTTTTCTCTTGAAGCGCTTTTCCCATTTGAACGATGCGGTACGTAGGGCGATATGCCAGTATCGGCAAGAGTCTATCCCCCAAGATCCGATTCTCCGCTCTTAGTCCAACTTTGGATAGCTTGGCCCCCCAATCGATGGCCATCTGCTCCAATGCTACAATTAATCTCTTTAAGCTGTCTTCCTCTCCCTCCGCACAATAACAGGTATTGAAATAGACAATTTGATCGCGTTCAATCGCCTCAACGATCATGGCTGCTACCGCAATTGTTTGACCGTCACGAAAGCTCGCCAGATAGGTTTCTCCATCCAGATACACCGATTGATAAAAGATATCTTCAATCGAGTCGGGGTCGATAAATGCATGCTCCCGGAATACCTCACGCAAGAATTCAACAACCTGCTGTTTTTCCGATTGGTCCCATTCAATGGCTGATTTCATCTCATCACTTCTCCCGTACAAAGGTTATAAAGTATCGATATCTAGGATCTTCCAATGGACGCCTCACATGCCAGCTGCCCTCAATTTCCAATTCCAATCGTGCCAGATCAAAATGACAAATAGCAATCCCCATGTCAATCCGGTTCATTTCCGTCTCGTCTTTTGTCTCCAAATAAAAATGATAATAATTATATTCCTTTACAATTCGCCACGGTTGCGCATTTCTCGCGGAAGGTCCTCGTTGCACACAAGTGAAAACAGTCTCCCATTTCGAGTCCGGTTTGATTTTAAGCGGTTGCTGAAAGTCACGGTCAAAAATCAATTCCGTCAAGGGTTTGCGATCTGCCGGACGGGTCGCGATTTTCACAATCCGTTCTACAAAGGACTTTTCTTCATGAGGCATTCCAATGGCCAAAACAGCTGGAATTACTCGCTGCCCCTTCATTAAATACAAGGCTTCCAACTTCTGTTTCTTAAACATTCCACCCAGCCAACAGGAACCGATTCCCTCTTTCCAAAGGGCAATTGCCGCCTTTTCTATTGCATATCCATAATTGACAAGACCTGCCCTCGTATCGGGAATAATGCCGAAGAGATAATTTGCAGATCCAGAAATGACGCCAAAAGTCGCCAATTGTCCGATTCCTCGCTTCTGCAATTCTTGAGGTGAAACTTGTAACAATTCAATCGAATGCCCCAAGGGTCCCTTGATGGACTCCCGACAAATTTGATCAATCAATTCGCGCTTCTTCTGCAAAGATTCGTTGGAAAATGATCGTATTGAATGTCTTGTCATCATTGCCTCAATCATATCGTTCCCTCCAAACATCTTGATCTATATTCTGCTCTGCCTCTCTTTTTATTCTATCATATTCCGCTAAACAAAAAGAGTGATTGTTGCAATCACTCCATTGCTTCAATCACACGTCTCGTCTCAACCCAGATGCCCTTATAGAATACCATCTCCCAAAGATCCGGCATTTGAAGGGCTTTCCATTCTGGATAGCCAAATCCGGGGTCAAAGGCATGAAACACCGCGCCCATCCAGGTTCCATGGGAAGCAATCAAAACAGTCTTGCCACGATGCCTGCTTTCTATCGCCAAGACCGCCTCTTTGCCTCTTGCTGTCACTTCATCCAGAGATTCTCCTCCAGGCAAGTAAAAGGACTCGTCCAGCCACTGACAAGCAGCAAAGGCATCGAAATCCTCAATAGGCTCGTCCGCAACTTTTCGTTCCCGAAGCCGCATGTCTTGAAGAATTTCCAAATTTCGCTTTTCAGACAGAGGTCTTGCTGTATCCATCGCCCGCCTGTAGGGACTCGAATAGATCGCATCCAACTGCAGATCGACCGGCAGGTTCTCAGCCAAATCCTTTGCAGCCGCCGCTCCCGCTTCGGACAATCCCCGGCCTTGGTCGTCTGTTGAAAACACGGATTTCGCATGGCGCAGCATCAAAATCCTGGTGCAAGCCGAAAGGAATTCCTTCCGCGCCTCTTCTTCGTTGATCACATCCATCCCGGACGCGCGAAGAACCCTAGCAGTCACTCCCATGCCGGAGATCAGCCTTCCTTGAAAACTTCCATCATAGATCCGTACTGATCCGCAAGATGGACTTTTCGATTTTAGAATCGCCCGATTGGCGCCAATCGCCCGGGCAACATCAAGCGCTTGATTGGCACCGCTACTATATTCAGCCGTAACATTAATTCCCGCCTCTGTGCAAATCCAAAAGGGCTCCTCGGATACGATCTCCGCAGGGTCTCTGGGTGTTGCCAGTCCCCCCAATACCTCGGGACATACGGGAACCAAGTCACCCGCTTCGAACATCGCCCGAACCAGAGGGTCCGGCACCGATTTTCCATCATACCGGCAAGCGCAACCCGTCAAACAAGCGCTTACTATTGTCTTTTCCATTCTATTCCCTCCCTACACTTCGTTTCCATTATAGGGAATCATAAAGGGATTGCCTATCCTTTATTTGTAAATAATGGTGCCGCTCTCGCCTTTAATCGCCAATGGCGCTTTTTCCAGAGACGCAATCACCGCTTTTCGGTCCTCACCACCATTAACAAATGCGATGGCCGCCTGTACTTTCGGCAGCATACTCCCAGGAGCAAATTGTCCTTCTTCGCAATAGCGAATAGCTTCCTCAACGGACATTTCCTTCAAGTCTTCCTGCTCCGGCGTGCCGAAATTGATGGCCACCCGGTCCACCGCTGTCAGAATAAAGAGATAGTCCGCATCCACAGCCTTGGCCAGTTCCGCCGATGCAAAATCCTTGTCAATCACAGCCGCCACACCGGAAAAACTGCCGTCTTCATTTTCCACAACGGGAATTCCACCCCCGCCGCAAGTAATCACGATAAATCCATTGTCCAGCATATTGCAGATGGATTCCTTTTCCAAGATGCGTTGCGGAATCGGCGATGCCACCATGCGACGATAGCCTCTGCCCGCGTCTTCCTTCATCACCAACTCTGGATCCTTCGCCATCATGGCCTCGGCCTCTTCCTTTGAGTAGAAACCGCCGATGGGCTTGGTCGGATTTTCAAAAGCCGAATCATTGCGGTTCACCTCAATCTGCGTCACCACCGACGCGACAAACCATGGCTTGTTCTGCACCCGGATTTCCGCCTGCAAGGCGTTTTGCAGATGAAAGCCGATATAGCCCTGGCTCATGGCCGTGCATTCCGGCAAATCAAATTTAGCAATCTTGGCGTTGTTTTTGGAAGCCTCTTCGAAAGCCAGATTGATCATACCCACCTGCGGTCCATTACCATGACAGATAATAATTTCATTGCCCTGATTAATCAGATCAATCAGCGGCTTGACCGCCTGCCGCACCTTGATCTTCTGTTCCTCCGGATTCTTTCCCAAGGCATTTCCTCCTAAGGCGATCACAGCTCTCGGTATTGCATGCTTATGTGGCATTGTTTCTTCCCCCCTTCTTTGATTGAACCGATATCCGGTTCATGCACTTTCAAAAATCCATGACCCTTATTAAACCATTGAAATCTTAATACTTGATGAGTCAAAGGTTTCATCGGCGGCTGTATTTCTCTCTCTCTTTGAACCATATCGAAACCACTCAGCCTTGTCAATTATCTAAGGAATAAAAAGAAAAACCCTCGAAGATCGAAGGTTTCTCTTTTTCATTTATTTATTCTTTATGGTCATCCAAAATACTCGGTGAAATACCATGGGAACTCAAGATCCAATCCGTATAGGCCCGGCCGATTCGATCCATGGTCGCTTCTGGATCATATCTCCAATTTGCGACATAGGCATTCAACTCCTGCGCCCAGACATCTTCTTCAATCAAGAGATTCTCTTTCCAATTTTTCAAATCTCGATTCCAAGCTTCCACAGCCTGCTCATATGCCAAACGATCCTGGTTGTAGCGAAGCGTAGCTTCAGCCGCCCCAATCTTCGCTTCTAAAACCTCTTTTTCACTACCTTGCCCGCTCAACAGTTTATCCTCAACAAAACCTCGTTCCTGCTCCCTGTTTTTCAGGGTCATCATGTCTTGTCGAATCGCAAGATTTAAGTTTTGCAAATTCGCGAACCGGTCCTTGATCGCGGCTTTGCTGTCGACCAAGGCATCCGCCACCTTGCCCACTTCCTCAATCTCACTCAAGAGATATTGCGGATAGGCGTTCGGACGATTTTCTTCAAACTTGGGTCCGCGAAATCCCTCTTCAATCGCTCGAATCTCCAATACCGTCTTTTGATACGCCTGGATTGCAGATCGGAATTGATCGGTCCCCAAGGCCAGTTGATCAATTTCTTCATTTGCCAGCGCTCTAGGCATCATTGGCAAAACGTCCCAAATGATTTCCAACGGCTGACCTTCTTGCATTGGTGTTTGTAACTTCTGATTAAATCTTTCCAATGCCTCATGCTGTTTCAATTGCGACTGAAATTGATTTCTCTCCTGGTTCAAAAAGACATAAGAGGCATCATGATACGCCATCAATGAAATACTCCCATTTGCATAACGAATTTTTGCCGAGGCTAGATTCATCTTTGCCAATTCCAATTGAAGACTTGCCAGATTCAATTCCGCCTGCGCATCCGCCAAGGCAAAGAATCTTGTCTCCACACGATTTTCTCCACTGGTTTTCAGATCTTCCAATTGTTGTTCAAGACCCTCTACTTGCTCCTTCAGATTCAAAGGCACCAGGTAGATTTCTCGCTGATTTTGGATCGAAAGACCGCTCCAATCGTCTTTGTTGGCATAATTGCGCTTTGCCGCCTTAACAGACTCTTCCATGGCTTCTTTCAGATTCTTTTCAGCCAATTTTATTTGCTCGTTTAAAATCGTCACTTGGTAGCTTGGCTCAGATTTTGCTTGATTTTGTGCCTGTTCCAATGTCACACCCGTCTCGCTAGCAAACCCGCTAGATGAAATTCCCAACATTAAGATCAGGCCGAAGGTTAACTCTTTTATTCGTTTCATCGTATTTCCTCCTCTATTCATGACGCAATGCTTCGATGGGACTCAGCTTTGCTGCTTGGCTGGCCGGATAGATCCCAAAGAAAAGACCAATGGCGATCGAAAAGGCTGAAGCATATAAAATAGCATCCGTTGATATCACCCGCGGCACCTTCATCGCGCTGCAGGCAATGGCAGCAAGTCCCATGCCCAAGACAGCCCCAATAATACCGCCTGTCAAGGTTAAAAGCACCGACTCAATCAAGAATTGAATCATAATGTGATGCCGTTTTGCGCCAATGGCTTTTCGAATGCCAATCTCTCGAATCCGCTCAGTCACCGATACCAGCATGATATTCATCACACCGATTCCGCCAACCAAAAGCGCGATGCCCGCAATGGCAGCAATCAATAAGGTTACCTTTCCTAGAACATCATTTACCGTGGCCAAGGCCGCTTCTGAACTGAATACCCTGTAGAAGTTCTGTCCTTCCGCATCATGTCGGCTTTCCAAAAACTTGACGACTCTTGTACTCAACACATCTGTGCTTTGTCCTTCCGCCGGATAAATATTTAAAGAACCGTATGCGTTCTGATTTAAAATCTTTTGTGCCGTTCCAATAGATATAAATCCGCCATAGGACTCCGACCGCTGATCTTCTTGGGTATAGACCCCGACAATCTGAAATCCAGTGCTGGTATCATCCATCTGCAAAAACATGGTTTGCCCAATTGCCGACATTCCTGGAAATAAATCTTTCGCCAATCGTTCGCCAACAACGACTACATTCTTCTTGTTCGCGCGTTCCTCATCCAACAGGTCTCGTCCTTCGATGATTGTCGCTTTTGACATTTTCAAAGTGCCCGATGACGAACCGCGAAAGGTTGCACCAGGTTGCTCAAGATTACCCACCACATCACCAGAAATACGGCTGTCTGGGGCAATCTCCAAGGTTTCCTTTTGAAACTTTGTCTGTAGGGCTGCGATATCTTCCGCTGTGATCATCGCCTTTTCATAGACCTCTGAATCCAAGTTGTAGTTCATATAGACCTGAAAACTGTTTCCACTTAAATTCGACAATTGATCGTTCATGCTGGCTTTTGTCCCATCACCAATGGATACAATGGTCACCACCGAAGAGATGCCGATAATAATTCCAAGCATCGTCAAAAGCGAACGCATTTTATTGGACCAAATAGCACTTAACGCGATCCTAAATAGCTCTTTCATATGCGTTTTCCCTCCTTATTCCGGTAATCATCCACGATCTCGCCATCTTTGATCACAATGACTCGTGAACAATGCTTAGCAACTTCCGACTCATGGGTAACCATGATGATCGTGCGCCCCTCATGATGTAGTTCTTGGAATAATCGAAGGATTTCTTCCGTTGATTTTGAATCCAAGTTCCCCGTGGGTTCATCGGCCAGAAGAATTGCCGGATCTGTCGCCAAAGCGCGGGCAATGGCAACCCGTTGCCGTTGCCCTCCCGACATCTCGGACGGGCGATGTTTGCCGCGATCTCCAAGCCCCACTTGTTCTAGGGCTTTTTTCGCACGTTGATTTCGTTCCTTCGTTGATTTCCCCGCATAAACCATGGGTAACTCTACATTTTGCTGCGCATTCAGTTTTGGCAAAAGATTAAAGGATTGAAAGATAAATCCAATCTTTTGATTCCGTACATCCGCCAATTCGTCTTCTGTCAATTCCTCAACATGAGTTCCATCAATCCAGTATGCGCCCGCAGTGGCCTGATCCAAACACCCCAGCACATTCATCAATGTGGATTTTCCAGAACCAGATGGTCCCATGATGGCCATAAAATCACCTTTTCTCACATGAAGATCAATATCTTTCAAGGCTTCCACTCGGATTTCGCCCTGCTCGTATACCTTTGTCAGTTTCTCCAGTTGAATCATCGGTTACCACCTCTCGATAAAGGCACCGGCATCTTCAACATAAATGCGAATCAAGTCTCCTTCTTGCAAGCCCTCGCCCGACACTTCCACATTGTAATCGCCGCGAACACCAAGTTCGACCGGAATTACCGTTTCAACACCGTCACGGTCCACAAACAAGACTTTCCGTCCCTCTTGGTCGCCTACTGCCTCAAACGGTACGGCCAGCACATTATCCTTTTCCTGTACAACAATCTCCATCTGTACGGAGTTGTTGATTTTAAAGAGGTCATCTTCATCATCCACTTGAACTTCCACTTCAAAAACCGTCTTTCCATTTAAGCGAACACCGGCAGGCGACAAATAAATAATCGTCCCGTGATAGTCTTTGCTTGGGTCGGCATTGCGGCGAATCGTTACTGGGTTCCCTTTCGTCAAATTGGCCGCATCAAATTCATTGATCGTAGAAAGTACCTTCAATGATCCAACATCTTTCACTTCAATCAAATTCGTACCAACCTGCACTTGATCACCGGCTTTACCATCAATGGTCGTTATGATCCCATCGATCGGCGATTTGATCTCGGCATTGCTCCATTCTTCCTTGGCATCAGCCAACTCACTCTCGGCTTGTTCTACGCCTAAAATTCGTTTTGCCCGTTCCTGATCCAAATCAAACGCCTCATATTGAATCTTCGCGTCCAAGTAACTTGATTTTGCTTGCATCAATGCCTCTTTTGCTTGACCCGCAGCTTGCGCCGAAATCGAACCCAATGATAAAAGTTGTTGCTGCTCCTCATTGGTTTGCATCGCGCGATCATAAGCCATTTTGGTTGATTCATAATTCATTCTGATTGTTTGACCCGCATCCTGATTAAAGTTCGCTACCTTTTCTTTTACTTCCTGCAAATTCAATTCAGCTTGCTTAACGGCTGCCAATGCTTTGGAATCTTCCATTCGAATCAACACTTGATTCTTTTCAACTGGATCACCTTCCGCTACCGCAATCTCGTTGATCTTTCCCGTAAATCCAGCTTGCATCATCTGCTCTTGCTCTGAAACCGCCAAACCAGAAATCAACACCTTTTCGCTTACAGTTTTCTTTTCCAAGGGTATTGTTGAAAATGACGGCATCCCCGCTGCTTGTGCAGGCGCTTTCACTTTCAAGGCATAGAATCCCCCTACTGCAAGTACCAAAACCAGTAGTAGAATCCATCGTTTTTTTATTTTGAATCGCTTAGTTTTCATAAGTGTCCTCCCTTTCATGTCTTTACTTAGTATAGAATCCAATTCTTAACTAAACCTGAACGAGAGCCTTACCATTTCCTTAAAAAAAAGAAGAAGCTGAAAATCAGCTTCCTTCCTTCCCTCTCTGCAATTCAAACTCTTCCAGCACATTCAACAACCGCGCTTCCTTTTTAGGATGCGCACCGTACCGCAAGTCATCCAAGGAAAAGACCCGCTCAAAAAGATCCGCGTCCTTCAGCACCTCGGCATAGGGACCATCCACCCGCTTCTTTTTGGAATGCAGCTGGATCGCTTCCAAAAGCATGACTTGCTCCGTATCTGTAAAATCGCCCCAGGCTTTTACCTGCTCTTTTAAAAGTTCCGCCCCGGTCTGCCCGTGTGTGGACGTAAAATCTTCCCCGTATATCCGACCCCAATCATGCAGCAACCCCATGCAATACGCAAGTTTCGTATTGAGTCCTCTCTTCTTGGCAATCATCACGCAAAAATAGGCAACCCCATGGGCATGCATTCGCTCATCAAAGGAACCGTCGGCAAAAGCAAATCCACCTCGCGGCTTCATTCCATCCAATCCACTTCGAAGAAATTCTTCCCATTCATTCGTTTTCATCGCGAGCCTCCTCAAGATTCTTTCTCACTTTATTATACTACAGCTTGCATCTTTTCTTCATTTTGGGATAGGATACATAAAAGGAGAATTTGCCATGGAATACGGAAAAAGTTTCTATGATCACTTTATGCATCCACTTGAAATGAATGGACTTGCCGAAGCGCGCGAAAAACTAATTCCCCAAGCAAAGGGAAAGGTCCTTGAAATTGGACCCGGTTCTGGAGTCAATCTCCGGTACTATGTCTTTGATCAAATCGAAGCCTTGTCTTTATTTGACCAACGCATCCAGCCCACCATTCAATCCTTTGTCTTCCCCGAAGCCCTTCCCCTTGCACTTACGACAGGGACTGTTGAATTGCTTCCCTATGAAGACGATTCCTTTGATACCGTCATTGCCTGTCTTGTTTTTTGCTCCGTCCCCGACGCGCAAAAGGGTCTCATGGAGATTCAACGGGTATTGAAACCAGGTGGCTCCTATTTGTTTATCGAGCATATTCTATCCGATGGACCGATCTTAGCGCCTGCCATGAATATGATCACACCGCTTTGGAAACAAATCGCGAAGGGATGTCATTTAAATCGCAGAACCGATCAACGCATCGAAGAACTCGATCTAACCGTACTTGAAACGCACTATTTTATGCGCCGAAGTTTTGTCTGGGGCATTGCAAACAAATAACACGATGATCTGGAGGTCACATTATGGAACAAATCAACAAAGTCGGCTTAATTGGCCTTGGAGCCATTGGCGGGATTGTAGCCGAAAAACTCGCTCGCACAGAAGCCATTGCATTTTCGGTCCTTGCCGATGGAAAACGAATCGATCGATATTTAAATAACCCTATCTCGATCAATGGAACGCCCTTGTATCTCGAGTATTTGGCGCCGGAAAATGCAGCTCATATGGATTTGATTCTTGTTGCAGTCAAACATCATCACCTCGCTGCAACCATCGAAACCATGAAGTCATTTGTCGGTCCCAACACCATTATCCTTTCCCTGATGAACGGCATCGTCAGCGAAGAAATTCTAGGCCAGTCCTTTCCGACAGCTGCAATCCTGCCTGCCATGATCGTCAAGATTGACGCAGTTCGAGAAGCTGGCAATGTGCGATTCTCCTTGCCGGGCATTATCCATTTCGGCCATGAAAATCCCAATCATCCTGCCATTGCACTTGTCTCCGATCTCTTTACAAAGTCTGGCATTGATTTTGTCGTGCCGGAAGATTTGGATCGAGACATGTGGTGGAAGTTTATGATCAACGTCGGGATCAACCAGGTGTCTGCGGTCCTACAGGCGCCTTATCAGCTCTTTCAAACGGAAGTGCTGCCCAACACCTTGGTCGATGCGGCAATGGTTGAGGTGATCGCTCTGGCGCAAGCTGAAGGCGTTAATCTGAAACAATCCGATATGGCGGAATGGAAAAAAGTGCTGATGAGTCTTCATCCCGCTATGAAAACCTCCATGTGCCAAGATATGGAGGCGAAGCGAAAAACAGAAGTGGAAGCCTTTGCGGGTGTTGTGATTGAACGCGCAAAAAAGGCCGGCATCAAAACACCGACCAATGAAATGCTATTTGCCGCCATTCGTTCCATGGAACTGAAAAATCAAATGATCGCCAAATCCCTATAAATCATGCACCCGCAGTTTTATTCGCGGGTGTTTTTGCGTCAAAAATCACCCCAGGGTTAAAAAGTCCTTCCGAATCAAATCGCACCTTAATAGCTTTCATTATTTGCAAATCTTTCGATGAGTACATGCGCTGAAAGGCTGAACGCTTGGAGCGACCCACGCCATGCTCGGCCGTGATGGTTCCCCGCCACGCAATGACTTGCGCTTCCCATTCCGCGATCAAGGATTGACTTTTTCCCGATTCTTCCCAGGTCTTTGGTAAAAAATTGACGTGAAGATGGTTATCCCCAATATGGCCAAAAATCAGAGAATCAATCCCCAGCTCCTTAACACCCTGTTGATACATCACCATCGATGCCATCAATTTTTCATTGGGAACAGCAAAGTCCGTGCCCAATTTTCTGAGTCTAGACTCCTTCGTCTTTCGCTCCACCATGCGAAGGTTTGCGCATTCCGGTATCGCATGCCGAAAAACCCGAATCTGTTCCAGGCTCTCTTCGTCAAAGGCACACCATTCCTGTCCCTCAACCATATTAAAATGACCATTCAATCGAAGCAATTGTTCCGCCACTTCTTCGATTTTTTGTTCCGAGTCTTCATGGAACTCTACATAGATGCCCGCCTCAATTGCCTCTGGAATCTGCTGAAAGCGTTTCAACTCAGCTTTGACTTCACGAAATTCTTTCACAATCTGAAAAGCCGACCGATTCATATATTCGATCGCAATCGGGGTACCTACAGGTCTTTCCTCAAGCGAGACAACCAACTCTCCCCGCAACCAGCGAACAAAATCAATGGCAAGCCGATTCTCTCGAAAAAAGAAAAGAATTCCCATTTTTTGCGCCGGTACCGGCAATAATCGCAATTCAAGCTCCGAAATAATCCCCAAGGTTCCTTCTGAACTCAGCAGCAAATCCACCGCGTCTCCCTCAGGTTGCCAGTCATAGCCGGCAACATTCTTCCCAAGAATTTTCTTTTCAAGCAGAAACGATCCGTCCGGCTCACCCAATTCCTGCAAACACTCCTGTTGCGTTTTTTCTCCTCGCTTCAGGTGCAAAACGCCCTGCGCTGCGACCAAGCGAATTCCATTCACATAGTTGCGTGTTGCTCCGTAAAAGTAGGAACCCGCGCCCGAAGCATTGCATGCCGCCATACCCCCGATACTCGCCGAGGCTTCCGTTGGATCCGGCGGAAAGAAAAGCGCCTTCTCTCTTCGCTTTTGTCGGAGAACCTGATTCAAATCCTGCAAGAGAACCCCCGGCTCCACTCGCACCAAACCTTCCTCCAATTTGAGTTCAAGGATTCGATTCATCTTAGAAAGATTTATAATATGACCGCCTTGCGGTACCGCACCGCCGCAAATTCCAGTCAGATTCCCTTGAATCGTAAGAGAAAGATGACTCTCCTGACAAACCGTCACAACAGCTTCTATTTCTTCCTCAGTTTCGGGAAAAGAGATGGATTCCGCCCAACCTATGCATTTTGATTCATCTTGTAAAAAACCTTGAATCTGTTCGGGATCTGATCGCAACAACTCACCCGTCATCATTTTCCCTCCCCCCATACAATTTAAACGAATTTCCTTTCCATCGCTTCAATGACCGACTCGCAGTCATCTGCACTTCCCAAATCAGAAACTTCAAAAATCCTCGCCTCTTGATCTTTGTTTACGGACATGATTTTCTTTGCATTTTTCACGCCATGAACAAAGGGCGTCGCGCCCGATGCACCTAGCACGACACACAGCTCTGGCGCCAGAATTTTTCCAGTCTGGCCAACCATGGTCTCCAAAGGCAACCATCCGTTTTCAATGGCTTTCTTTGTCCCTGCAACACCTGCACCAACTCGAGAAGCAATTGCTTCCACTCGCTTGATATTTTCTAGTTTTTGAAGGCCTCGCCCACAGACAAAGAGAATTTTCTTATCCTCCAGATCATATGTAGCGGCACTAAGCAATCGATGGCTGACAACAGCGACTTTTTCGTTTGTTTTTTCAATCATTCGCCATTGGATCGATATCGGCACTTCTTTCTTCACTTCGACCGCAATGGATTTCGCACGAAAACTCAGATAACAAGGAAAAGGCGCACTATACTCTCCGTACGCATTCCCCCCATATATAGGTTTTGTCACCAACAGTTCTTGATCTACTGGATCCACTTTAACTGCCGTGCAATCCACCAAACAAGACGCGCTCGTACGAGTCGCAAGTCTCGGCGCAAGTTCTTGACCCTGAATACTCCCCGCAAAAAGCAAAGCCAGAGGCTTCGTCACCCGCACATAGGCCTCAAGGGTTGAAAGCTTCGCCTCCATCTCCAACCGCTCAGAATGATCGCGTTCGTACACAATTACCCGGTCTGCTCCCCAGCGATCGATCCATGGAGAATCGAAATTCTCTCGCGACTCCATCAACACCAACTCAATCGTCATCTTCAATTGTTCTTTAACGTGAACCGCGCGACAAATCGCTTCTATTGTCTCTTGCGTCAGTTTCCCATCCCGCATCTCACCGACTACACCGATTGTCATAGGCTGACTCCTTCGCTTTGATTCATTTTTTGAATCTCTTCGATCATGCGATCCACAAAAAATTCTGGATCATCCACCATTGCACAATCATTGCTCTCTTCTACGGTGAAGATCCTAGACAGGCTAACACCTGCCGTCTCCTTCACCAATTTCCACTCTTCTAAATCCGAAAGTGACCACTGCGTGATCGCCTTTTTCTTAGCATCCATCGTATTTCGAAGGGTTGCCATACGTAGAAAATGATCCGCTGATTGTGTCATCGTCAAGACGACAGGTCCACTCACCACCACTTCCTCAAGTCCATCATCCACCTGATGGATGATGACCCATCCCTCATTTCGTCGAACAACTTCTGTGACTAATGAGATACACGGCCAGCTTAGAAGCTCTGCCAAAATCAAACCTGTTTGCCCATAATCGCTTCCACTAGCCTGCCGACCGCAGAGCACCAAGTCAACATCACCAATTTTCCGAATCCCCGCGCAAAGCATTCGCGCCACTGCTTGCGGCGTCTGAGACATGGACACTGCGTGATCGATGCGAATCGCTTCCTCTACCTGAAGGGCCAAAGCCTTCCTCAACATGGATTCGGTATCTTCCGTTCCCACGGTCAAGGAAATGGAATTGCACTTCGGATCTTCATCCTGCAGACGCAGCATCATCTCCAGCCCTAGTTCATCGTAGGTATTGATCACACGATTCGCATAGGAGAGATCAATCGTTTGATTTTCCTGTACGATCCAGTCCGAGGACAGCACTTGATCCAAATCCAAGACCTGTTTCATACATGCTACAATTTTCAAATTCTCACCCCATTATTCTTACTCGACAGGCAACAATGCTCCCCGATTCATAATGCCATTGGGATCAAATGCTGTTTTGATTTTTTCTAGCATTGGATAAGCGGATCCCAATTCTTGCTTCATCCATTTCGCACGGTATCGGCCCACCCCATGGTGATGACAGATCGATCCATTGTATTTAAGTGTCGTTTCCATAATTATACCAAAAAGTTGATCATAGGTCTTTTGCGCGGCTTCCACTTGTGGCGCGCACATCGCTCCCATCATGAAATAGATATTGGTTCCTTGCTCATAACTATGCGAAGAGTGACCTGTAATGGCAACCAAATGTGGCACTTCTTTTTTCGCTCGCTCTAAAACTTCCGTATAGATCTTTCCGATGTCCGACCACATTGCAGAAATTTCACAGGTATCAGCCACGGCGCCTTGCTTCGCGTACATATCCAAATGCTCGCAAATATCATTGCGATGTGCCAGCCATAACTCCAATGGTTTGCTTCCCAAGGCACGGGCGCCATGTTTCTCCACAACGGCTTGAATGGCTTCGCCTTCCAAGGCCGCATAGCCTTTCGGGCCTTCCGACAAGAAGAGCAAGATGGATTCTCCTGCTTGCATAAACGGTCCGTAGCTTTCCGCCGCTTCCGTTTCATCATGAAGACGGGTTACAGCCGGTTTCCATCCAGCCTGCATGATCTCTTTAATGATTGCGAGTCCCGTATGGAAAGAAGCGATGGCATAGGCTTGCATGCATCGATCTTCTGCCATTGGAAAAATTTTCACCGTCACTTCCGTAATCACACCTAAGGTTCCTTCTGATCCCAACCAGATATGGCGAAGATCCGGGCCCGTTGATTTTCGTGGAATATTCTTGATGCGCACCAGTTCACCATCCGGCAAGACGCCTTCAATGCCCACAAGCAGGTCTTCAATTCCGCCGTATCGTGTGGAAAATTGACCAATGCTTCGTGTCGCCACCAAACCACCCATCTGTGCCAATGGCAAAGACTGTGGAAAATGACCCGTGGTGTAGCCCTTTTTATTGAGCACAGTCTCCAAACGCTCCAATGCAACCCCCGCTTGTGTTGTCACCGTCAAGTTTTCTTCGTTGATCTCCAGTATTTCATTCATTTCACTTAAGTCCAAAACGACCGATCCCTTGGGTGTTTCCAGTCCCAAACAAACACCAGAGCCCCCCGTGCGTGGCACGTTGACGATTTTTTCTTGATTCAAAAATCGAATTGCTTCTATTGCTTCTTCTTTCGTGTGGATCTTGACAATGCACTGTGCCAAATTCTCCGATTTCCATCCAAAATGTTTTTGTACCATGCGAAGTCCTGTAATATCCGTTGCGTATTCCTGTAAAATTGCTTCCTCTGTTTGCACAAACTCTTTTCCTACCATTTGCTCAAATGTTTCAATAACCTTCTGATTTTCCATCTTATGCATTCTCCTTTTTTAATTCAATTTGTTTAAGGCTCCGCGAAGCGACGATGTCCACTCCGCTGTTTCCAATGTTTTCAATAATGATTTGTCCCTTTTCAACAGGCGCTTCCAATACGACCTGATACAACTCATGCATATACACAAAGAGATGATCGAGCGGCAACTCGTCGGTGCTGATCACCGGTAACCGCTTCAAATGGCTTCCCATCACCTTCACCGTTGTGGTAACCATTCGTTTGGGGTCGGTGAATTCATTGATCCCAAACTCTTTTCCCCGCTTGCATCCGTTTCCCAAAACTATAATCTCGCCATTTTTCTCTTCCACGGTCAAAGCGCAACTCATGGGACAGACGATGCAGGTAAATTCTTTTTTCATTTTCTATCCCACCTTTACACTCACGCGAAGCTCCCGCGCGTCTTCATGAATTTTTTCCAATTGAATGGTCTCCACCATCATCTCTGGTGGCAAGGCAATAGGATGTTTTTTCCGCATACATACTTCTCCATCTACGGTTGCCGTGACTTCAACTTTTCTCATTTCCTCTTTGACTCGGAAGTAAATTGGAATGGAATCCTCTGCATTAACCGTGCGGATCCGCTGCGGAACCACAAAGTTCACTGCGTCGCCCGGCAAAACATCCTTTGCAGGCAAATCTAGATTCAGCTTGCCCTGCAAAAACTTAGCTGCTCCCCGGCCGGCAATCTCCCCGGTCAAAGACACATAATCCACTAAATCAAAAACAGTGACCACATTGCCCGCCGCGAAAACGCCCGGGATTGAGGTCATAAAATGCTCATCAACAATGGGTCCCTTCGTTCTTGGATCCATCTCCACTTCCAATTGCCTAGACAATTCATTCTCCGGAATCAGTCCAACCGCAAGAACTAATAAGTCGCAAGGAATAAATCGTTCTGTCCCTTGAATGGGCTGACGCTTCTCATCCACTTGCGCTACGGTGACACCTTCCATTTTCTTGTTTCCATGAATGCGTACCACGGTTGTGGCTAGGTGCATCGGAATCTGAAAATCCTTCAGGCACTGGCTGATGTTTCTTGTCAGTCCGCCCGGCGTCTTCATCACCTCATAGACCCCTTCCACTTCAATGCCTTCCAAGGTCATTCGTCTCGCCATAATCAATCCGATATCTCCGGATCCCAGGATCACAGCCTTCTCGCCCGGCAGATATCCTTCCATATTGATATAACGCTGAACGGTACCAGCCGTCAACACGCCGCTGGGTCTCGTTCCCCAGATAAAGACCTGAGACCTTGTCCGTTCCCGACATCCCATGGCCAAGACAATCGCGCCGCATGTAATCTTCATCATTCCGTCAACTTCATTCATGGCATAAATAATTTTTTCATCCGTGATTTCCAACACAATGGTTTTCAACTTTACATCGATCGCTTTTTCTGCCACCGATTCAATAAAGTGATGAGCGTATCCACATCCTGAAAGCCGCTTTCCAAAGCGATGAAGCCCGAATCCATCATGGATGCATTGCTGCAAAATTCCACCGAGTTCAACATCTCTCTCCAAAATCACCACATGGTCTACACCTTGTTCCTTCGCCTCGATTGCCGCAGCCAACCCAGCAGGACCGCCACCAATTACCGCAACATCAACGTTCAATTCTTTCATGGCTTCCTCCTTCCTGCAACGATCGGTTGCCGACTATCGGCCTTTAGAATATAGGACTCGTTTCCTTTTAAGGTCACTTCCGTTGGTTCTTTTTCCAGCTCTCTGGCCAAAATTTCCAATACCCTCGGTCCACAGAATCCACCTTGGCATCGCCCCATTCCAGAACGGGTCCTACGTTTCACCGCATCAATCGTTGTTGCCGGAATGGTGGAATGGATCGCGTCTAAGATCTCGCCTTCCGTGATCAACTCACAACGGCAGATGATATTCCCATACTTTGCATTCTTTTGAATCAGATTATCCTGCGCTTCATGGGACAGATGACGAAATTGCGGCTTCGGTTCTCGAATCGGATTGAAATTTGGATTTTCTAAAAGTCCGCCTCTCTCTTCGTTTACAAGACCAGCTACCATTTCCGCGATCGCCGGTGCCGAGGCAAGCCCTGGCGATTGAATACCGGCAACATGGATCAAGCCGCCAACCTTTCGCGATCTTTCAATAATGAAATCCTCCATATAATCCGCCGCGCGAATTCCCGCAAAGAAGGTGATGATCTCAGAACGCTGAATCTCGTTGGTGACGGACATGCCAAGCTTGGTAATATAGTCCAGGTCCGAGGCTTCTACTGATTTATCCTCTTTCCAGGGAATCTCCACCGCCGTTGGTCCCCAAAGCAAATTCCCTTCTGGCGTAACGGAAGCTCCGCCACCCTTGGTATTGTTCTTTTTCGCTTCTTTTCCTCCACGAATTCCGGCGGGGGTCTTCAAAAATCCCTTTCGACTCTTGTCAATAATCGCAATGGCACCCCGTCTGGGGTGGATCGTAAAGAATCGATCGTTCGCCATTTCCGCGATGGTATCGGTATAGACCCCAGCCGCATTGATGACGATCTCACTTCGAATGACTCCTTGATTCGTCACCACGCCAGCAGTTCGTCCATTTTCCACCAAAACATCCAACACCTCGGCATTCAGTCGAAACTCCGTGCCATTTTCCACTGCGTTTTCCGCCATGGCAATGCACACCTCGTAGGGTTCTACCAAGCCCATGGTCGTCATCCAAAATCCGCCAATAGGGTCTCCTTTCAGATGCGGTTCCATTTGCTTAACCTCTTCCCCCGTGAGCCATTTCAGTCCTGGCACCTTCATTACCTGACGCATTGGCGGCACCAAATGCCCCAGACCCGTTTTCTTCATGACTTGAATTGCCTTCATTTTCCGCCATTCGCTCTTCTTATAAATCACATTCAAAGAACCCGGTCGCTGCAGTTCAAAATTCAGTTCCTTCGAAAGTTGGGTGTACATTTCATTTCCCTTCAGATTCAACTCCGCCTTCAAGGTACCCGGTTTCGCCAAGACACCGGGGTGAATATTGCCGTTGTTCGCTTTGGTTGCTTCCTCCGCTACATCACTGTTTTTTTCCACCACAATCGTTTTCACCTGATACTTGGCCAGTTCACGCGCGATGGCGCACCCAATCACCCCAGCACCAATAACCACGATGTCACATGCTGTCTCTTTTCCATTCGCAATCGCTTGTTGAATCTCCTCGCTTCGATCTCTCTTAGGAATCACGATTCCCTTTGCCGTCAAATCATTAACGACATTTCGAACCCCTTTAACCTTTGCAGACAGATGACCGCAATCCACCACCTGTTGCCAATCATCCACCTCGCCTATCAGGGTTACAATTCTGTCGGAAGAAACGCTCACCTCAATCTTGTACGCTGACAGACTTTCATTTTCCTGAATGGCCTGTATAATTTTTTTCTTCATCCTACCACCTCATTTACTTGATGCATGCCAGTTCTGCCATCTTGCGGTAAACCGGCTTCAATCGTTGATATGTCAGTTGATATACTTCCTCGTAGAGTTGTTCATAGATGATGACCTCATTTTTTTGCGGCTCATACACGTGCGTGACATGAACCATCTCATCGACCGCTTCTTCGATTGATAAGTAGATACCCAAATGCAAATACCCCAAGATCGCCGCACCCAGTCCTGTTGTTTCATGTGACTGCACCACGTAAACAGGCCGATTAAAAATATTGGCCAACATCTGACAAAGAATTTCGCTTTGCGCACCACCGCCTGATAAGGCAATTCGCTCAATCTTCTTTTTTGTCTTTTTCTCGATGCTCCGAATTCCTTCCTTGATGGAGTATCCCAATCCTTCCACAAGGGCTCGGTAAATATGGATCCGTGTATGAACATCTTTTAATCCAATCAAAGTCCCAGATGCGCCAGGATGCCGTACATCACTCATCCAATAAGGCTGCATCAGCAAGCCTTCCGATCCAGGAGGCACTGCATTAAGCTTTTCATTAAGCAGTTTTTCAATGCTGAGGTCTCGATCTTTGGACTCCTGCCGCTCTAACTCGGCAAATTCGTCTACAAACCAAGAAATCAACCAAAAACCGCGAGTAATCCCCAGTTCCGGATTGTATTTTCCCTTCATTGCCGCTGGGAACACCGTCCCATACTTGTATAAGGGCAAATACTCTTCGGTTGTTGTCTGTACCGTTACCATGGACGCAAGGGATACACTGGCCGTTTTGGTGTCCAAGCACCCAACGCCAAGGGTTTCGCAAGCCTTGTCAGACCCAGCGGCAACAACAGGGATTCCCACAGGTAAGCGCAAAGCATCGGCCGCCTCTTGCGTAAGATTCCCGATTAATTTTCCTGGATCAACCAAATCAAAAAGTTTCTCCGGCTCGACATGGAAGATTCGGCCCTCCAACTCATTTTTCCTCGCCCAATCCAGTCGCTTCCCGGAAAAAGGTAGATACCCCGATGCCGAAGTAACGCTGTCTCGATACTCACCCGTCAGCTTATAGTTGATATATGTAGATAAAAACAAAACCTTGTGAATCTTTTCAAATATCTCTTTCTCATTTGCCTTCACCCAATGATACGGACAGCCTCGATTATAGCTGTCGACGATCTCCCACACCTTCATCGCCTTGTACATCTTCTTCATGGTTCCACTAATCTGATCGTTCTCTTTTGTTTTCCGCGTGTCCATCCAGCTGATGGCATTGCGCAGAGGTTTTCCTGCTTCATCCACAAATACACTGGTGCTTCTTTGAGACGCTAGAGTAACCGCAACAACTCGTGCCATCAACTCCGGTTCATCCTCCCAAAACAGATCAACACTTCTGCAGGCGCTCTCCCAGAACACGTCTGGGTGCATCTCAATAAATCCATCTTCCGTCATATGGTACTTGGGATATTTCACCTTTTTCAAACCCAATAATTGTCCTTTGTCGTCATAAATAATGCTGCGAATACTCTGCGTTCCACAATCCAATACCAGTACGACTCCCTCTCCCACACGATCCTCCTTCTGCCGCAATTCATCCAAACGTCCGGATGTCTATACTTATATCCTAGCGAACGATTTCCCGTTCGTCAAGTGGGCAACCTTTCAATCAAAAAGAGAGCCCTCAGGCTCCCTTCGTCTTACTCGTTTCTTCAAGATGCAGTCATAACTCCAGACTTCGATAGTCCATTTTCCACAGGTCACTGAGATCTACTCCATTTGCGTCCAATACAGGATGCCGAACTCATAGTAGCCTTTTAAAACCTCCCGCAAGGCTTGATCCGTTTGTGCGACAATGGTCGCGGGCTGATGAAATTCCTTCAACAAGTAAAATAAATCAGCTTCCACAATGCCCCGTTCTTGCAAGGAGGCCCATTCCTCTTCGGAAAATCGGTCCAGTCGAGCCGTATCCACCTCTGCCATTTGACGTTCTTTCAGCTCCCCATAGGTCCATCTCGACACATCTTCCATCGCGGTTTTCGGAAAATATTTCACAGCCAATTCCTGCATTTCTTCCGACAATAGCCAATGCGATTCCAACACTTTATATTCACCATAGGAAATGGATGCAATCTCTTTATCGCTATATCCATGATCTTGCAGTTCAACTGTAAATTCTGGTATACGCTCCCTGATGGGCCGCATATTCATCATCTTATGTGAATCAATTTTCGAAATTTCAATATTCATGGACCGTGGCAGCTCGATGGCAGCCATCACCCGTTTTGATGAATCAAGCTCCGGATGCGCCATGGCCAGTATCAAGTCATCAGCAAAAAACATGGCGACGTCATATAGGGAAGCCCCGTCTGGGTCCACAACCTCAATCCGATCATCGAACCGGTTTATTGCCGATCCAAAAGACTCTTCCAGCCAGTCCACAGAGAAATAAAGCCTTTGATTCTCAAGGATGGGGACTTGGGGCATCACATCTACAATCTCGCCTTGTCGGGTTACATGCAGAGAGCCCACAACAAAATCCAATTGCATCTCCTCTTCCTGGAACATAAAGCTGTCCGCATCCCAGGCATAGTCCCAGTGCATCATGCGGGCAACATTCTCGCAAGAAACGTAAGCCGTCGCATATGACTTCCACAGAATCTCTACTTCGATCTCACTCAGTACCGGCTCGACTTGGCCCTCATCCTCATTGCCCGCCTCGCCCTGCACAACCTGCACAACCGGAACGTCAACACGAACCGCCTGTTCCTCGGGCTGACAAGCAACTAATATGCTTGCCATAATCAAGCAAACAAAAGTACAAAGTAATCGTTTCTTCATTGCATCCTCCATACTCGTAAATTTCATAATAGATGGTTCACTCCAACAATTCCATAGTACGCGACGATACTCCCAATCCACAGATGGATCGGACGAATTCTATGTTTCTCCATAAAGTTTTTTATTCTCTCTACCCTCATTCCTTTTTGGATCCAGACAAAAAAAAGACAACTCGGGATGCTTATGGCGAACATCAGCAAGAAGAATTTATTGTTCCGTCGCCCTGCCAAACTAAGGATACAAACAGCCAACAAGATTAGGTAGAGAACCCAATATTCAATCTGTTTCTTCCATCGTTCCATAATCATGCCTCCTATCGAAATCGAATCATCGACCAAACATACATAACAATCACAGTCACAACTAACGGCCAAACCGCCAATTTTCTCTTCTTCATAAAAGATGCTAATCGGGTTCCCGAAATATGAAAGCACCAAAACACAATTACGAATGCACCGGCAATGATTGGTGCCGTATAAATATTTAAAAACGCGACATTGAATTGAGAAATTTCCATTCGAAAGACATTGCCTATGATCAGCATCATAATGAGTGCTATAAATCGAAGATAACCATAATATGACTTCATTTGTTCTTCCATTCCTACTCCTTCCTTATACGCTTCCAACGTTCTATGATCATGTTTCCAATCAAAATCGGATCACCGTCCAAGAATAAGCGAGCACCATAATCACAACCATCGGCCAAACTGGCCATCTTCTCTTCTTCATAAAGGATATGATCTGTTTTCCCAGTAAATAAAACAGTCCATACAGCAATAGTGAAGCACCTGCTATGACTGGTGCCATATATGTAGTAAAGTAGGCAGAAAAAAATCGAGAAATCTCTAACCCAAAAATCCTTCCCACCATCAGTAGTCCGAGTAAACTAAACAATTGAATAGAAATGCGATACGACTTCTCTTTGTCTTTCATTCGCTCTCTCCCTTTATGCGCATCTTTAAGTGTCTATTATGTCAACAGATCAAACAACCCGACAATAGCGTAATAGATGCCGATGAGTCCACCCCAAAGATGAATCGGCCGGATGCCCCTTCGATCCAATATTGCTTTCACTTGCTCCGGCAATGGACCTCTTCGGTTCCATGCACTTATAGCAACTAATCCAAACAGAGATATCACTATGATCGGCCACGCCATCTTATTATCCCGTAGTATCAATGATAGACTCAATAGAACCAAAACCATAACAAAGATCCAGAAGTCTTCCATCTGTTTTTTCCATTTTGTCATCATTCATGCCTCCTATATAAACCGGTTCGCCCACCAAAAATAAGCCACCAGCGTCGATGTGAATAAAAGCCAAGCAGGAATTCGCCAAGATCTTAACCGAACCGCAAACCGATCTCCAATTTCCACGGTAGACCGAATCACAAGCACGATCGCAAATGCAGCAATTGGGACTGTATAGGCAGTAATCCAGGTATGATAAAAACGGATGATAAATTCATGATTCACTCGCATAAAGACCTGCAATGCCAGACAAGATGTAAAGAACAACCAATTCTGATGCGCATTTCTCTGCTTTTCCATCACGACCTCCCCACGTCTATTTTCACTGTTATTATACACCTTTCGCACATAACTCTATGTATTTTCTAAAATAATGCCAATTAATTCATAAATGTTTTGTGATTGATGCAAATAAAAAAGATGACCCTAGGGATCATCCTTGTTTCACTTTTCACTTCCAAACATTGTTTTGCAAATTTCTTTACCCGATTCCGTCTTAAAAATTCTTTGATAAGCCGAGATAATTCCCACTTCTTTTGTTTCGTTTTCAAACAAATTCACTAGAAAATCCGCTTCCACCAAAATTTGATAATCCAATCCGTCGATATCACTGTAGGTATGGTGATGACCAACAATATAGCTTACCCGCTCAATCAATTTCTGATCATATCCCAGCTGCGTCAACAGCAGCTTCGCTGCCACAGCACCTTCCTCTTCCTGCAATTTCGCGGTGCAATGTCCATGTTTGACTTTGCGATCTTGATACCGATATCATGGACATAGGCCGTCACCTCCAGAATTTCTTGAGTGCGCTTGTCCAGCCCTTCTAATTCCCCGATCAATTTGGCAAAGCTATGCACCTTTACAAAATGCTGAATGTGTTTCGGATCTCCCGCGTAAAAGGTAATCATACTCTGATATACTTCATTCATTTTTCCCATCGATATCCTCCTGTCTCTTCTCGTTATTTTTAGTATAACAATCTTTTCAGGTAAATGATGGATAATAAAAAGCGATAACCGGATAGATTATCGCTCTTTGAAATCAATTTTTCGATTTAGCTCTCAACCGATATGGCTGCCTGTACTTGTTCCCTGCGATTGTTATACAGATACGTCACAAGCGCTGCCACAACAATCAAAACGCCACCAACCATGCTCATCCAATCCGGCATCTCGCCCCAGACAAGAAAACCAAGAATGGTTGAAAACAAAATGCTGAAATAATTATAAATGGATATTTCTGCAGCTGGCGCGTACTTATAAGCATAGGTCAGAGCGAATTGACCAATCGCTGCAAAAACACCCGTTCCAATCAAAAAGAACAATTGCATCCCTGTCGGCACTTGAAAATTCGTCAGCACAAAGGGGATCATGCCCATGACGGAAACAAACGAAAAATAGAAAACGATCGTTGCCGGATTTTCTCGATCCTTTAAAAATCGTACCAATGTATAGGAAGCGCCTGCCGTCATCGCCGAAGCCGCTCCTGCTAATGCCGGTACGATCGACAAGTCAAATTGCGGCTTAATGACCAGCAAGGCACCCACAAAAACAGCGATCAATGCTGGAATTTGAATGGGTGATAACTTTTCCTTCAAAAACCAACAAGCAAAAAGTGTCACAAAAAATGGCGACAATTTGTTGAGCATAGATGAATCCGCTAGAATTAAGTTGCTGATTGCATAGAAGTACAAGACAACCCCAATTAAGCCCAAAGTTGCTCTCGCTAATAAAAATTTACGATTTTCTCTCTTCCCCCAAAAGGAAGCTTGGCTGTTTTTAATCATCGCATATGCCATAATCAAGCTGATTAGATTTCGGAAGAACACCTTTTCAAAAACGGGGATTGACCCCGACAATTTCACCATCGCTCCCATGACTGCAAAAGCAAAGGCGGAAATCAACATATACAAGACCGCTCTCGGTTTATGATCCATTCAATACTCCTTTTTATTCACTCAAGTTCGTTTGTAGTATAAACCATTCCATCCTGAATCACAATGCAAATCATGAGGGTTCTGCCAGCTTTGTATCACCCGCCCACAGACAACGGTCCATTAAATAATAAAATGTGCCACGAGACATGTTTTTACTCAATCCAATTTGATATGATAAGAACAATTAGATAACTGAAATGAATAATAGGAGGTCACAATTATGAATTATAAAAAATATAAAAGAATTTTTACGGTTGTTATCGATTCTTTAGGGATCGGTGCTTTGCCTGACTCTGAACAATACGGTGATCTGGGTGTCAATACCCTTGCTCATATTTCAGAAAGCGTTGAGCAATTTGAAATTCCCAATCTTCAAAAACTGGGTATGGCAAATCTCTGTGCGATGAAGCAAGTTCTTCCCGTAGAAAAGCCCTTGGCCGCAACTGCAAAGCTAGCTGAAACCAGCATTGGAAAAGACACCATGACAGGTCACTGGGAAATGATGGGGCTGCGTATTACAACACCCTTTCAAACTTTTACAGAGACTGGATTCCCAAAGGAATTGATTGACGAGCTGGAGAAACGCACCGGACACAAGGTCATCGGAAACAAAAGCTCAAGCGGCACAGTCATTTTGGATGAGTTTGCAGAGGAAGAAATTGCAACCGGCAATATGATCGTCTATACGTCTGCCGATTCCGTTTTGCAAATCTGTGGGCACGAAGAATCCTTTGGACTGGACGAATTGTATCGTTGCTGTGAGATCGCTCGCGAATTGACCATGAAAGAAGAATGGCGCGTCGGCCGCATCATCGCCCGCCCGTATCTTGGAAAGAAAATAGGCGAATTCAAGCGTACCAGCAATCGCCACGACTACGCCCTGAAGCCTTACGGTACAACTTATTTGGACGCTTTGAAAGCGGAAAACTATGATGTGATTTCTGTAGGGAAGATCTCCGACATCTTCTGCGATGAAGGAATTACAGAATCCAACCGCTCTACAAGCTCCGTGCATGGCATGGAACAAACCATTGAAATAGCAAAGCGTGATTTCACAGGTCTTTGTTTCACAAACCTGGTAGACTTTGACGCCCTATGGGGACATCGTCGCAATCCGGTTGGCTACGCGGAAGAATTAGAACGTTTTGACGAGAAACTGGGACTGTTACTTGAAGCCTTGGGTGAAGAGGACTTGTTAATCATCACAGCCGATCATGGCAATGATCCAACCTATGAAGGTTCGGACCACACTCGGGAATATGTTCCTTTCCTTGCTTACTCACCATCCATGACAGAAACCAATCAACTTGAGACGCAAGAGACCTTCGCCGTAATCGGCGCGACCATTGCCGACAACTTCAATGTGGCGAAGCCGGAAGGCACCATTGGATACTCCTTGTTGCCTCAGCTTTAATTCCATCCAATTTAAATTTGAGCTTTAGAAATATAACTTGTAACGACAAACACCTCAACGATTCGCATGACTGGAATCATTGAGGTGTTTTTTTTCGACTTATTCGTCGAATTTAAAATTCTTCAAGGCATCCGCCAAAGCATTGTTCACCGGCTCGTCCTTTTCCTTTTTCATCTTCTGAATATATTTGGTAGCTTCTCGCTTGTTCATCTGCTGTTTTTTCTTTGCGTTTTTCTTTTCCCAAGACTTCAGGCTTTCCCGAAATCCACAGGTATTGCATTTGAAGAACTTCTGATCGCCTTCTCCCATCATGACCAACTTCTTATGGCATTCCGGGCACCTTGCATTGGTTACTTTCGAAACATTCTTTTTGTACCCACACTCCCGGTCAGGGCAAACCAGCCGTTCCCCATTCTTATTCTTCACCCGCAACAGTCGCTTTCCGCAGTCCGGGCAAGGGGTGTTCGTCTGATTGTCGTGGCGATAGATCGTATCCGACTGCTCGATTCCCTGGACCAGTTCCCTCGTTTTTTCCT
This sequence comes from Clostridiales bacterium, assembly GCA_013619125.1. GTDB lineage: Bacteria > Bacillota > Clostridia > Tissierellales > GPF-1 > GPF-1. Next base: position 36,360 of record JABXKS010000084.1, read on the forward strand.
TGATCTCACCGATAAATTCTTGTCGCTTTCGATTCTCATGCTGAATTCGATTAAACTCGCCTTCCCACTTCGCTGTAAGCGCAGGGGATTTCACCATCTCCGGCACCAACTCAATCAGTTGTTTGCCCTTTGATGTTGGAAAAATATGTCCCTGTTTTTCTTCAAAGTATCCAACCGCATAGAGCTTCTCCAAGATATCGGCTCGTGTTGCCACGGTGCCAATTCCCCCAGTTTGAGCCAGGGTCTTTTTCATTGCTTCCTCTTTGACAAATCGCTTTGGATTTTCCATATCTCGAAGCAGGGTCGCTTCGGTATACCGCTCTGGCGGTTGCGTTTTTTCCTCTTTGAGTCGAAGGGTAAAATGATCAAGGACCTCGCCTTCTTTCACCTTCGGCAGCTCATCAGATTGCGATTCTCCCGCTATAGCTTTCCAACCCAAGTTTAAACTCTTCGTTGTGGTTGCGGAAAAGACTTCTGACCCAACACCCACCTTGACCTTGAAGGTTTCCACTTTGGCAGGTTCGGCAATCGCCTCTAAGAATCGAATCACAATCAAATCATAGATTCGTCGTTCATCCTTAGACAGATCCGAAAGGAAGACCGACTCCTCCGTTGGAATCAAGGCATGATGATCCGAAACCAGCTTGTCATTGACCAATCGTTTCGTTACCTGCACCCCTTTTTTCAAGCGTTGGTGGACCTCTTTTTTCATGGATCCGCCCATTAAGGCTTCCAAGCGTTCTGGCAAAGTTTCCACCAAATCACTCGTTAACACCCTGGAATCAGTTCGCGGATAGCTCACCAACTTATGACGCTCATACAAATTTTGAAGAGACCTGAGTGTTTGCTTCGCCCCCATTGCATACCGGCGATTCGCTTCAATCTGCAGGCTAGTCAAATCATACAATTGCGGCGCAGGGATCTCCTTTTGCTTTCGCTCGATGAGCTTGACCACTGCCGTTTCCTTTTGACCTGCCGCCAAGCGTTTCTTGGCATCCTCCTGATCAAAAACTTGATGCGAATGGGCAGAAGCATATAGCACCCCATTATGACTTCCCGTCAATCGCCAGAATGGACGACTTTGAAAGCTTTGAATCTCTTCTTCCTTTGCCACTACCATGGAAAGCGTCGGTGTCTGCACCCGTCCTGCTGACAATTGAGCATTGTATTTGCAGGTCAAAGCGCGAGTTATATTCAATCCCAGATACCAGTCAGCCTCCGAGCGTGCTTGGGCCGCCTCATACAAAGCGTCATAGTTTTTCCCCGGTTTCAGATTTTGGAATCCTTCCTTGATAGCGCGGTCTGTTTGCGAGGAAATCCACAATCGTTGCATCGGCTTTTTGCAACCCGCCAACTTCAAAATCCATCTGGCAACCAGCTCCCCTTCGCGACCCGCATCTGTGGCAATGACCACTTCTGTAACATCGGAACGAGTCAGCATCTTCTTAATTTCAAAGAATTGTTTCTTCCCCTGGGGAATTAATTCGAGTTTTAAGGGCGTCGGTAACATGGGCAGATCGCTCATCTTCCAATGCTTGTACTTCTCATCGTATTTCTCTGGCCCTGCCAGAGTCACCAAATGTCCAAATGCCCAGGTCACAATGGCATCATTACCTTCCAATCCGCCATTGATCGGCTTCTTGCAGCCCAATACGCGTGCTATCTCTTTTCCAACGGAGGGTTTCTCCGCCAATATCAATCTTTTTTCCATTTCGTCACCCTTTCTTCGCCCTTTATTCTATCATGAGTCGAAACTCCTGAAAAGAATAGAGGGTAGCATGATAGTCAATGCCGAAAATCGCTTGTTTCCGTATGCTCCCCCCCCTATAATGAGGATACTATCCATTGAAAATATTTCATTTAGAGAGGAGCAATCAATGAAGCGAGTCTTTGCACCCGGATGCGGATTGATGATCTATCAACCCCATCTGGCTAAAAAAATATCTAACTACCTGAAAAAGCAAGATCTCTGCCATGAAGAACTCCATATTTGCTGTAGGCATGAACCCTTACTGGAAGCAGGAACGGAAATCATCAATGTTTGTGCCGGCTGCCACAAACGATTCGCCACGCTTTATGAAGGCATTACAACGATATCATTGTGGGAAATTCTTGCCGAGGATCCAAACTTTCCATTCCCGGATTATCAGGGAATATCGATGTCCATTCAAGACGCCTGCCCGACGCGTCAAAATAAAAACGTGCATAAGGCACTACGTATTCTTATGGAAAAAATGAACATCACCATTATCGAACCTGAAAAAGCACGCACAAAGAGTGTTTGTTGTGGCGATAGTTTTTATCCACTCATCCCCGATGATGAGATACAGAAGCTGATGGAACATCGTGCCAATGAAATGCCTTGCGAGGATGTTGTTGTACATTGTACCTCTTGTGTGAAATCCATGATCAATGGTGGCAAGACGCCCCAATATATCATCTCTCTGCTCTTTGAAGAAGAAACCATTGGCGGTGTTGTGAGTACTAGAGAATGGCATGATGAATTAGATATTTATATCGCAGAACATTAAAAAAGACTAGGTTGTCAGTAATCTGACTACCTAGTCTTTTTAAGGAGTGGGGCTTCGCCCCTAGTTTTTAAAACTATGCACCGGTGCTGGCATACGTCCGCCTCGATTAATCAAGTCTGCGCTACTGAATTTATTGACCTTCATGATAGGCGCGCTTCCCAGCAATCCACCGAAGTGAACCTCATCACCAACCTGTTTACCAAACACGGGAATTACCCGCACTGCTGTTGTCTTGTGATTAATGACCCCAATGGCCGCCTCATCCGCGATCATGGCGGCAAGGGTTGTTGCCGGGGTATCCCCCGGCACAGCAATCATATCAAGGCCAACGGAACACACGCAGGTCATGGCTTCCAGTTTTTCAATATTAATTGCTCCAGCTTTGACCGCAGCGATCATGCCTTCATCCTCGCTAACCGGAATAAAAGCACCCGACAAACCACCGACATGGGAAGAGGCCATAATGCCACCTTTTTTCACTGCATCATTCAACATTGCCAATGCCATGGTTGTTCCATGGGTACCCACCATTTCAAGTCCAATCTCTTCCAAGATGCGGGCAACGCTATCGCCTTTAGCCGGTGTCGGTGCCAGGGAAAGATCGATAATCCCAAAAGGAACGCCCAAACGTTTTGCCGCCTCATTGGCAACCAATTGCCCGGCTCGGGTGATCTTAAATGCCATCTTCTTAATGGTTTGCGCCACCTCGTCCATGGGTTCTCCCTTCACCTTTTCCAGCGCGCATTTGATCACACCAGGACCACTGATCCCCACATGAATCACTTTTTCCGCTTCTCCGACCCCGTGAAAGGCACCTGCCATAAACGGATTATCCTCCACCGCATTGGCGAAGACCACCAGTTTCGCACAGCCAATCCCGTCGCGATCCGCTGTCCGTTTAGCTGTTTCCTGAATAATTTCACCCATCCATTTCACCGCATCCATATTAATACCGGATCGGGTGTCTCCCACATTCACGGAAGAACAGACCCTCTCCGTTACATCCAACGCTTCTGGAATGGCAGCAATCAGGTTTCGGTCGCCCACTGTAAATCCTTTTTGTACCAAGGCGGAAAATCCGCCAATAAAGTTTACGCCCACGGTTACTGCTGCGCGATCCAAGGTCTTTGCCATCTCCACCGCATCGGCAACAGTTCCATTCTGTACCAGCATTGCAACCGGAGTAATGGAAATTCTCGTATTAATAATCGGCACACCATATTCGATTTCGATCTGGCGAGCCGTTTCAACCAAGTCCTTGGCGGAATCCACAACCTTGTTATAGACCTTTTCCCTGGTTTCTTCCTGGGTGGAAGAAATGCAGTCCAAAAGAGAAATTCCCATGGTAATTGTTCGGATATCCAACTTCTCTTTCTCGATCATTTGATTAGTTTCAAATATACTTTTCGAATCAATCATTGTACGCTCCCTTATAGTCGATGCATCGCGTGATAGATCTCTTCGTTCTGGATCTGTATCGATACATTCATTTTATCGCCAACCACTTTGAGTTCTTTTTGCACCTCTTCAAAACAAATCGCTGCATGGCTGACATCTACCATCATCATCATGGTAAAGAATTGCTGCATAATCGTCTGGCTAATATCCAACACATTGACTTGCTGTTTCGCCAAAGTTGCGGTTACCTCCGCAATAATCCCAACTTGATCTTCTCCAATTACCGTTACAATTGCCTTCATATCTTTTTCCTCCCTTAAATAAACAAAAAACCGCGCTAATAAGCGCGGAAAGATTCCATCTTCTGCGCCCTGTCCTTTTACCTGAGAGTTTCGCCTTTCGGCTTTCCCCTTCGGTGCTCCTTGGGTGTAGCAATCACCCGAGTCTCTCCAGAGTTCTGTCCACAAGCGGTCACACATCGGCTTCCGCTTCTTTCATCCAGGGTATTCAATTCTTTATCATGAATTTTGCCTTTCACCTTGTTCAAGCCAAACCATCTTCATCTTAATCGCATGCTAGCAGATTGGTTCATTCATCCGCTCGTTCAGACACCTGCTCAAAGGATTCTTCCTGTCCAACAAAAGCAATCCCCAAAGAAACCGTCACATGAATTTTCCCCACCGAAGTTTCAATTGGATCCTTCATCCGATTGATCAAGCGCCGTGCAACCACCGTTGCATCAATCCCCTTTCGCAATTTCAACAAGATGTTAAACTCATCCCCGTGAATCCTTGCTGAAAGATCTCGCTCCCGCAGAACTTCCTGCAGCCGCTTCCCCACCTCAATCAGAACTTCGTCTCCAGTAGCATGCCCAAATTGGTCATTCACCGACTTGAAATCATCAATATCAAAATATCCAACCGCTAAAACTCCATCATTCCAACGCTTCCGTTCGCTCGGAATCATTGATAAAAATCCAGATTTATTGAACAATCCCGTCAATTCATCCCGATTTACTCGCTTATGCAAGGACTCTAATCGTTCTTTTCTGACTTTGGCCGAGTTTTCTAAAAAATACGCCCCCAATAGTGCAAAGAATACCGATAATCCAATCAAACTTATCCATTCCCTTTGCAGCTCCAGAAAGAACAGGCGATACTTCTCTTCTGGAAAAGAATAAGCAAAGTATCCTACTTCATAAGGTTCCGCTTCATACGGCGGTTGTGGCTGAAGACCCGTGATTTTTTTCATATACACCAAACCCTTATCGACTTCTTCTCTTACCACCTCGGTTTGATTTTTCTTCGCCCATACGGAAGGAAATTGACTCGCAAAATTCGATTTGCCTCGTTCTGATAGTACAAATCCCCACGCCTCTTCAGGATCCTCATGTTTCAAATAATAGCCGTCTTGATTGATAATCTGCAAGGCTTGAAAATCGATCATATGCTTGTCCGTAGAAGAAAAGTATTGCGACTCCGTCTGCATCCAATTTGCTGCCAAGTAATTCAGCACAATAAATCCGATTGGATTTCCCTGCGCATCTTCCACTCGCATGCCCATTCGAATCATGGGTTTTAGGGGCCATTCCACTTCCCCATTCTCAATATTCAAATCCAATGGCGAAAAATAGATGCCTTCTCGCTTTAAATCCGTCATTTCAACAAAATAATAACGCTGTGATTTGTCTTGCAACTCGTCCCCCGCTACAATTCTGGGATTCCCCGCCTCGAAATTGATCCGGACCTGTTCCTGGCCTTGCACGTCAAGATAGCGAATTTGATCATATAGTCCAAGTGATTTCGACAATTCATAATAGAATTTGGAAATATGCTGAAAACTTCTACCGTCAGCCAGCAGCGACTCTGTCAATCCCCTCGTATAAATCAGATCACGAACGCGATCCTCATAGGTCAAGATCATCCGATTCTCCAGCAACTGAAAATAATCGTCCACATCATCATTGATGTGCGTGACAATCTTGTTGGTACTCGTTTGATACCAGATCCCCACAAGAAGAAAAAGCATCATGAAAATCAAGATAAAATATCGAATAAATTGCTTTGAAAATCGCTTTTTCATGTGCCCCTCCGTTTATACATTCCTCTTATGGATATTATAACCAGTAGAGGGAGGAAAATCACGATGAAACGAGGATTTTTGACAATTCTTTTGTTCTTTCTGATCGGCAGCGCTTGGTTTACAGGCTCTTGGAACACAGAAAAGCCCGTTGAACCACGCCCGACTATAGAAACGTTTCGTCCAATGATCCATTTTGGGCGTACTCGTTTTGTCCTTTCTTCTGAAACCCGACCGTGGAAGGAAGTCGGACTTTTGTCCAATTCGATGATCATTTCTCCAGAACCTACTTTGATCGAAGTGACCTATTCTCGCAAAGGCGAGACTACTTGGCAATCAATCGTCGCGAATGCGTCGCATCTGCCGCTTCCCGATCAAGATGGGATCACAGAGGTCAAGCTCTCTCTTCATTATCCCAATCAAGCAGCACCCATGGAGTCTCGCTTTATTGTCGCGCCATGTCGGGATGTTCAATTTCAAGTCAATAAAATCAGCTTTGCGCCAGGTGAACTCGTGATGATTCGGGCTGAATATCTGGAAATCGGACAACTCCTGACTGCATCGGGCAGCTGGTTTGACTCTGACCCGCAATGGTTCCATCATGATGGAATTGCTCTGCTGCTCTATCCGATTCCTTCCAGTACCCAAGAAGGCAATTATCAACTAACCCTCACCGCTCAAAATGAGCAAAGCATTAACATTCCGATTACCGTCACACCACGGAATTTTGTTATGCAACCCTTGATTGTTGATCCCGATGTGAATGCCACAACACGTACAGACAATTCCTATGAAGAGTTTCATGCAATGCTCATGGAATCTCGTACGGTGACAGAATCGTTGCCTCTTTTCGAAGGCAGCTTTCAGCTCCCTTTAGACGGTCGAATGACCACCGAATATGGACAAGGACGCACCATTAATGGCGTCCCCAGTGGGTCCCGCCATTCCGGCTATGACTTGGCTGCACCAACCGGAACCGACATTTCCGCTACGCAAAAGGGGAAAGTGCGCTTTGCGGGCGAGATGATCCTAACCGGAAATACCATCATTATCGAACATGGCATCGGCATTTTCAGCCAATACTACCATATGGACGACCTATCGGTTGAGACTGGCGAATTGGTTCAACAAGGCGAAATCATCGGTACAGTAGGAAGCACCGGTTTTTCCACCGGTCCGCACCTGCACTTCTGCATCTATGTCAATGGTGCTTATGTTGACCCAGCCGTTTTTCTGGAAGGCTCGACCTTTGAATGGTTTCAGCTTCTGCCCCAGTAGCGGTTCACATGAATCAAATATTCTTGCTAAGTGAATCCATTTTCACGCAAGCACCATCTTTTCTCCTTACATTCAAAAAAAGACGAGGCATTCTCTGCTCCGTCTTTTTTTGAATGGCTTAATTGTTATCCACCGATTTGCACCCGGAATCCACGCTCTTCAAAGATCCCTCGAAACGATTCTACTTCCTCTTTTCCCATGGGATTTACCCCTTCCAATGCATATTCCCGTCCCAATGCTTGATACTTGCCTTCCCCATATTGATGAAAGGGCAAGAGATGAATTTCCTCAATATGCAGAGAACGAACACGATCTGCAATCTGAATCAAGTTCGCTTTAGTCGCCGTATACCCTGGAATTAAGGGAATCCGCACAACCACCTTAGCCTGCGCCTCCCTCAAAAGAACGAGTCGGCTGAACAATGCTTCGAAAGATGCACCTAACACCCGTTGTGCTTCCTGATCATCTGCGATCTTCAAGTCAAAAAGCCAAAGATCCACTTCCTGTTCCAAGGCCTCATAGGCTTCCAGGGGTCCGGCACCGCATGTTTCCACCGCTACATGAATCCCTTCCGCCTTCAGCTTCGGTATGGCTTCTCTTAAGAACGCAGCCCATTCCATGGGCTCTCCCCCTGAGAAGGTAACACCGCCACTCGTTGCTTCGTAAAAGATCGCATCTTTTGTTGCGATCCTCACCACTTGGTCAACATCCATCCACTCGCCAATCTCCGCCATGGCGCCCGTCGGACAAAACGCCGAGGATTGATTGCAGGCCTGGCAGCTGGGTGCGCTGCATTGAATGCAGAGGCTCTGCTTGCGCATCACCTCGATTTCTCTCTTTTGACTCTCGGGATTGGCGCACCATGGGCAGTGCAACGCGCATCCCTTTAAAAAAATCAGGGTGCGGATGCCGCCTCCATCATGGAGACTGAATTTTTGTGTATTCATTACAATCGCTTTTTCCATTGATCCATCCTTATAGTTGATGTTCCGTCCGAGCGATAATATCCTCTTGAATCCGCTTGTTCAACTCCACAAAGATCGCCGAGTATCCCGCGACTCGGATCACCAAATCGGAATACTTCTCCGGGTGTGCCTGGGCCGCTCGCAAGGTCTCTGCCGAAACAATATTAAACTGGATATGCTGGATTTTAAGACGCATATACGCCTTCAAATATCCCACCATCCGTTTAATGCCCGCCTCCCCTTCCAATGTTGCGGGATGAAACTTCACATTCAAAAGCGAGCCATTCGTTAAAAGAGTATGATCCAACCGTGATACAGATTGTAAAACCGCCGTTGGTCCCTCTTTGTCTCGCCCAACCATAGGCGACAGGCCTCCGTCTGCCAATTGCTCTCTCGCCTTTCTACCATCAGGAGTAGCCCCTACAGCTTCACCCAAAGGTACATGGGCGGATACGGTATAGGACCCCGGCATAAATCGACCACCCCGTGTATTCTCATATTGAACAACCTCTTCACAATAGAAGCGTAAAAACTCTGCCCCAATGGCATCCACTTCTTCTTGATCATTGCCGAACTTTTTATATCGATGAATCAATCGCTGACGAAGAATCTCTTCCCCTTGATAGTCAACGGCTAAAATTTGTTGTAATTCTTCCAGACTCATCTGCTTTTCCTCGAAGACCAGGCGCTTAATCGCAAATAATGCATCGCTCAAGTTTGCTGTTCCAATCCCCTGAACCCCTGAAAAATTATATTTCATCCCTCCTGAAGTCACATCACGACTGGTTGCCACACATTCTTCCATCAAGGAGGAAAGCAGTGGAATCGGCGCGAATTTCGCGTGGGCTCCGTCCACTACATTCGATCCCTCCACCATTCGTTTCACATAAGTTTGAATGGTGGCCTTGATGGTATCAACCAAGCACCGATAGGAGGTGATCTTGGATGCATGCTCTTGTAAAACTACTTCTAAAACCTTCAAAAGGTTGAATAACGCAATATCATGAAGCCCGTACAGCTTGCCTGGAAGACTCAGCTCTACGCAGCCAACTACCGCATAGTCCCGCGCATCGGTCAATGAAATGCCGCGATTCAAGAAGCCGGGGATAATCACTTCATCATTGAAAACCTGTGGAATTCCCGTACCCAATCGAATTGTCTCTGCTGTTTTTCTAAAAAAGCTCTCCGGTGTTCGTTCATTCACTCGCACCCCTAGATTGGGTTGCGGCAATCGAATCTCCGCATAGGTTTCCAGAATCCATTCTGACAACAGATTAACCGCATCGCAGCCTTCAGCATCGATTCCGCCTAGGATAATCGTGTATCCCGTCGGAAAACCAGCAAAGTATTTCGCGCTCTCCTGGCTTCGAAGCAAGACAACATCATTCATCTTGATCCACAACATTTTAAGAATTTCTTTCAATTTTTCCTCGGACAACCCCCGCTTCAAATCCCGCTCCAGATAGGGAACCATATACTGATCAAAACGTCCGCAAGAAATACTGGAGGCATTGGATTCATATTGAAGGGCAAGATTGATAAACCAGAACAATTGAACCGCTTCATAAAAGGTCTGAGGCGCTTCCGTAGCTACTCGAACAACAATATGTCGAAGCTCTTCCAACTCCTCCACCCGCTTTGGATCCATTCTCTTCGTCTTTTCAATTTCAATCATTTCACCATAGCGAAGAATATGACGGGAAACCGCCCGAAGGGTAATGGACATGGCTTGATGGATTTCTGTCTGCGGTGATTGACTTTCCACCTCTTCCAACAAACCAATGATGCCCAACTTCAATACACGTTCAAAATCAGGAATAATATGGCCTTGCCCCTTATCCGTCTGATTCAATTTAACTATCTTCGTATCCCGTGCCGCCTGCACTTCCGCTGGAATCAAGTCTTCTATTTTATCCTTTAAGCTCTTCTCTTTCCAATAAGGGTATAAATCCTCTTCAAACTCTTTCCGTTCTGTATCATTAAATACAAAGGGATCTTGTGGCCGTGAACCTAAGGAGTTTCGTTCCTCATAGATCCAATAGGGACTCATCTCTGGGGACATAATCCCACTTCGCGGCTTGACTGTTCGGTTCCCCGCTAAAATTTCCCCTTCCCGCAAAGAAATTTCGACCGAGTCCAGGATATGCGCCGTAGCCTTTGCGCGACGGAGATTCACTGATTCTCCCATCGTTAAACGATAGCTTTCCGTATAATAGCGTGCACGCTCGATGGAAATTTCCCTTGGGTGTGCAAGAAGCGATTGTTTCATTTTTTCAAATCGATTCATCTCCACGATCCTTTCATTATTGTTTGTTATTATTTCCTCGCATTCATTATAGTTGATTTGATTTACACCTGCAAATTGTTCATTTTTTTCCTGATTAATGTGTTCATTATCTTACTATATCTTGGTAATATCGCCTTGCAACTCACTTTCAGCTTCGATATAATAAAATCACAAAACAATAAAAAACAATAATCGAGGTGAAAAATGTTTCCTCAAGAACGCATGTCTCAAATTATTCAAATTCTAAAACAAGAAGGCCGAGTTCGGGTCAAAGACTTAAGCCAGCAATTCAACATGTCGGAAGACGCCATTCGAAAAGACCTTCAATCCTTGGAAAAGGAAGGCATCCTAGAACGGACTTATGGCGGTGGGATCCTGAAAACCTTACCGGTTGAAATTCAGCCCATCGACGCGCGACGTTCAACCCTGTCCTTAGGACAGCATCAAATTGCGAAAAAAGCAATGGCACTGATTGAACCCAAGGATGTGATCTTTATCGACATTTCATCCACCACTCTTGCCTTGGCGGAAGAATTAGTTGGTTACAAGCATCCCCTTACGGTCGTCACCAACGATCTGGAGATTCTCTATCGACTCTGCCGCAATCCACATCTACGCATGGTTTGCCCCGGCGGTGTTTACAACCAGGATGAAGGCGGTTTCACTGGAACGGAAACCATGGAAAATCTCACCCGAATTCGGGTGAACAAGATCTTTATGAGCACCTGCGGCATTCCATCCGACCTTGGAATCATGACCTACAACATTGATGATGGAAATACCAAGCGCGTTTTAATGTCCATTGCTCATCAAAAAATCCTCTTGGTAGAAACGAAGAAATTCCATTCATCTGGATTGTATCAATTTGCAAACCTAAAGGACTTTGATTACATTATTAGTGAAAAGCCCTTGGAACCGGAGATTCAAGCGCGCATTGCAGAATATCCGATCCATCTACTATAAGGAGGAATTATGAAACGAGTATTGATAACAGGCGGAAAGGGATTTTTAATGTCCCGCACCACAAAAACCTACCAAGACCAATGGGAGATCTTAAGCCTAGACCGCACACAACTCGACATTACCGACCACGAAGCAGTCAGCCAAACCTTTGAAAGCTTTCAACCGACCCATGTCATTCATGCGGCCGCCATTGCCATGACACAGGTCTGCGAAGATCATCCAGACCTAGCCTATCGCGTCAACACGGAAGCCGCGGAGCATATCGCGAAAGAATGCAAAAAACATGGTGCGAAACTCTTGTTTTTCAGCACGGAACAAGTATTCAATGGCAACAAAGAGGCAGGACCTTACACTGTAGACACCGTCCCTGTTCCAGATACCGTCTATGGACAAACCAAATACGCGGCGGAAAAAGCCATTCAAACCATAGAAGCCGACGCCGTTATTTTACGTCTCAGCTGGCTGTTTGGCTTGCCGGAACGAAACCTCCCCAATGGCTACACCCTCTTTTGGGACGTTTTCTCGGCAGCACTTCGCCATCAACCGACCCAGGCATCGCCCAACGAATTTCGGGGCGTCACCTGCGCTTACGACTTAATTGATCAATTCGATTCGATCTTCGCGCTTCCAGCGGGTATCTATCACTTTGGAAGTGAAAACACCATGAGCCGCTATGAAACTGCTCGCTTGATCCTCAAAGAAATCAATATCAGCGAAGCCATCATCGATGAAACCATTCTTTGCGCAAGCGAAAAATTCAAGGATCATCCGCGCGATCTTCGTCTTGACTATACACAAACAAAAATAGCCGGCATTTCGATTCTTCCCACAGAAGAAAGCATCCGTAAAGAACTTGCCGCTTTTCACTATTCTTTATAAATAGGAGGAAACTTATGTATTATCCATTAACATTCAAATCCGTCTATAAGAAAAAGCCTTGGGGCTGCACCCATTTTTCCGACTTTCGTTCCGATGTTCCAGAGGGAATGATCGGTGAATCTTGGGATGTCTGCAACCACGCCAATGGCAGCAGCGTCGTTACTAATGGACCTTTGACAGGCAAAAACTTGCAGGAACTGATCGACATGGACGCCAAAGGGTTTCTCGGCACAGAAATCCCAGCGGAGTGGTTCCCGCTTCTATATAAGCAGATTGCCACCAGCGAGTCCCTCTCTGTGCAGGTGCACCCCGATGATACCTACGCCATGGAGCATGAAGGGGAAATGGGAAAAACGGAAGCTTGGTACGTTGTTGACACCTATTCCAATGAAGCCTGCCTCTTTGTCGGACTTAATGATTGCAATGAAGCGCAATTCCGCCAAGCCATTGAAGAAAATCGATTCGACGAATACCTGCATAAGATCCCCGTTGAAAAAGGCGATGTCGTGTATGTCGCGACCGGAACCATTCATGCAATCGGACCCGATGTCTTAGTCGCAGAAATCAACCAGAATTCCGATACCACCTATCGCGTATATGATTACGGCCGCGGCCGGGAACTCCATATCGAAAAAGCGTTAGCCGTAACGAATCTTGATTTAAAAGGCAATCTGATCAAGGGATTGAAAAATGAGCAAGAGACCTATGCTCATACTTATTATTGCTATGACCAAAACTTTTCTTTGGAACATTTGGATGTGCATCCTTACTATGAATCGGAAAGCGACAAAGAGCGATTCCATATCCTCTCTTGCATCGACGGGGAAGGCGCGATCACAACCAATGAGATGACGGTTCCCTTTCAATTGGGCGACAGTCTACTAATTCCCGCTGCTTTGGGCGCTTATGAAATCAGTGGCGATTGTCAATTGTTGAAAACCTATCAGCCGAATGTGGCAAAACTGGATCAAGAAATTCTTGATCTAGTCAATCAGGAGGATTAATATGATCATCACGGTTACCCTGAACCCGGCTGTGGATCGCACTGTCTATCTACAGGACTTGCATCCCGGCGAGGTCAACGTCATCGTAAAGGCTGTAAAAGATCCTGGAGGAAAAGGCATCAACGTCTCCCGCTTTATGAAGAAAAACGGGTTGGAAACCTTAGCGATGGGAATGATGGCTGGTGTCAACGGTCATTGGATTCAATCAAAACTGGATCAACTGGATATTGCCACAAACTTTACCTGGATCGACGGCGAAACGCGAACCAATGAGAAGATCGTATCCCTTTCAACTGGAGAAACCACCGACCTAAATGAAAAAGGGCCCTCGATTCAAGAAGCCGAGATTCAACAGTTTCTAGAAACCTATTCAGCTGTCCTTCAACCCGATCAATGGGTTGTGCTTGCCGGCTCGCTGCCAAAAGGGATTCCGGCAAGTTTTTACACTACCTTGGTGGAAAAAGCAAAAGCAAAGGGCGCGAAGGTTGCGTTGGATATCAACGGTACCTTGCTGAAGGAAAATCTGAACGCTAAGCCCGATTTCATCAAACCCAACAAAGAAGAACTGGAAGCCCTTGTTGGTAAAACGCTCAACACCATAGAGGAAATCCGACTGGCGGTCCAGCCCCTTCTTTCCCGTGGGATTGAACGTGTTTGCGTCTCACTGGGCGCCGACGGTTCTCTTTTCTTCGACAAGGATCAGATGATCCAAGTTTGTGTACCGAAAGTTCAGGTGCTAAGCACTGTAGGCGCTGGGGATTCCTTGGTTGCCGGCTATGTCTGGGCCATGGATTCTCATCTGCCGGTAGAGGAATGCGTGAAAATTGCCTCGGCGGCATCTGTTATTGCGGTTACCAAAGAGGGAACCGATTTTGCCACAAATACGGAAATCAATAAAATCTTGCCACATTTGCACATTGAAAGTAAATAATGATAAAATTAACCCAATCCACCTTCCTCGAAAGGTGGATTTTTTGTGTTCTTGCGCCTTTAGTCAATCTTTGCCACATTATTTCGGTATGTATTATGAAGATAAACGCTTTCTTTCCATGATAAGATGAGGCCACAGAAACATATAGTATGTTTTTGCCTCATAGGCCAAACAGAAAGGATGTTTCATGAAAACCTTAAAGAACAAACGGAGCCGTGAGATACTGAAAATCCTTGCCGCTCAATCAAAACCCGTTACCATCAATACGATTGCCATGCGTTTGGATGTATCAAATCGCTCGATTCGAAATGATCTTACAGATCTCAGCGATTTTCTGATGAAGAAATATCCATCCATTCATCTGCACAAGAAACCCCGCATTGGGGTTTGGATAGAAACAGATGAGCTAGGAAAACGTAAACTCAATCATTTAATTGAAGAATCTTCCCAATACGTTTCGCCATTCAATGCAGAAGACCGCCGATTCTTTTTGATCAAGCAGCTTCTATTGGCACAAGGATCCCTGACGATGCAAAAACTAGCCGATGAATTATTCGTTAGCCGCGTTACCGTCTACAATGATCTGGAAGACGTTGAAGAATGGTTGTCTCACTACGATATCCTTTTAAGACGCAAGCAAAAGGAAGGGTTGAGCATTCGGGGCAATGAACAACAGATCCGCAACGCGATGGCCGATCTTCTGGACATCCTCAAAACGGATCAGGATCTAGAGAGCATTCTTCAAGTCAGCGACGATCACAATTCAAGTCGCATCGACTATGTGAACTATCTTCAACTAAAAGAATTGTTTCCGGATACCGACTTGGAAGCCATCGAACGGATTTTAAAGGAAGCGGAACGGGACATGAAATTTCCACTGGCGGAAGACGCTTTCACATGTCTTTTGATTCATATCGCGATTAGCTTGGAGCGAATCAAAAAGAAAAAAGACATCAAAATGGAAAGTGATCAACTTCTTTCCGTTCAGCAAACACGAGAATATGAGATCGCCGAACAAATCACCACTCAAATTGAGAGTCTTTACAATCTGAAAATACCAGAAGCGGAAGTCGGATATATCTCCCTTCACATTCTGGGATCAAAAATGCAACAAGGATTCACAATTGATCACTCTGAAGAAATCATCGAAAACTCCGATGACTTTGTCCGTGATTTGGCCAAAGAAATTATCAACTTAGTCGGGATTGTCTTATCAACAAACCTGCAAGACGATCAGCAATTATTGACCGGATTGATACTTCATCTTCGACCCACAATCAATCGATTGAAGTATGGACTTCGATTGAAGAACCCGCTTCTCGATGAAATCAAAAACAAATATCCGTCGGTATTTGGTGCAGCATGGTCTAGCAGTGTTCTCTTTGAGAAATACTATGGGATCAAGGTAACGGAAGAAGAGGTTGCTTACCTCGCTATGCACTTTGGTGCGGCGCTGGAAAGAAAGAAAACCCTCACTCGTGCCGTTATTGTATGTTCCAGTGGCATGGGCACCGCGCAATTGGCGGCCGTCCGATTGGAGCAATCCATTTCCGATCTGAAAATTATTGAAATCACATCCTACAACGATGTGAGAAAAATTCAAAGCCTCAACTATGACATCATTATTTCGACCATCCCTATAAAGGGCTATGACAAACCCGTTATTCTGATCAATCCTTTGGTGGGCGATCGAGATATCCAAAATATCAGAAAATATATCCGCAATATAACAGAAACCAAAACCTTCCGAAGCAACGCCTTAGAAGGACCGCATCCAGAATTGTATCGCCGGGATCTGATCTTCCCGCAACAAACCTTCACCGACGCGGAATCCGCGATTCGCTTTCTCGGAAGTGAATTGGAAGCACATGGAGCCGTAACCAAAGGCTTCGTCCAAAGCTGTTTAGAACGAGAAAAGATTACCCATACATCGATCGGATACGGGATTGCAATCCCTCATGGAGAACAACCCTTCGTATCTCGACCTGCCATTGCGGTCATGTCCTTGGACAAACCGATCAAATGGGGCGATGATTCTGTGGAACTCATCTTTATGCTTGCATTCAAGTTTGAAGACAGTCGCTATGTTCGACAATTCTTCAAACGCTTCTATGCCATGATCCGTAACAAGTCTTTGGTTCATGCCATTCAATCGGCAAAAGACGCCGACTCTATTTATCAAATCGTTACAGGAAAGGAAGTAAACCATGAATTCAATTATTAACGAATCACTAATTAATCTTACCCTCTCAGCAGATGATAAGAAAACCGCAATTACACAACTGGCCAAACAAATCCAACTAGACGAGCGCTTGAATGATTTTGACGCCTATTTGGAAGAAGTCTTCCGCCGCGAAGCTCTTTCAACAACAGGCATCGGCTTCGGTGTCGGCATTCCCCACGGAAAAACGGACGCAGTAAAAATTCCAACTGTTGCCTTTGGCCGCAGTGTTGAAGGAATCGAATGGGAATCCCTTGATGAGAAACCCGTACATATGGTTTTTCTGATCGCCGTTCCTGAATCAGCCTCTTCCAATGCGCATTTGAAAATCCTTGCGGCACTTTCCCGCCGCTTAATGAAAGAAGAGTTCCGGCAAGAATTGATGCAATCGAAAGACGAAGCATCACTTCTAAGTCAACTCAATGAAATCTTCGAACTCGCACTACAGAAATAAATCTTTGTTAGTTACAGCTGCATGCCAGATGGGAATCAACCGATTCCCCCTTTCTCTGGTCTGCCGCTGAAACATAAATTTTTTTTTGAATCACCGGGCCCGATTTGAAAGAAAACGCTATTATTCTAAAAAACCGATAGGAGGTTTCTCAAAAATGAAAGAATTAATGAAAAACACGCGACAGCATCTGATGACAGGTGTATCGTACATGATCCCGTTCGTTGTAGCTGGTGGTGTATTACTTGCACTTGCTGTAATGATCTCAGGTAAAGCTGCCGTTCCAGATACTGGAATCTTGAAAGCAATGTCCGATATTGGTATTGCCGGTTTAACCTTATTTGTACCTGTACTTGGTGGATTCATTGCATTTTCTATGGTTGACCGTCCTGGTATCGCACCTGGTATGATTGGCGCGTACTTGGCAAACTCTGTTGGCGCTGGTTTCTTGGGCGGAATCGCTGCTGGTCTTCTTGCTGGTATCGTTGTTTTCTACTTGAAGAAAATTAAAGTTCCATCCGTAATGCGTTCTGTAATGCCAATCTTCGTTATTCCTCTAGTAGGTACTTTGGCAGTAGGTCTATTGATCACATATGTAATCGGTACGCCAATCGCCAACGTAATGGAAGGTTTGAATGGCTGGTTAGGCTCTATGCAAGGATCTTCTAAGATCGTTCTAGGAATCATCTTGGGATCTATGATGGCATTCGACATGGGTGGCCCTGTTAATAAAACAGCGTACTTCTTCGCTTCAGGATTGATCTTAACTCATCCAGAATTGATGGGCGCTGTAGGTGTTGCAATCTGTACACCTCCACTCGGCATGGCTCTTGCAACTTTTATCGCACCAAAGAAATACCGTACAGAAGAACGAGAAGCTGGTAAAGCCGCTTTGATCATGGGCTTCATCGGAATCACAGAAGGCGCAATTCCATTCGCCGCTTCCGATCCACTTCGCGTAATTCCTGCGATTGTTCTAGGTGGTGCTGCCGGTTCTGTTACAGCATTCTTAGTTGGTGCAGCAAACCATGCTCCTTGGGGTGGTTGGATCGTATTGCCAGTCGTTGAAAACCGTTTAGGTTACATGTTCGCAACTCTTGTTGGTGTTGTCGTAACAGCCGTAGTTGTTAACTTCTTGAAAAAAGAAGTATCTGATGAAGCGACTGAAATAGGCGGAAATATGGACGAATTGGATATCACATTCGAATAAGTTAAAACCAGAGAAAGGAAGTGTCAAAATGAAAGTTATAGCTGTAACTGCATGTCCTTCCGGCGTTGCACATACTTATATGGCTGCTGAAGCCATTGAAATGGCAGCAAAAGAAGCAGGATTCGATATAAAAGTGGAAACACAAGGATCAATTGGAATTGAAAACGCTTTGACAAAAGAGGATATTACCTCTGCAGATTATGTTGTCTTGACAAAAGATATGCAAATCAAAAACGAAACTCGTTTTTCAGGGAAAACGGTTGTCCGTGTTACTGTAGGCGATGCTATCAAGAAATCAAACGCGTTGATGAAAAAATTGCAACAACATTACGATTCTAAAAACAAGTAATTGACTGTTAGGCCGACGCATACGCTTCGGCCTTTGTCACGGCAGAAAAAGGAGAAATCATCATGAATCAAAACAATCTAGCTAAATACGTCTCTTATTTACTTGAAAACCCAAATGATCAAGCAACCATGCTAGGCATTGGACCAATGTCCGATACCTTGATTACCGCTTGTTTTGAACTGGCTGAAGCAAACCGATTCCCACTCATGTTCATCGCCAGCCGAAATCAGGTTGACCTAGACGAACTTGGCGGCGGCTATGTTTGCGGCTGGGATCAGACACGCTTTGCTGCAGATTTGCGTACCATTGCAGAAGAAGTCAAATTCACGGGTGATTACTTCCTTTGCCGCGATCACGGTGGACCTTGGCAACGAGACAAGGAGCGAAACGATCATCTTCCAGAAGCAGAAGCGACGAAATTGGCACACCAGTCTTATGAGGCAGATTTGATGAATGGTTTCGATCTTTTACATATCGACCCAACCAAAGATCCGTACATCACAGGCAAAGTCATCCCATTAGAAGTTGTTCTTGACCGTACCATCGACCTGATTCGCCATTGTGAGACTTTCAGAAAAGAAAACAACTTGCCTGAGGTAGCTTATGAAGTTGGCACCGAAGAAACCAATGGCGGTTTAACCTCTTCAGAAGTCTATGAGGGCTTTATCAAGACCTTAACAGAACGATTGGATGCTGAGAGTCTTCCTCGTCCCGCATTTATCGTTGGTCAAACTGGAACATTAACGCGCTTGACTGAAAATGTTGGACATTTCTCAGCAGAGAATGCAAAAGTTCTTTCCGCATTAGCAAAAAAATATGGTGTTGGCTTGAAGGAACATAATGGCGATTATCTGCCGGATACTATCTTGCTTCAACATCCAGCCGTTGGCATCACAGCCATGAACGTTGCACCTTCTTATGGAACGGCCGAAACAAGGGCTTACCTGAATTTGATGGAAGTCGAGCGACGAGAATTCGAAGCAGGCCGTTTGGCAAAGCGCTCTTCTCTTCATGCAACCTTGCAAGATGAAGTTCTTGCTGGCGGACGATTCAAGAAATGGCTCGTCGGTGAGCAGCTTGCCATGAGCAACGAAGAATTAAAAGCGGATTCTGATCTGATGTTTACTATCATAGAGTTGGCCGGCCACTACACTTATAATAACGAAGTCATTAAAGTCGGTTTGAGTGAGCTTTTTGAAAATCTTTCAAATCTCGGTATTGATGGAAGACGTTATGCGATCAACCAAATCAAAAAGGTGATTCGAAACGAAGCAGAATGTTTCAACCTAGTCGGCTTGACGGATCGTGTCAATCTTTAAGACTTGTTCAAAGTAATCGTAATTTCAAAAAGCGCAACCCCATAGTCATATAGGGTTGCGCTTTTTTTCTTATTTGGTCTACACAATTTTCACGATTTCATCCACTTGCCGAATCAAGTCTTCTCGGTTTTTCGGTGGCTTTCCTGGCGCTGAACCTTGAAGAGAGAAGCAATTGATAAACGTCCCGTTCGTCTCCTCAATCCTTTCTTTATAGAAACGTTTCTTTTCTTCTGTATCCTTTTCCGTTGGCATGGCTTGCGTCGTCACCACAACCACTTCTTTCCCCTGAAAATCGACAGATTCCAAGATCGAATTAATTGCCGGTGTTGTTTTTCCCGCCCATACTGGCGTCGCCAAGATAATCCGATCATACTGGGCAATATCCTCATAAACTGATGGATCCAACTCTGCCATCTTTGCTTTTGACGCATTCATGCCTCCCTTAACGAAACCCATGAACCCCTTATAATTAGTCTTGTCATCAAGCCGAATCATTTTCGCCCCAATCTTATCCGCCAAATATTCAGCGACGATTGCTGTATTTCCTGCTTTTGAAAAATATGCAATACATGTTTTCACTCCACTTATTCCTCCTCGAAACTTTTCAACAAAGGTCCTTTCGAATCAACCCTTGATATCATCCCTGCTGATTAAAGCAGTCTACCCTTTCTATTACCCTACAAATCGAGCATTCCATCAGAAATCGGTATAAATGGAAACTATCAACCCTTCATTAAATGACCGAACCCAGTGTCAAGCTTCAGAAACTCTGGTACAATAATACCTGTAAGCCCACAGGAGGACCTGATGCTGGATTATCACATTCATTCAAACTTTTCGTTTGATTCCAAAGCGAAGCCTCGTGAAATTTGCGAAGCTGCTTGTTTTTTGAACATCGATGAAATTGCTATTACCGATCACTTTTCCTTTGCGCCCTATAGCCCAAACTATCTTCACTTCGAGCCAGAGGCGTACTTCCAAATTTGGACTGAGATGCAGCGGGAATATGTCGATCAATTGACCGTTCGCATTGGAATCGAGCTCGATGAATTTGCCAACTATCCCGAAGCTTCCAATCAAATGGCACGTCAATTCCCCTGGGATTTTGTCATCGGAAGCACCCACGACCTGGAAGGCGGCACCTTGCGCACCTACCTGAGAAAATTCGGTGATCAAGAAAAAACCATTCATTCGTATTACGACGCTCTTTTTCGGGCAATAGAGGTTGGTCATTTTGATGTTTTGGCTCATTTTGATTTAATCAAGCGATATACCGCCGATGAGGGCTATCCCTTATTGGACGAATTACTTTTCCACGATCAGATCGATGCAATTCTCAAACTGATCATCCAAAAGGGGATCGCACTGGAAGTGAATACCTCAGGGCTTTTTCAAGCCTGCCAAGCACCCTTCCCTTCCCTTGAGCTGATCAAACGCTATTATCAGCTTGGCGGACGTTTCATTACAATTGGAAGCGATGCCCATCAGCCAAAAGATTTGACGCGCGGCTTCAGTACCGTCATTCCACAACTGAAGACCATCGGTTTTACTGGACTTACCATCTTTCAAAAACGCAAAAAAACAATTCAAACATGGTAAAAAGCACGCCTTGTCCAAGGGCGTGCTTTTTAGAGGAGAACATTATATATATTGCGTCAGCAACCTTTTCCAGATCGCGCGCAAGGCGCGATTCGCCGGAGAATTATCCATCTCCGTTACCGGCTTTGCTTGTCGCATAGCCGTGTATACCATAGTGTCAAAGGGAACAATGCCCGCCACAGGAATTCCTTCCTGCCCAGCGCGTTTGGCAATTTCCCGTTCAATTTTCTCATTTAAATTCCATTTATTTATAATCACGCAGGCCGGAACCTTCAATTGTCGTACCAGTTCGATGGTTCGAAATCCATCAGAAACACCAGACAAACTCGGTTCCATCACAACAATTGCCAATTGACAGCCCGTTAGGGCCGCAATCACAGGACAGCCGATTCCTGGCGGTCCATCGATTAATAAATTCAAAGCCTTCGGTTCTGCCACCTGACGCAATCGATGCACCAGTTTTCCGCTTCCGGCTTCACCCGGAAATAGACGCGCATGTACCAAAGAACCTTGACCAATTTGTTCCTCGTAGATCTGGCCCGTTTGAACCGTTTCCATTTGAATCGCCGCATACTCGCAATACAAACTGCATAGTCCGCAACCTTCGCAAAACATCGGTTCTACAGTGAATCGGCCATTCTTAAGGATAATGGCTGACTGCGGACAAATGGTTTGACATGTCCCGCATCCCACACATCGATCTTGCTTAACAACCGCCTTTTCACCACCAATAAATTCTTGTTTCTTATTTCTCTTGCCTTGTGGAAATAGCAAAGCCAAATTTGCCGTATCGGTATCCGCATCCATCTTGCACCACGTTTCATCGCTTAAGGATGCAAAAGAAGAGGTAACCATCGTTTTTCCGGTACCGCCTTTTCCGCTGATCACGACCCATTTCATCGTTTGCAGCACTCCCCTCTGTCCAAAATCTGGCCGCCCCATTCTTTCAGAGACGGTTGGAGTTCATTCAACAACATCTGTAAATCACCTTGCCCGTAGGCCCGGGCTATAGATTCAGAGAAAGGAATCGACCCTAAAAGCGAAAGATTCTTTCTGCCTATATACGATCGGATCTCTTCCTCATCACCAAAGGAACGATTGATTACAACCCCTGCTGGAATCCCCAACCGCTGTAGCACCTCAACCGTCGCTTTAAAATCATGAATCCCAAACCGTGTAGGTTCCGCGACCAGCAATGCGTAATCAATCCCCTTAAGTGTTTCAATACAATTGCACGAGGCGCCTGGAGGACCATCCAACATCCGAATTCCGTCCCTTCGACTCAATGCTTTTACTTTATGAATCAACGGAGGTGCAATCTGCTCTTGAATATCAAGCCGACCCTCCCAGACAATTTGTTCCCCGGCTCTTCCTTGCTTCACGACCCCGATCTTTCTAGTCGATCGAGTAATGGCTTTTGCCTCGCAAACCACTTCACACCCCATGCAGCTATGGCACAGCTCGGGGGAAAACATAGGTCCCGACATGGTAAGCGCCAAAGCATGCGAACGACAGAATCGAATGCATGCGCCGCATTTCGTACATTTTTTTTGATCAATATCCGGAATCGTCACAGATACATCGTATGATTCTTCCCAAACTGGTTCTAAAAATAAGGCGCCATTGGGTGCTTCTACATCACAATCTATGTAATCCCAGCCATAATATGCGGAAAGTGCTGTTGCTACCAAGGTTTTCCCCGTCCCTCCCTTTCCACTGATCACTGCGATATCATACAAGTCGTGTTAACGTTCCTTTCTTAAAGGCATCCACAACGTCCTCCAAGGTACCTGCAGGAGATTCATAGACGGGTATTTGACTCTCTTGAATAATTCGTAAGGCTTTCGGTCCCAGCTTCTTGCAAATAATGGCGCCTACTTTTTCATCCACTGCCAATTGAGCGATGGAAATTCCAGCACCACTCTCATGGTTGATTGACGAGTTTTTCAAAAAATCATAATGTTTCTGGATCTCTGAGTAAAATGCAAAATAGGGACTTCTTCCAAAATGTTCAGACACCATTGCATCTGCATTATTGTCAGATGCACTAATCATAATTCTCATTTCAGCGACCTCCTTTATTGGCATATGCCAATTATAGTGTACGCCTTATTTCAAAAAAGAACAAGAAAAAAGCCCGATTTTCATCAGACTTTTTTCATCTTTCTAAACTATAAGTGTAATCCTTTCAATTCATTCATTCGCTTTTGAATTTTCACTGTTCCAAAGAACAGCATTCCCGAAACCGCAAGAATCAAAAGACGAAACAAATCCATTCCCCATGATCTCCAACTTGCCAGTCCCGAGCTAAGAAAACTAATATTCAAAAAGTTATACAAATTCAACAATCCTATCGCCAAGGAAACATTTCTCCAGTATTTCAACGCATCCCATTTAGATTGATTGTCCGAAAGGATTTCATCAAATTTTCCCTCTTCATGCACTTTTCGAAAATATTGCCACGAAAGAATGCTCCCTACCCATTCCCAACCCATGTCTTCAAAAAGGCGATTACAGGTTTCTATATCCCTTCTACGACCCACATGAGAATATAATCGATATGTGATATCTTCCGGCTCTCCCTTCTCAAAGGTATATACGCAGAACCCAACCTTTCGAAGATGCCAACCTTCCGCAGCCATCTCTGTCAGCCATTTTTCTTCCAAATGCTCCTGCCACACAAAAAATACCCGTCGTACTTTCTTCATCTCTCTCATTTCGCGTCCTCCTTCACACACTCAGACGAAATTGCAACCACCCGTTTCATTCTTTGGTACTCCTCTACCAACAGGTTATGTCCCTCATCTGTTAGCACATAGCACTTTCTTCGTTCATCGGATGAATCCGGACACGTGGCAGTCTGAATCGCCCCCTGCTTTTCTAGTTTTCCCAGCGCGCCATACAAGGTACCCGGACCAATTTCCACTTCCCCTTCAGTGATCTTTTCGATCATCTGCATCATACCGTATCCGTGATTGGGTTCTTGCAAAGCCAATAAAATATAATAGGTTGATTCTGTTAATGGTCCTCTCTTTTTCATAGTAATCATCCTTCCTTTTACATCGAGTCTCGATCTATCGTCATTCGTTATATCGTCTATCGATATAGTACCCCGCACTTTGGCTTCTGTCAACAAATATTACGAATCTTTATTATTGACATATGCCCATAATAGCTTTATACTATGGTTGTAAAGGGCATATGCCCATTAAGGAAGGAGGTGACTCTATGAGATTGTATAGAAATTGTCGGTTCTGGGACCATCAAGGATATGGTATGATGAGAGCACAGAGAGGTGCCGGCATGAGAGCTGGTCGTGGTAATGGAATGGGAGCCGGCATGCGTGTTGGACAAGGATACGGCCAAGGAATTGGCGTTCGCGAATATGTTGAACTGCCTGATGAAACAAGACCTTGCTACGGACGTTATGCCAATGTGCAGCAACGTACTCATGTCGAAGAAGCGATTGCATTCCATGAAGAACGCTTGAACGAACTCAACGCACGCCTCTCAAGTATCCCTGCAAAGGATGAATAGACGTGCCAAGACCAAGAAAACATCGTAGAATCGGACAACGCCCTCGTTATGGTACTTTTGGACCCGAGGGCCATCCCGATGTAGAAAATGTGATTCTGCAATTGGAGGAAATGGAAAGCCTTCGGTTAATGGATCTAGAGCATTTGGATCAACAGGCATGCGCCGAACGTATGGGCATCAGCCGCACTACCTTTCAACGCATCTATAAAATGGCTCGGCAAAAGGTTGCCGAAAGCATCATCGAGGGAAAACGACTCTTGATTGAAGAGGAGTGCTCTTGCCCCCAATGCCAAGGAAATAAAAAGGCTCGCCTCTAAGGCGGGTCTTTTTGTGCCTTTTCTGCCACCCTTTCGACACATACCTGGAATATGATATAGACATCGAAGGTAACGAAAGGAGAAAAAAATGAAAAAACTATTTGCAGTAAGCGTATTAATTTTAATGATTGGCACCACCGGATTTGCCTCTGAAGCACCAGGTGCAGCAGGCGCTCTGACACAGGAAACAACCACAATTGAAGACATGCTCCATTATGCCATTCAAGATGAATGGCTGGCAGAAGCTGAATATACCGCATTAATGGAAGAATTCGATGTCACTCGTCCATTCTCCAATATTCAACGCGCAGAACTCACTCACATTGATTTGTTGCTACCACTGTTTGAATTCTATGGGATTGAATTGCCAGAGAAACCAGATCTGATTGTGATCCCTGAAACCTTGGAAGAAACATACCAAATCGGTGTTGAAGCGGAAATCGCCAATATCGCCATGTATGAAAAATTTCTAGCTGATGAATCGCTTCCTGATGACATTGAATCTGTATTCACCCGGTTGATGAATGCTTCCAAAAGCCATCTCAATGCCTTTCAACGTCAAGTAGACCGCGGCATTGGCGGTTTTTCACAATCCGAAAATCGATTTGGCCGCGGAAGACAAAATTCTTCTTTTCCCCCCTCTCTTTTGATACAATAAAGAAAATGAAAGCCGGAGGGGAAAAATGGATCAAAACACGGAATTTGTCATACAACGTCATATCGAACGAACCTTGGAAAACTTGAAAAAGAACCGAATGAATGGGTATTACGCGGTGAACCAAGAGGATTTGATGGAAATTCTTGATACACTTTGCGAAAGAAAAAGCACCGTATCCGTCGGCGGATCGATGACCCTGTTTGAAACCGGTGTGATCAACTGGCTGCGAGAAGAGGATTTTGAATTTTATGACCGTTACGCGGAAGGTTTGACCAAAGAAGATATTACAGAAATCTATCGAAAAAGTTTTGGCGCGAACTACTATTTCACTAGCACCAATGCTGTAACGGAAGATGGTGAACTGGTGAATATCGATGGAACCGGAAACCGTGTCGCTTCCATGATCTATGGCCCTGACAAAGTGATTGTTATTGTAGGCGTTAACAAATTGGTCAAGGATGAAGCAGCCGCTTGGGAGCGTCTTCGCAATTTTGCAGCCCCTACAAACAGTGTGCGCTTAAACAGAAAGACCCCCTGCGCCGTAACCGGTCAATGTAGCAATTGCAACAGCCCGGAACGTATTTGCGCATCCTACGTGACCATCAAAAGACAGATGAACCCTGATCGCATTCACGTGATCATCGTTGATGAAAGATTGGGATACTAAAACACAACCATGAAAAAAAGCAGCCAGCGGCTGCTTTTTTATTTGGCTTCAATTAATGAATAGCCACTTCATCCAATTTTTCAAGATCGTACTGCTTGATGATATTAATCAGTTTCATAGGATATTTGGGGTCCGTGGCATACCCCGCCCGGCGAATCGCCCAAGCTCCCTGGGTGGAATCATGCATCACTTCCCGATATGGCTCATAACGCGACAGCTCCAGCAAGATTCGCTTGTGGTCCGCCCAGGCTTCATCTACATTGTTGTATGCCCGGAAATCCGCATCCACCCGATAACTCATCCCACCGTAGACTTCCCAAGTGCTGCATGTCACCGAACCATTGTCCGCAGAACCCTTGATTCCAAAAAGGTTATAGGAGAATTTTCCATTATAGCGATCGACCGGCAACCTCTGGCCTGAAGCTGTTTCCAAAATTGCCTGCGCTGTTTGAAGCGCGGCGGACATCCCTGTTTTTTCAAAGGAATTCAGCGCCATATTGGACGCGAATGGCAAAAAATCGCTCTTTTCTACTATCGCTTCCGGTCCATATGTTGACTCGCGGTAAATCTTGAAATTCGTGTTACCCGACGTTATTGTTTTCCCATTATACACGGCTTCCGCATAAACCCTGACCAATCCCGCGTCGAAATCAGTGGCATTGTATCGATAGGTTTCCTCGGGGTTCATCGTCGCAAAAAGGGTTCTTTTTGCACCGGTCACCCGGTTTACCAAGATATATCGCACCTCGTCCAGTTCCACATTGCTGTCAACAGAAAGCTCCGTCCATTTTGTAATCACCTCATCGGGTCCAACCCCATTCAGAATCACCTTCGGACTTCCATCCACCGTCACCCGCACGGGCTCGCTGGTGTGAACAACTCCCTGTACATCCTTTACCTTGACAACCAATTCCTTTTCACCCGCCTGGTCCAACCCGGGGAACCATTTAATCTCTCCGTAAGGCAGAGTTTTCATCAACTCCGACTTGCCCGTTTTCACATCGCGCAAATAATAGGACGTTTCCGTCACATCAAAATTCCTGGATGCGTAAATAGTTGTGGGCTTTGTAATAGTCTTCCCTGATGAAACGCCCTTCAATGCTAGCTTTCGTTCCACTTCAAAAGTTGCCGGCACGCTCGCACTTTCATAAGCTGCTCCACTGCCATCATAGGCGATCACTTGAATTTGATAGTCGCCGTTATTCTCATAAGTAGGTGTATAGGTATAGGTTCCGTATGGATCCCGCTCCGTGATCATCGTCGCCTTTCCCGTTTCCAGGTTGGTCAGTTTGTAATTAACATATTCTGGAAGAAAATTAAAACTCTGATCCATGGTGACCGATTGAACGGTCGCCCCCGCGACCACACCTAGAAGGGCCAACTGGGGCTGAACGTCAATTGCTACGAGAATCGCGTCTCCCCCGATAAAATTCCGATTCTTATCCAACAAGGCCAGAGCAAGCACCTTATCGCCCTCGTCTTCCATCTTTGGCCAATAAGTGATCAGATCGACCGCATCGGTTTCCCTCGCCACAACAAAGCCCTTGGCTGTATCGGGATCCAATAGAATCAGCTGGGTCTCCTTCACCTTGCCGCGAATATTGGCAGGAATGGATAAGGCGATTTGGATGCTTCCCGCAATCCGATCCCCCGCCTTCAAAGATACAATCTTCGTTTCATAAAAGTTCTCGATAGCCGACTGCTTCCCGGAGTCCACCGTTGCCGTTCTAGTCTCTCCGTCCCATTCAATCCCTACAGAAAGGGCATTGCTCATCAGACGCAATGGAATATAGGCATGGCCATTGATAATTTTCGGAGACACGTCGCAGAGCTGAACTTGTGCTCCGTCTAAATAAGAAACAAAACGATTGTCGATCCACAACTGAAAGTCGCGGCCTTCCCGTTCGACATGGACGGTCCGCTTCTCGGCGTCCCAGTCCACATCCGCGCCGATGGCTTCCGCCACATAGCGGATCGGAACTAGCAATCGATCGTTTTCAATCACCGGATTGGAGATAGCCGTAATATCCTTGCCGTCCACAATCAGATGGACCGGTTCATAGGTCGTTGTCATTGCCGGATTAAGTCCGGCACCCATAAAAAATATCACGACTGCGCAAATTCCCTTTGTGAATTGTTTCAAGCTTTTCATTTTTCTCCGCCTTTCCGGTGGGCCAATTGCAAATCCTCTTTCTTTTATTATAACCATTCCTGCTCTGCCTAATATTAAACCTTCTGTGAATAAGCTTTCAAAGCTATCACCTCCATCTGCGCGACTGTACGCAGTGATCCGATTCAACTTCTTCGCTTGCTCAACCATAAAAAAACAGAATCCGTCTTCAGATTCTGCTTTCTGCTCGTTTGATTCTTTATTTAATTCCATCTAAGAGCGCTTGATCAATCTCCTCGTCACTGGGAAAATGACTGTGCAAAACCAGCTTTCCGTTAATCGCCAAGGCTGGCAAAAACTTGCCCTCCATCTTTTCATGAAAGTTGCATCCGGGACAATATCCCATCATGCACCGGCTCGACACCCCATAGGCTGCCCACAGCTTTGGATCCTGAGAGGTTTTCACTTCCAGATTCAAATCTAATGCCTTCAATCTGTTTTCTATTGCTTCCTTATAGGCTTCATTCACCGCACAGGCGGATCGAAGCACGACTATTCGATTCATAACACCCTCCGTTTCGGCAAGTGTATCATAAACAGAAAAAAAGAATAAGAACCCAAAGGCCCTTATTCTCCAAATCCATCTAAAAACATAGCTTCAATCTCTTGAATCAATGTTGTTTCATCTTGTCCATCGACTCGTATTTCTACTTCTTCTCCTTGACGCACAGCGGTTGTCATCAAAGTGATGATACTTCTGCAATCCACGACCTTTTCCTTCACCTTCATATGCACCTGGCTGTCGGAAGATTTGACCACCTTTGCCAACATTCCTGCCGGACGAGCGTGGAATCCCTTTTCATTCAATACCGTAAACTGTTTCGTAACCATCTTAATCCCCTCTAAAACTTGCTGACGCCACGGCTTTCTTCCGCCGCCGCCTTTACTTCTTCCAAACTTCCACCGATGGATGCCGCGACTGAGCAAGAAATTGCTCCCTCCACGATTGGTGCATCCGCAAGCACAACGCGCGCTCTCAAATCCTCATCCAGGAAATCAAGTGCCGCTTCCGTGCTCATAATCGCGCTACCCAAGTCAACCAGCACAACAACGCCGTCTCCTGAATCCGCTTTTTGAATGGATTCCAGAATACGTTGAAAATCTGTCCCAATCTCTCCGCCGGGCAATCCGCCCGCCGCCAGAATCTTCGTCTCAGGCGATGCCATCTGCATGCTGAGGTCTCGGATTCCCTGCGCGATCTTTTCACTATGTGATACCAGTACGATCCCTACCATAGTCTCCTCCTACTCAACACTGTCCAAAACTGTTTTTATTAGAAAATAGCTGGATGTTGCGCCCGGATCCTGATGCCCGAGGCTGCGCTCTCCAAGATAGCTTGCGCGTCCCTTGGTCGCAATAATCGTTTTTGTGTATGCGATACTTTCATCCATCACTGAAAAAATCCTCTGCTTTGTCTCTTCCAAGGACAATCCCTCATCTAGTGCATCGGCATAGGCTTCCTTAACGGGAATCAGCAAGTCCAGCATAGTTTTCTCGCCACGCGCTGCTTTTCCGCGGAACTGAACGCCCTCAACAGCTGCCGTCAATATTTCTAAAGCGTCTTCTTTGTTCAAGTCCGTTTTCCCCTTGGCTGCTTGCGCTGCCTTTAGAAATGCCGTGCCATACAATGGACCTGACGCGCCGCCGACCGTTGAAATCAAGGTCATGGCAACCGTCTTTAATACATCACCGCAGTCTTCAGAGGTTTCACCTTCCAACTTCGTTGAGACAGCCGCAAATCCCCGCTTCATATTGATGCCATGATCCCCGTCGCCAATCGCGGCGTCAAGATCTGTCAGGTACTGCGCCTCTCGATCGATCACTTGGTTCATTGCCTGAAGCGTTTGAATTACTTGTTCTGCTTTCATAATTTTCTTCCTTTCGTCAATAGGGATTTACGGCAATCCCGAATCCCCTAGATTTGTATAAATGCCGGTGTTTCTGCCGGTGCGTCCAACAATGCCTTCATTTCATCATCCAATCTCAAAAGTGAAATCGACGCGCCTGCCATTTCGATAGATGTCATATAATTACCCACCATTGTCTTATATACTTGAATGCCTTTGGCTTCCAATGCCTCGTGAACACGTCGGTTCATCAAGTACAATTCCATCAAAGGCGTGCCGCCCAATCCATTCACCAAAACCGCAACTTCTGAATCAGCATAGTCGATATCCGATAGGATCTTCGCTAGCAAATCATCTACCAATTCATCCGCTGGTTTAATTTCTGCACGGTGTGTGCCTGGTTCACCATGGATTCCAAGACCCATTTCAATCTCATTCTCCGCCAATTCAAAACCTGGCTTGCCTGCCGCCGGTACGGTACAAGATGTCAGTGCGACGCCCATAGTACGAACATTGGCAATAACTTTTTCTGCAACAGCTTGCACTTGATCCAAATCCGCGCCTTGCTCCGCTAATGCGCCTGCAATCTTATGAACAAAGATCGTACCCGCAATACCACGTCGTCCTGTTGTATATAAGCTATCCTGAACAGCAACGTCATCATCAACAACTACATGCTTCACAGTGATATCTTCCATCGCCGCCATTTCAGCCGCCATTTCGAAGTTCAAAACATCGCCTGTATAGTTCTTGACCACCAATAAAACGCCTTTGCCGCCGTCAACTGCCTTGACTGCTTCATATACCTGATCCGGTGTTGGAGATGTAAATACCTCGCCTGCGATGGCACCGTCCAACATGCCCGTTCCTACAAATCCGCCATGAGAAGGTTCATGTCCGCTACCACCTCCGGAAACCAAAGCAACTTTACCTGCTACCGGTGCATTTGTTCGAACCAATACTTCAAAACCCTCAACTCGTCTCACCTGTTTCGGATGCGCCTTAGCGATCCCGTCTAGCATTTCACTTACGATGTTTTCTGGTTGATTGATGATTTTCTTCATTGTTTCCTCCTTCAATTTCGGATTTTCGGATGGGTCACTTCTTATAATTGCAAGAACCGTGCCAAACGCAAGAATCCCAGAAAATCAACAGTTTAAAAAAGCCCTATGCTAAAAATTCGCATAAGGCTTGATTTACTTGATAAATTTTATCAGGATGTTTTCTTCTCCAATCCGTACTTCCTCGCCTTCAACGCCACCGTCCGATGGGTAATGCCCAAGGCTTTGGCTGCCTGGTTATAAGAAGGATAGATTTCCAAGGCTTTTTGAATAATCGCCCGGTCGTATTCTTCCATCGTGGCCAAGCCACGGGAAGCCAACTGAATCAATCCATCATCTTGATCTCGTATCGGTTGCAAGAAAGCTGGCAAATCCTCTAGATCGATCGTCTCACCTTCCGACATGGCAATCGCTCGGGTCACAATATTCTCAAGTTCTCGAATATTCCCCGGCCAATCATAGCGTTCCAATACTCGCAAGGCCCGCAAACTCATGGTTTTGAGCGCAACATCCTCCGCTTCACAAATCTTCTCAAGAAAGTGTTCCACGAGTAGTGGAATATCCCCTTGACGCTTTCGAAGCGGTGGCATAGTAACCGGAATTACATTCAATCGATAATACAGATCCTCCCGAAATTCGCCCGTCTTCATCATCTCTTCCAAATTGCGATTGGTTGCTGCCATCACCCGAACCTTCACCTGAATGGTCTCATTGCCGCCTACCCGCTCAAATTCCTTTTCTTGCAAAACGCGCAGCAATTTCACTTGCATGTCTCGGTTTAAATCTCCAATTTCATCAAGGAAAATCGTTCCCCTGTTCGACAATTCGAATTTCCCGATCTTTCTCTGAATTGCACCGGTAAAAGACCCCTTTTCATGTCCGAACAGCTCGCTCTCGATCAGCGTTTCTGGAATTGCCGCACAGTTCACACCCACAAAAGGTCCGGTACTTTTCGGACTTGCAGCATGGATCGCACGCGCCAAGATCTCTTTTCCCGTTCCGCTTTCCCCGCGAATCAATACCGTCGCTGAAGATTTAGCGGCTTTTCCAGCCAACCGCAAGGAAGCTTCGATCGCGCTGCTGTGACCGATCACCTGCATAAAGGATTGATGGCGCCCCCATTCCTTCTCCATCTCTTCTTGATAAAAAGCCAGCTTATCTTCCGCCATTTGCAGCCGTTCCATCATAATTTTCAAGTCTGTCACTTCCAAATAGGTGGAAATCACACCTCGTATTTTACCGTCTAGGATAATAGACGCAGCATTCACCACCGCCTTGGTCTCCTCTTCCGTTTCTACCGTAATCCCCAGCTGCTTCTTTCCGGTTTTAAGGACCGCCCGGTCGGCTTGATGCTGTGGAAATCGATCGATTTTTTGACCCACAATCTCCTGACCGCTCACCTTCCACATCCGCTCGTAGGCAGAATTCACATAGATAAGCACGCCTCGCTCATCCACCATGGCAACACCATCGTGGACATTTTCCAGGATCAGTTCCAACCGCCCCATCAATACTTTGGTGGTTTCCAATTCACTGGAGAGGGCTTCAAAACGCGAAATATCTTGAAAAACAGCAACAGCGCCCCGGATCTTCTCATCCACCACAATCGGACTACGATTGCTGATCACTGTCGTCTTGCCGATCACCTGCTTGACATTCTCCTGGGACACCCCAGTTTTCAACACGCGATCCAATTGAGAATTCTCCAATACCTCAGTAGCATTCTTGCCGACCATGGCACCCTTCTTCACATTCAGGATCCGCTCGGCAGCCGTGTTGAAATAAGAGATGCGATTCTCGCCATCCACCACAATCAAACCGCTGGTCAGGCTTTCGAATACCCGTTCTGTAGTCAGGGTGGACTGATTGATAATCTCATCAACCGCGTCATCCGTTTCCAGCAAGGAATTCACTCCTTCCGCCAAGTAGGCGATCATGGCTTCCACAGCAAGTTCCGCTTTTTCTCCGGTGGCAAAGACAATGGCCGTGTCTCCAGAACGAATCCCCAAGGATGTCAGACTCAACATGCTAGTAATGGGAATCTCGGCTTGAAGGCCCAATTTGCTGATATATAGGGTGACCCCGTAAGTACGGTTGATCTTGCTGGCTTGATGGACAACGGCAGCCGCTAATCGAGCATGCAAGCCCTTTGCCGTTCGTATCACCAGATGCTTTTCATAGCGCATATTCTCTCCCCCAGTCCTTCTTTTCCACTATTGTATCATGACGGGTTTTGCTTGCAAATAAAGACACTGAAGATCGGTTTGATCTTCAGTGTCTTTATCCGTGTCAGTATCAAGAATGATTTACAGGCAAGACAAGATAAACCCGCCCAGAATACCGCCGAGAATGGAATAGCCGTAATTGACAGCCCCTTTCGAGAAGCTGT
Organism: Clostridiales bacterium; assembly: GCA_013619125.1. Lineage (GTDB taxonomy): Bacteria > Bacillota > Clostridia > Tissierellales > GPF-1 > GPF-1. The sequence continues at coordinate 70,470 of JABXKS010000084.1, forward strand.
TTCCATCCAATACGCCGGCTACAAACAAGCCGATGCCTGCCGCCCAAGCCATATCAACCCACGCGCCCTGTTGAATAATAAGTCCTACGCCATGATTGAGGGTCCATGCGGTTCCAACGATAAATCCGGCTGCCATCCAGCCTCCAATTGCGCCCCAAACATCGACCATTTTACCCCACATCATGTAAATCATAAATGGAAATATAAATCCGCCCGCCATCGTAGTAATAATATTTTCAATCGTCATCGTAATCCCCCCAATCTATTCCGCGTTCTGGTTCAAGGCTTTTGTCAGGTAATGCGCACAAACGCCCCCGGCAATCCCACCAATCAATACAAATGTCAGTGTCGGCAATGCCGCTACAACCGTACTGAAACCTGCGTCAAATCCGCCCCGTGCTGTACCTGCAACGCCAATACCAACGGCCATATCGACCCATGCACCATCATTATTAATCAGTCCAACAAAATGATTCATAAACCACATCACACCGATGATGATAAATGCTGCAAACCATCCACCGACCAAGCCATATGCGCCTGCCAATTCGCCCCAAACGCTCATAACAAACATGCCTGCAATTGCTGCTCCTACAATCGTACCCAAATGTTTCATGCCCGTACCTCCATATTTTCCTATTTTCCCAGTTTCCCATCCGATGGAATCCGTTCGTTCCGGAAACGATTTCCGGTTACTCTCCATTATTGCAATTTCTGTGCCAACTACGTAATCGCTGAATTTACTGTCTTGAAACCACCTAAGCGATTTTTTACTGATAATAAACATCAAGAAATTCTTCGCCTTGATAAATTTTATCAATTAAGGTTTCGTCATATTCCATCTACATTTCGTCGCAAATTTCTCACGAATTAAAAATAATCCTTTTTCTCCTATTTTTATGGATATAAGTAAAGTATAGAAAGGAGAAACAATGATGAAACGAAAACAACTCGGGTTTGTCGTCATCCTTCTCGTAATTATTGGCTTGGTATGGATAACCAGACCGTCTACTGAAGTGCCTGACACACCCGTTCCACTGGCAACTGAATCTTCTACTGAAGTACCCGACACACCCGTTCCACTGGCAACTGAATCTTCTACCGGTATTCCTATACTTGAAGGCGAACCAGACAATGATTTCGATGAAATCTCCGCCTTCGCCCTGCTTTCCGACTTGGCAAACGACTACCAGGGACGCATGGCTGGAACAAAAGAAAATCAAGCGGCCGCCGAATTAATCGGCGCTGAATTCGAAGCTCTCGGACTTCAGGCTCCGTCAGGCGGATACCTGCAACCCTTTAAGGCCATGGTTCCCGTCTTCGGAGACACCTTTATTCTTGAGGTGAAAGACAGCCAGGGCACGCTGATCAAGTCTTATCGTTTACGTAAAGATTTTGCCTTTGGCACACCCTATTATGCTGGCGGCGGTAATGTAGAATCGACATTTCGCGAAATACGCCGTGTTTCAGACGCAAAGGACGATCTGATTGTTTTACACCCCGAGGGTGCCCGTCTTCCCCAACAACAACGCGACTTGCTAGGACGAGGTGTTCAGGCTGTCATTGCACCAGCCAATTCTCTTCGCGGAGACGAATTTGAATATGTGATCAAGGGCGCCAGCATACGCGAACCTGCCAACAAGGGAGGCGAGATGCTGGTTATGGGCTATGTAACACCGGCCGTTTTTGAAGAACTTCTCGCATTCTCCACACAAGACTATCAGCTACATGTTGTGAATGATCTCGAATTTGAAACCGTCACCCTGCACAATGTGATCGGCATTCTTCCAGGCACGGATTCCTCTCTGCCAGCTCTGGTGATTGGAGGGCATTTGGATCATGTTGGCTCCGATCCAAACGGTGTCATCTTTCCCGGGGCTCTGGACAACGCGTCCGGCACTAGCATGGTGGTACAATTGGCAAGAACCATGGCACTCAAGGAAGAAGAACCGAAGCGTACCCTCGTCTTTGTTGCCTTTAATGGCGAAGAAGTAGGACTCTTGGGCGCTGTCGATTTCCTTAGAAATCCACCCATTTCCTCACCATATGAAGTCATCAATTTCGATATGGTGGGCACAGACCCAAGCTATCCCTTGTCCATGGATGGAATCGCACGAGACAGTGAACTCCTAGAGAAACTTCTAGATACAGCAAGGGCTTGGAATATCCCAACGGATGCTTCCACCACTGGCGAATATGCCAGCGACCATTTGCCGTTTTTGCAATCGGGGATCAATGCTTTTACCCTGATCCAGCTGGATATGCAACGAATTCACACCCCGGATGATGATCCCTCAGACATCCATCTAAAGCAGTTCGACAAAATCGGCGAGATGATGGAAGACTTCATTACTGAATATGCGTATTAAAAAAAGGGTAGCCGCTCGGCTACCCTTTCATTATTTTTCTCATTCAATTTTCCTTTTCCCATATCTTGTTTTACGCTTATCTCTTAATAAATCGAATCCATCCAGTTTCACCGTTCAGCTCCACCTTCTTCAAGTCAAATTCCGCTACTTTTCCTAATTCGGAAAAGGTTTCATCATCCTGTCTCCGATCCCACTTAGCTCCATACCCCGTTTGTATCATGCCTTTTGGCAATTCAATCTCCAGAGGAAGAATCAGCCCATAGGTCTCTTCATTAGATTCCCCCATCTGCAGATACCAAAGATGCAATTCTCCGCCCGGTTTTAACACCCGATATGCTTCTTGAAACACCTTCAGATGATCATCATGGTGAATATACATCATGGTAAAAAAGATCGTTACCGTATTAAAGGTTTCGTCTAGAAACTGCAGGTCTCGCCCATCCATGACAATCTTCAACTGTTTTGCCGGGCTCTCTTCCAGCTCCAGCCTGTCTGGATCTATGCCGATGGAATCAGGGTACATCTGTCCAATCACCCCTTCGCCCCCGGCACCGATATCGAGGATTTTTCCATTCAGCCCCAATCGTCGAAAATCAAGATGATGTCGCGGCAACTCCCGGCTTCTTTCAACAAATTCTTCAACCGTCAATTTCTGTTCTTCCATGATTCCCTCCCAAGTATCCAATCCGTTACAACCTACTTCTTCTAATGGAATCATACCCAAAATAAGTAAATGTCTTCCATCGATTATTGAATCGATGAATTCTTCAATCAATGGATCTCACGCTCGCACCTTTGTCCTTTGCCGACCGCTGATTCATCCACTCCGACAAGAAGACCGCCAGTATAATACATCCAGCGCCGATGATTTTTTCCACAGACAGCCTTTCTCCCAGCAAAGTTGTCCCCAAAATCAAGGTGACCAAGGGGATTATGTTGATATACAATGACGATTCGGCCGCGCCGATAATGCGAAAACTATACACATAAAGATAGTAGGCGATTACTGTCGAACCAATCACTAGAAAAATCAAATGTCCCATCACCATGGGCATTTGAGGATCGTTCGCAAACCAACCGATCAAGTCAAATGATTCAAAAAACATACCAGGAACTAAAAACAGACTACCCAAGGTTGTTTGGTAGGTCAGCACCTGCAACGAACTCATGCGGTGATCCACCTGTGCCGTCAACACCGTATACATCACCCAACCGATGCTGGCAATAAACAAAAACAGGATCCCCCACAAGGTTTCCACGCTCTGCTGAAATCGCCACTCCGACATCACAGTAAAGTAAATACCCACCGTCGATAGGGAGAAAAGCGCCCACTCCCGAGGCAATATCGGTTGTCTTTGACGTTTTCGCTCAAACAGCAAGGTCATAAGTGGAATCGCACCCATAATCAAGGCCGATGACGAGGCGTCCAATCGGTCTATGCCCAAGCCTTCGAAGGCATAGTAAATTGTTATGCCAAAAAAGCCGGTCCAAAACATTGGTTTCAGCCAATGCATTTGAAATCGTGCTTTTGGTTCTTTTAATTTTAATAATATCCAAAGCACCGTACTGCCCATGGCAAACCGCAACACATTGGAAGTAATCGGTGGCAACTCTGTAAGTATAATCTTCATATTAATAAATGTAACGCCCCAGATCACCACACTAATAATCAAGGCTATCTGCGCTTTTACTCGTTCTGTCATTTGTATTTCTCCTTTGTCCCCCTAGTATAGAAGAAGATCTTGAATATCACAAGACTTTTAACCTTGGCGGGTATATACCTTATAGAAAGGAGAATTTCCATGAAAGCTAATCGAATTATTCCTTGGGTATTAATAGTCTCTGCGATACTCCTAATCTTCCTTTGGCTCCGATCCTGGGGAACACCGAAATCCATTTCTGATGCAGAAACACCAGTAGCTCCGCCAATGGAAGTCATTCCACCTCCGAGCGGTTCTACTTTCGATCGATACTACCAAGCCATAGAAAGTGGCGGTGTCTCGCAAGATGGGATTCCGTCTATCGATGCGCCTGATTTTGTTTCAATAAAAGACGCCCAAATATTTATGCAACCCGACGACTGGATCATGATCGCAAGAACACCAAAAGGGATTTTCATCGCCCCTCAGGAGGTGCTTGTCTGGCATGAAATTATCAACATGCCATGGAACGACACGGAAAACTTTGTATTTTCTTATTGCCCGCTTACTGCAACTGCAATGGGCTTCAAAGGAGAAAATTTGAACTTTGGCACTTCTGGAAACCTGTTGAACAGCAATTTGGTTATGTACGATCGATTGAGCAACCAGTACTGGCCGCAAATGCTGGGCAGAAGCATAACCGGGTCGCCACCAGGTTTGGAATTGAATCCTCATCCCATCCATTGGAGTACCTGGCGAGACGTGACTGCTTTGAATATCACGGGTAATGTTCTGACAACCAACACCGGTTTTTTGCGAGAATACGGCAATGATCCCTACGGTTCCCACGAATTGCGCAGTTCCTATTATTTTAGCGATGCAATCCTCTATCCATTGATGAATGAAACCGATGAATGGTTTTCGAAAAAGATCATAACAGGATTATTGCTTGGGGAGGATCATTTCGTCACAGATCCTATCGTTCTTCAGAAAGTCGGGTCATACACGTTTCAATGGCAAGAAGAAACCTACTTGATTTTTTGGGATGATGGATTGCGCACAAGCCGCATTCTCACCATCACACCATACCCAGATCTAACAATTGAAAGCGAAACACGAACCCTATTTAGCCCAACCGCCTCTTTAACCTGGGACTACGACGGATGGCCGATCGACCACGAAACGCACTTGCAAGCACCTTTCTATTACGACGCATTTTGGTTTTCGTGGTATGCCTACTTCCCAGACAGCGTCATTCTCGAACTGGAGAATGAATCATGAAGGAAAAGTGGATCGCCCTATTCAAGGACCATCGATCCCTTGCGGCGTCAACTCTGCTCAGCTTACTCTTTTTTCTCTTTTATCAAGTAAGCTTAAATCATCTGAGTTTTGGCATTTATAAGACTCGCTGGTATATTTTGCCTAATGCTTCTGCGCTCTGGAACCGCAGCATCGCCCCCTTCCTTTGGGAGCCCATTGCTGTGATTCAGTTCCCGGGATTACAATGGTTTTTGTCGCCATTAAACCTCTTGTTGGGCCTGCTTTGTAGACTGGATCAAAAACCACGCAATCCTCTTTTGCGGATCTTGCCGGCTTTCTTAACCGGTTTGGCCTGTTGCGCTCCGGCATTTTTGATCCCACTGGCTTCCTTGGCCGGCAGTTTCACCTTATTCTTTATTAAAGCTCGAATTTTCTTCGTTCCGCTGACTTTATTATTCTTAGGGTACGGAATCATTCGTGGTTTCAAACACATGATTATACAAGAAAGCTGACGCGTTTGCGCCAGCTTTCTTGTATAATCTGATGAAGATAGGTGATGACCGATCCATATGGCTGTTAATCCGATACACTCGAACTCTTATTTAGCTTTCGGCTTAGAAACCGCCTTCCAGTTCTTTCTCCACTTCCACTATTCTCTCTACTCTTTTAAAAGCGTTTTCACTTGCTCATCGGAGAATCCGCCAAATCGCCTAAACGTTTCCAAATCAAGATCCGCAAGATTTACGACTAACTCATTTCGAATCGCTAAACGAATCTCGTTTTCCATGGCGCCCAAAACGGCTTTTTTCTCTTGCGTCAGAGAGTCAACATGCTTCGGAAAGTTCGTCTCGCGATACGGCACCGCCAAGTAGGGCTCCATAACAACAAAATCATCATTGGCCACATAACCTTCCAATCCATAGGCTTTCTCGTATCGAACTAGCTTTTTGCGCAACCGCATTCTGGCTGCCTCTTGCGTAGCTGTTGGTTTTTCATGCAAAATATTTGCCGTTTCCTTCGGATCAGCAATCATGTCAAAGAGTTCTTCACGACCGCCGCCATAATAGTAATTATATTTGTACCGATGATCACGCAAGCTAACCCAGCGCTTGTTGCCCTTGTTGTGCTCGACATACTGATATTTTCGGTTTTTAAATCCATCTTGTACAAAAATGCTTTCCCCTGGTAACTTGTGATTCGCTGGATAATCCACACCAGCCACATCCAAGAAGGTTGGCAAAATATCATTCAAGTCAACAAACCGATCATCGACCGATCCTGGCTCCACCAGTTTCGGATACCGAACAAGAAATGGAATTTTACTGGATCCGTCATATGGCAAAAACTTCTGATACGTCTCGAAGTCCCCCAACATCTCCCCGTGGTCCGAAGTGAAAATAATCAAGGTATCATCTAACCGCCCCGTTTCCTCTAAATGCGCAAGGATCCGGCCAATCTGATCATCCACAAAGGAAATTGCTGAATAATACAATCGCTTGGCTCGGTCCGCCACTTCCTTTGTCGGGTAATCGGCGATGTGTTTGTTTTCTTCTGCTAATGAGGATAGCGGTGTTTTCGAAACCGGTCCCGCAGGGATCTGAACTTCGTCATAGGCATGCGCCCACTCTTCGGGTACATCAAAGGGCGGGTGCGGTTCGATAAAACTGGACCAAATCAAGAATGGGCGGTCTCCCGTATATCCTTCCATGGCTTCAATGGTTCGATCGGCAACCCACGTGGTACCGTGATGCTCGATTGGCAGCATGGATTGCTGCGGCAGCATGTAGAGTAGATGGCGCACACCATGAAAGCTCCTCAGGTGTCCAAAACCTTGGTTGTGCAGGTACAACGCATAATCGTCGTCCTCCAAATTATCCGGAATTTCTTCCATGGTCAGCATGCGGTCAAATCCGTTGTGTCTTCTGCAAGGCTGAAAGTGCATCTTACCAATTGCCGTCGATCCATATCCTGCATTGGTTAATAACTCCGGAAAGGTGGGCAAGTCAGAAGGCATCTGAATCGAGTTGTCAAAATAATTGTCATCAAATCCATGATGTTTCGCCGACAAGCCAGAAACAATGTTATGCCTCGCTGGAATACAGACCGGATTCGGTGAATAGGCGTTTCGAAACAAACACCCCTCCCCGACCAAACGGTCCAAATTCGGCGTTTTCATATGAGAGAATCCAGCAGCATTGATCGTATCAAATCGCTGCTGATCCGTTGTAATCAATAAAATATTCGGTCTATCCATGGTTGATCCCTCGCTTCATTTTTCGTTCTTTGACCATCGCCATTACAACTAACGTCAAAACTGTAACCACATAGGGCAGCATTTGAATCAGTTGCGGCGGAAAGCCATATAATTGCGCACGCATCGTCACTGCATCTGAAAAACTGAATAAGGCAGTTCCCCAAAAGGTGCCAATCGGTGCCGCGTTTCCAAAGTTTGATGCCGCCATGGCAACAAAGCCCCGGCCATTGGTCATATTATCGGTAAACATCGTCAGCTGTCCCAAGGAAAGATAAGCGCCTCCCAAACCGCAAAGCATGCCACTCACTGTCAACACCCAGCACTTCAAGCGATAAACGCCTACCCCAGCTGTTTCAACCGCCATGGGATTGGGTCCTGTCGCTCGAATGCGCAAGCCAATCTTCGTACGGTACAAAACCACGTGGGTGACAACCACTAAAAGCAAAGCCAAATATACAAAGACAGATAGATTTGAAAAGGCGGATAAAATCGGAATTTCATCTAAAAATGCCAATCGCACTTTCGGAAGCCCAACAATCCTTTGCGACGAGAACGCGCCGCGCACACCAAAGAGAAGATTCATAAAGTATTTCGTAATACCAAGAGCGAACATGTTGATTGCAACCGAAATAACAATATTATCCGCCTTAAATTTCAAGTGAAATACGGCAAAAGCAAAACCCATCAAACCGCAGAAGATCACAGTCACAAGCACCGCAATCATGGCTGAACCCGTATAATAACTGACGGCAACCGCCACAAAAGCCCCAATCAGCATAAAGCCTTCAAGACCCAAGTTCACCAATTTAATGCGTTGGGTAAGCAATCCGCCCAAGCTCGCAAAAAGTATCGCAGGCAACAGTCGCAGTGTCGTTTCCAATACCATTGTCATCATATCCATCAAGCAACTCCCTCCTTAGATTGAGAAGGTTTCTTCTCCTGCTTTTTTATTCCTTTTCTTTTCTTCCACGCAAAATCAGCGGCAATAAAAATAATCATAATTGCCTGAATCGATGTAACCAGATCTCGAGAAATGTTTGTAAAGATCTCCATCTGAATGGCGCCATTGTTCAATGCCCCGAAGAAGATCGCGGTAATAATACACGCCAAAGGATTGGTTCTCGCCAACAGTGCAACGGTAATTCCCGAATAACCAAATCCCGGAGAAAAGCCACTGATATATCGATGGCTGACACCCAATACCTGTTCCGCTCCTGCCAACCCCGCAATCGCACCGCTGATCATCACGACAATCAGTGTCTTCTTCGCTGCATCAACACCCATATACTCTGTAAAGCCCGAGTTGATTCCCGCTGCGCGGCTTTCATAGCCGAACTGCGTTTTGAACAACAATATATAGAGAAAAATTGCCAACAAAATCGCGATGACGAAACCAAAATTCAGGTCGATCATCTCCCCCGCCAATTTCGGTAAAAACACCTTTTCACTCACCTTGTAGGTTGCTCCGAAGGATAGCTCTCCCTTGAAAGGATATGTCGCCAAGTAATCCGAGAATAATTGTGCGATATTGTTAAACATAATGTAGGTAATAAAAACACCAATGTTATATCTAATTTTCAATATTGCCGGTAGAATAGCCCAAAGCATCCCCGCCATCATCGCTGCTCCAATACACAAAATAATATGAAGGAAGCCTGGCATGTCAGGCGCATACACACCTACCAAAGCTGCTGCGATCGCGCCAAAATACAATTGCCCTTCAAGACCAATATTAAAGACACCGGCACGAAAGGCATACGCCGCACCCAAACCAGTGAATAATAGCGGTGTTGCATAAGCCAGGCTTGTTGTAATTCCCTGCCAAGAACCAAAGGCTCCTTTGAAAAGGATCGAATAGGCTTCTATAGGAGAAGTGCCCGTTGGAATAATCAAAATTGCACCGATTAACAAGGAAACAAAGATCGCAAACAAAGGTTTGCCAATATTTTTTATTATAGTTTCAACTCTACGATTCATATCCAATCTCCTGTCTCTTAGAGCCTGCCATATACAGCCCCAATTCTTCCTTGCTGATCTCGCCTGCCTTTACATGACAAACGATCTCTCCTTCAAAGAGCACTACAATCGTATCACTCAGTGCAAAAATCTCATCCAGGTCCGAAGAGATCAGCAACCCCGCCGTATCCTCGTTTCGAAGATCAATGATATAGTTATGAATAAAGCTGATCGCTCCAATATCTACACCTCGTGTCGGTTCCGCCGCAATCAAGAGTTTCGGTTTCTGCACAAATGTCTCTCTTGCGATCACAACCTTTTGTTGATTCCCTCCAGATAATGCACTAACCTTGGTTCGATGACTCGGCGTTCGAATGTCAAACCGCTCAATCATCTTTATGGCATTTTCGTTCATCTGACTTTCGTTGATAAAATGAAGAAATCCAACTTTCTTTACAAACTGATGTAAAATATGGTAGCCTGCAATACTATTTTCAGCTACGGACCACTCCATGCACAATCCCTCTTTTTTCCGATCTGCGGGCATATAGCTGATCCCTTTCAACAATCGTTCACGGCGTTTAACCTTTGTGAAATCCTCTCCAAAATATGTAATCTCGCCAGAATTGGGTAATATCTGTCCCGAAATGGTCTGAGCCAAAGCCTGTTGCCCATTCCCGGAGATTCCAGCTACGCCGATAATTTCTCCCTGATGAATTGAAAGATTAATATTCTTCAATAATTTACGACCCTTATGATCGCTGCAATTCACATTGGACAGACGAATTACTTGCTCACCGTCTTTTTTCTCACGGTCTCGAATCGGCGGAATCTCTTTTCCCACCATTAGCTCGGCCAGGGCATATTTATTTGTATCTCTCGTTTTTACCTGTCCTACAACTTTCCCACGTCGCATCACAATAATAAAATCAGAGACTCGAATCACTTCGTCCAACTTATGGGTGATAAAAACAAAGGTCTTTCCCATTGCCGAAATCCGTTCAATATTATTAAAAAGCTCGTCCGTTTCCTGTGGCGTTAAAACCGCTGTCGGCTCGTCCAGAATCAGAATATCTGCACCACGATACAATACCTTGATGATCTCCACCTTTTGCTGCATCCCAACCGGAAGATCTCCAACTAAAGCATCCAAAGGAATCGGCATGCCATTTTTCTCCATCAAATCATTAATTTCTTTTCTCGCTTGCTCATAATCGATAAACTGAGACTTACCCGGTTCTCTTCCCAAAATAATGTTTTCAAGCACTGAGATTTCTTCCACCAACATAAAATGCTGATGTACCATTCCTATCTTTTCATTCAATGCGTCCAAGCTGGAATGAAACTCAACTGTTTTCCCATTGATTCGAATTTCCCCGGAATCAGGACGAAGCAACCCATATAGAATATTCATCAAAGTCGATTTGCCTGCACCATTTTCACCGACCAAGCATATTACAGAGCCTTTTGCCACCTGGATGGAGACATGGTCGTTGGCCAACGTGCCCGGAAATTCTTTGCAAATATCAATCATTTCAATTGCTAATCCCATTTGGTCATTCTCCTTCTTTCCTCATTCAACCATATCGTCGTTTTATATATGGGGGGGCGTGCGAAAGATCCCGCACGCCCCCCGTCTTTTCTTTCCCTTATTTACTGCTCAAATACGTCTGTTACTTGGATGGTTCCATTCTCAATTTCTTGACGAATTATTTCAATGTTTTCTAAAACTTCCGCTGGAATTATGTCTTTCGTGTAGGTCATTTCACTCAAACTAACTCCATCTTCCGCAACGCCGTATACATGAACGCCTGCAGCAAAAGTTTCCTCTTTGACTTGCTTGACGAAATCATAAACCGCAACATCAACGCGCTTGATCATGCTTGTCAAAATCTTGCCTTCCGCAATATAATCCTGATCCTGATCAACACCAATGGCATATACGCCTTCGTTTTCTTTCACTGCTGAGAACAAGCCTTCCCCGGTTTTTCCCGCCACATGATAAATGATATCCGCGCCTTCATTGATCAATTGCAGTGCGAACTCTTTTCCCTTGTTTGGGTCCGAAAAAGACCCTACATAGGTTGAAATCACGGTTACATCCGAATCCGCATGTTTTGCCCCTTCTTCGAAGCCAACAACAAATCGCTTGATTGCCGGAATGTCCATGCCGCCGATCACTCCAATAGTACCCGACTCCGTCATCTGTGCTGCCAATGCACCTGCTAAATAGCTTCCCTCATGATCACTGAATTTGGCTACTGCCAAATTATCGGCTTCCGTTTTTAGATTCACGCCACCGAATTTCACATCTGGGTAATTCGGCATCACTGTTTCCAATGCATCCGCCCAGTCATTGCCTAAAACCATCACAAAATCATAGTCCAAACTTGCCGCTGTCTTTAAAGATTGTAAGTAATCAGCTGAGGATTGAGGCTCAATCACCTTAATCTCCGCACCCAGCTCTTCTTCCGCTCGTTTCAGTCCGGCGAATCCCGCATCATTAAATGACCGATCACCCAAACCACCCGCCGATGTCAATAAAACCACCTTCACATGGTTATCGTTTTCCTGATGCGTAGCTTCTGTCTCTGTAGCCGAGTCACCTTGTGAACATCCCGCAAACATGGATACACTCAACAATACCACCAAAAGTAACGCTAATAATTTCTTCATCATCCATCCTCCACTCTCATTTGATTACTGCCATTGTATTGGAATCCCGGTTAGCGTAATAGGAAATTTTGCATGTTGTTAAAGAAAAGCAAAAAGCCACGACCTGTTTTGTCATGACTTTCCTTCCCGCTATTCCATTAAAAGCTCTTCCTTATACAGTCGCAAATGCATATACTGCTCATGATTGATATATATTTTCCCTCGTCGGATATTGATATAATCTCGTTTCTTCAATGCTTCCAAATTGTAATTGATCGATCGAATGGACATGGAGATAAAATCGCCGATCATCTCCCGGGTTTCGTTGATCTTCACATCCCCTAAAAATCCCTTTTCATAACTGGTTCGATACAGGTCATAACTGTATATCAAATAGGAGACGATATTCGCCATGGATGAATATTTTTTGCATTCGATATGCTTGCGAATAGTGCCGTGAAGCCGATTGATAATATTCTTCACCAAAAGATTGTAAAACTCAGGATATTGCACCATCCAACTACGCAAATCCTCTTTCGTGATTTTCAGCACGACTACATCGGTTAAAGTACGAATGTCCGCCTCCCGAGATACCACTTGCTCCCCTAGCAATTCGGAAAGACCGATCACATCATACTCAGAAATCTTGTAATAACAATACTCCTCACCATTTTCCAATATATTGAAAATTCCGCAGATCCCAGATACAATCAGATACGCATAATTGGTGGCATGCTCTTCTCGCTTGATCATTGTTACGTCCTGGGGATAATGGGATATTTGTATCTTTTTGATATCTTCATCTGAAAACTTCTGAAACAATTTCTGCAATTCCGGATGTTCCAACAGCAATTTCTGAAATTCCATTGTCTCCCCCTTTGCATGGAGTACCCACCCAACACGACTCTATACTAAATCCAACGTTACGATATCGTCATTATAACTGGTTTTCTCTTTTCGCACAATCATGCAAAATGGCAGCTTCTCTTTTCAAAAATTCTGGTATGATAGAATCACCGTATGAAAGAGAGGAAAATCGAATGTCCATATCCTTTTTAATTAAACCTGCTTCCAGCAGTTGCAATATGCGTTGCACCTATTGTTTCTACGCCGATGTATCCGAGCATCGAGAGACCCAGAATTTCGGAATTATGAGCGAGGAAACCGCCGAGGTTGTTATTACACGCGCCTTTGAAGCCGCTAAACGACAAATCACCTTTGCATTCCAGGGTGGCGAACCGACCCTAGCCGGTCTCGATTTCTTTGAAAATTGGGTGCGACTTACGCAAAAGCACAATACAAATAACCTGCCCGTGCACTTTGCCATTCAAACCAACGGCTTGGTGATCGACCAAGAGTGGGCAAAGTTTTTTCACACCAATCAGTTTCTGGTCGGCATCTCTCTAGACGGTCCGAAAGAGATCCACGACCACTACCGCATTTTGGCTGACGGCAAAGGCAGCTACAAGCAGGTCATGCAGGGAACGACTTGGTTGGAAAAGGAAGACGTTGAGTTCAACATACTCTCTGTGGTCAATCAAACTGTCGCCAAGCACCCAACCAAGGTCTACAATTTCTTTAAAAAGCAAGGATTCAAGTATCTGCAGTTTATCCCTTGCCTCGATGAATTGGGACAGGTTCAGGGCACCAATCCTCTGTCCGTCACTTCGGAGCGCTACGGCAAGTTCTTGGTCCAACTTTTTGATTTATGGTATCGGGATTGGAAATCCGGCAGTCCAGTCAGCATTCGCATGTTCGACAATATCCTACAGATTCTTCTAACCGGACGCCCCGAAAGCTGCGATATGAATGGTTACTGCACGGTCAATGCCGTTGTGGAAGCCGACGGCTCCGTCTATCCCTGTGATTTCTATGTAACCGATTTATGGAAACTGGGGAACCTTCACGATTCGTCCCTGGCTGAGCTTTCTCAAATTCCACTGGCCACCGCCTTTGTTCAGGAATCTTTGCATACCGACCCAACCTGCGAAACATGTCCCCATTACCAAATTTGTCGTGGCGGCTGCAAGCGGCATAAGGAACCAAAGATTAACGGTCAGTATCAGGCAAATATTTTTTGTTCCGCCTACAAAGAATTCTACGACGCCACCGCGTCACGCTTTATGGAAATCGCTCGAATGGAATCAAGACGATAAAAAAAAGCACAGGTTCAAAGTCGAATCTGTGCTTCTCTTTTCTATTTGTTATCGTTTGGCATGTCCGGCATTTGCGGCATTCCGAATCCACCCTCCATGGGGATCTCGATAAAAACGACATCCTCTGGTGGCATAAACAAGGAGTCGTCCAAGTCGATATCAACTTCCAACTTTGTGACATCGGAGCGCATCATCAACGCATCATTCACAAACAGCTCATAACGAATCGGATAAGCGTACTCTTCTGAGTACCACATCTTCACGACTGCCTGTTCTATATTTTCATGGAGATCATTGAATTCGATGTAAATTGCCTTTTCTCCGTTTAACTCTCTCGATCCCGGTCCATGACAGCCTCTACATTCCCATGAACAATCTTCATTCCCTGTTTGCTTCCTTCGGCATATTGATAGGTAACTCCCTCTTCAGCCTGCAGAATCATAATCTGCTTCTGCCCGTCCGGAAGCTCCATCTCCGTTCTTACATTTTCGCCCTTTTGATAGACGATTGATTTCGATTGAAACCCTTCAGGACCGAGAATTTCCGTTTCCACCACCATGGTATCAAAGATTCTAGGCTGTAGTTTGCCAAGCAAATCCAACGGTGACACGACTTCTTCCGGCTCCGAAACCTCTTCTGCCGGCTCTTCCACAACTTCATCCTGTTCCATCGGCTCTTCCACAATCACTTCGGTCGCCTTTTCCTCTGGCGCTTCCGATGAACAGCCTGATAAACAAAGAATAGTCAACAGAATCAACGCAACCATCCTTCTCTTCTTCATTCTTTTCATCCTCTCTTTAAACACTTTCAACCAAACACCTTTTCCATCTCTACTATTTCTCTTCACCACATCTATACCCGCAAAGTTTTTGAACCACAGTCATAGAAGTTCTCATTTTTCAACCCTATTCGACGAAAAACTGGAAGCAGTTTAAGAAGCTCAGCTTCTTCAAGCAAAAAAAAGCACAGCAATCAATAATTTGATCGCTGCGCGTATCCGGTTTTAAAAAATTGTGATCCACTCAAAGGGATCTTCGATTGTGCCATATTGAATACCTGTAATGGTCTCATATAGCTTTTTCGTCAAAGAACCGATTTTCATTCGATTGATCTCAATGGTATCGCCTTTATAGGTTAAAGAACCGATTGGAGAGATAACTGCCGCAGTACCGGTGGCAAACACCTCTTCTAGAAGCCCTCTTCGTTCCGCTGCATAAACCTCATCAATGGTCATGCGTCGCTCATCCACTTCAAAACCCCACTCTCGCATAATCTGAATCGCAGTGTTTCGAGTAATGCCTGGTAGAATGGTGCCTTCCAGTGGCGCCGTAACAATTCGACCATCAATCTTGAAAAAGGCATTGCTAGTGCCTACCTCCTCCACGTATTTCTTTTCTTTTCCATCTAGCCACAACACTTGGGAATACCCGGCCGCTCTCGCTTTTTCAAAAGCTTTGATGCTGGCCGCGTAGTTTCCACCTGTTTTTGCCTCTCCCGTGCCACCTACTGCCGCTCGGATATATTCATCCTCTACATAGATTTTGGTCGGATTCATGCCTTCCGGATAATACGCACCTACAGGCGAAAGGATCACCATCAGCTTATACTGTGATGCCGCGCGAACTCCCAAGAATGGATCGATCGCAAACATAAACGGACGTACATATAAAGAGGTTTCCGGTTTTGTTGGAATCCAGTCCCGCTCCAAATCAACCAGGGTTTTAATGGCATCAAAAACAAAATCCACATCAATTGCCGGCATGCCCATACGATCATTTGACCGGTTCAAACGTGCCAAATTGTCCTTTACACGGAACATGCGAACGTCGCCGTTATCCGCTTTGTACGCCTTGAGTCCTTCAAATGTCTCTTGACCATAATGGAAAACCATCGCCGACGGTTCTAGAGAAATGGGACCGTATGGCTCAATTCGGGGATCAATCCAGCCTTTTCCCTCTTCATAGTCCATCATAAACATGTAATCCGTGAAAATTGTACCAAATCCCAAATTCGAAAAATCCGGTTTATCCTTCAGTATTTCTCTCTTGATGATTTTCATTTTCACCCTCCATTTCATAATCTGGACGCAACGCGCGTCTACGTTCCGCCTCCTCATCCACAAGCCATTTAAAGAATACCGCAGCAGGAACACTCAAGAATATCCCCAATAATCCCGCTACATAACCACCTACCGTCACTGCCGCTAAAACCCATACCGGACGAACACCCACTCGATCGCTCAGAATCAAGGGACTTAATATCAAACCATCCACTTGCTGGGCCGCCAAAATTGCAATTACGACGATTACAACTTCTCGGATCCCAATAGAAACAGTAATGGCAATCGCCAATAGCCCTGCCAGCAAAGAGCCAATGTAGGGAATCATATTTCCAACCCCGGCAAGCATGCCAATGACTGCCGCATAAGGAACCTTAAAGATTGCCAACGCAATCCCGACCAGAAAACCCATCACCATGGATGCCAATAACTTTCCAACAAAATACTGAACAAAACAATCATCTGCTTTTTTGAGCGCTTTCGTCCAAAAAACTTTTCTTTCTGGCTCCATAAAAGCATCACTCCACTGATTAAAGGTGGACAGCAACTCTTCTTTATCTGCAAGCATATACAAACCCAGTACCAAAGCAATCATCAGTGTCGCCACACTAGACGTAAAGTTCACTAGTGTAGAAAATCCCTGGCTTAAAGATGCACCCGAGAAAAATCCCGCTGAACTCATCAGTTTCTCGAACGAAACCTGAATGGTCAAAACGGCAGAATCGATCAAAGGAATGCCCAATTTCGCAATCCACGCCCGTGCTTCCGCATTAATTTCGGACAAGCGATCACCTGCAAACAACTCACTCAAGCTTTGAAAGCTTTCGGACAATCCTGGAACCACAAACGTCACAATCAGCACGATCACCAAGACCAGCACCGCCAGTGTCGTCAACATGCTTACTTTCCTTCCCCACTTCAGCTTTTGCATGGGTATTCTCACTAAAGTATCTAGCAAATATGCAATAAATGCGGCATTCAACAACAGTCCGACAACCTTTAAACCCGTCTCCAATATCGGATATCGGTAAAATAAAATTAAAGTTGCTACCGCAATAAGTATCCATCTGTAAAGTTTTTTCTGCATTTTCATTTATGTACTCCTTTAGTTCAATCTTCTACTTATAGTGTACCACAAGTTTCCATTTCAAATAAAAAAAGCGGGGAATTCCCCGCTTTAAAACTTGATGGTTTCATCGGATCTGACGATCCCTTTAATCAACTTCGGCGACTCCGCCGATTCTGAAATGCCATAGGCTTTTCTCAGTCTCGCCGTTGCCTCTTCAACCTTCGCTTCATCGTTGACATGAAGCACTGCCAGGGCTTCTCCCGCTTCAACAGGATCGCCGATTTTTTTCTTCAAAAGAATTCCAACAGCCAAATCGATTTTCGAAGCTTTCGTTTCACGGCCAGCTCCAAGCAGCAGTCCGGCAATTCCCACACTCTCCGCTTCAATACTGGAGACAACGCCTGATTGCGTGGCCAGTACCGGAATCTCCCTCGCTGCAGTTGGCAGACGATCCGGATTTTTCACCCACTCAGGATCACCGCCCTGCGCTTCAACAAAATCGGCAAATTTTTGAAGTCCGGCACCCGATGCAATGATCTCTTCCAAGATAACTCTTGCTTCGGTGTCCGTTGCCGCCTTCTCACCTAAAACCAGCATTTGGCTCGCCAAAGTTAGGCACAGCTCTCTTAAATCCTCCGGTCCTTTGCCATTTAACACATCAATGGCTTCCTTGACTTCCAAGGCATTACCAATGGCATAACCCAAAGGTTGATCCATATCAGTGACAACAGCAATCGTATTGCGTTTGGTGTGGGTTCCAATATCCACCATGGCTCGCGCCAAAGCAAAGGAATCTTCTTCTGTTTTCATAAACGCACCGCTGCCGGTTTTTACATCCAAAACAATAGCGTCAGCCCCGGAAGCAATCTTCTTACTCATAATACTCCCTGCAATCAACGATAAATTGTCAACCGTTGCCGTTACGTCCCGAAGGGCATACAGCTTTTTGTCTGCTGGAGCCAGGTTTGCTGTTTGACCTGCTAGCGCAATACCAATTTCGTTTACATTTCCAATAAACTTCTCAATCGGCAGATCCACTTGGAAACCTGCGAAGGATTCTAATTTATCAATAGTTCCCCCGGTATGACCCAAGCCCCGGCCGGACATTTTGGCTACCGGCACTCCTGCCGCCGCCACAATGGGACCGACGATCAAGGTTGTTGTATCGCCAACACCACCCGTGCTGTGCTTATCAACCTTGATTCCATGAATCGACGATAAGTCCATAATCTCTCCACTCTCCACCATGGCTTGCGTCAATTCTGCCGTCTCCCGTGTGTTCATCTTTTGAAAATATATTGCCATCATCAAGGCGGAAACCTGGTAATCCGGAATCTCGCCGTTGGTATAGCCTTCTATAAAGAAGTTAATCTCTTCGGTTGTCAGTTCTCCACCGTTTCGTTTTTTCATAATGATATCGTACATTCTCATATTGTTATTCTCCCTTCGCTTCTGCTAAATCTTCTGGCCCAAAGCTATAAGGCAACAATTCGGACAATCGATGTTCACGAACTTCCGTTTCCGATTTTACAATAATCACCAATAAATCAGGAGCAAATTCCCGCATCATTTGGCGGCACACTCCGCACGGATAGGTCCAATCCCCATCGCCCGTAACTGCAATCGCCTCAAATTCAAGCTCTCCTTCCGAAACCGCTTTGGCAATGGCTACGCGTTCGGCACAAATTGTAGGTGAATAAGATGCCGATTCAACATTGCAGCCCGTAAAGACTTTCCCCGATTTCGTTAACAAGGCAGCGCCCACATGGAAATTTGAATACGGAACATATGCTAGTTTTTGCGCTTCCAGCGCTTGTTTCGCCAATGCCTGAACGTTCATTTTAACCTCCTAGTATCCTGTTGACTCGTTATTCGTACCTTCTACAATTGCAATAGAAGCGCTGGCGCCAATTCTAGATGCACCTGCCTCAATCATCTTTTCTACATCTTCTCTTGTTCGAACCCCACCGGATGCTTTTACACCCAAATCAGGTCCAACGATTTTTCTCATCAATGCGATATCCGCCACAGTGGCACCACCCGTCGAGAAACCAGTGGACGTTTTCACAAAGTCCGCACCGGCGCGTACCGCTGCTTCGCATGCAGCTACCTTTTCTTCATCCGTCAGCAGACATGTTTCAAGAATCACCTTCACCAATGCTGGCTTAGCAGCTTTCACAACAGCATGAATATCGGCTTCCACCAATTCTAGATTGCCGTCTTTCAATGCACCCACATTAATGACCATATCCACTTCGTCTGCGCCCTTCTCAACGGCGATTTTTGCTTCAAAAGCCTTCGCTTCAGTAATCATCGCCCCCAATGGGAATCCAACCACTACGCAGGTTTTCACATCGCTGTCCGCCAATTGCTTTGCCACAAATTCCACATGACAAGTATTCACGCAAACTGACGCAAAATCATACTCCAAGGCTTCCTTGCATACGCGCTCAACCTCTGCTCGTGTTACATTCGCCTTCAAAATTGTGTGATCAATCATTTTATTCAATCTCATTTTCTTTACCCCTTTTTTCATCAAATTTCCGCTCTATTTTAGGTTTGCTTCCGATCCCCTCAAAGAAAGATCCGGTCGCAAAACCGTATGTGCTGTCTCAAGTTTTTCATTTTCCAATCGCTGAATCAATCGCTTCATTGCCAACTCGCCCACTTCAACTGTATGCGCATCCACCGTAGAACAATTCATACCGATCAAATTCAAGGTTTCCAGTTGATCAAAACCAATGAAGGCCAAATCTTGTGGAATTTTCATTCTTAATTCACTGACGGCTCGCATCATCCCCAACACCATCTGGTTGCTGCTCACAAAAAGTGCCGATGGCCGTTTCTTACGCGTCAACATTTCTTTGGTTAAGTGATAGGCTTTCTCATGACCGTAATCACCGAAAAGAATATCTTCATCATAGGAGACCAATCCACATTCCGTCATGGCATCTTGAAATCCACGAAGGCGTTCCATCGCCGGCCTTGATGACAATTTTCCAGTCAAGATTCCGATTCGTTTGTGTCCGGCTTGAACCAATGCGATCGTGGCGTCATGCGCTCCTTGGTAATGATCGATAAACACACCGTCGAACTCATCATACTTAACATGTCCATCAAGCAAAACAATTGGAATGTGGTGCGCCCGCATCCATCGCAAATGTTCGAGACTCTTTTTCTCCTTTGCAGGGGTTGCTACAATCAACAAGCCCTCGATTCTCTGCTCCTGAAAAGCCTGCAGAGCAAGTTGTTCTTTTTCATTATTCTCGTCTGAATCCACCAATAGCAACCGATACCCCTCTTTATCTGCCACACGGGTTACCCCTTTGATCATTTCAGCAAAAAATGGGTTGTTAATGTCCGGTACAATCACCCCAATGGTGTTCGACCGTTTATTGGATAGGCTTCGCGCAATGGCGCTCGGCGAATAATTCAGTTCCTCGATCACCGCCAATACGCGAGTTCGAGTCTCTTCCTTCACATACCCAGAATCATTTAACACTCGAGATACGGTTGAACGAGACACCTGTGCCGCTTTGGCAATATCCTTGATTGTCGCTGGCATTATATCCTCCAAACGTTTTCCTCACAAGGTTCTAAACCTCCGGGCGCCGCGCGCCCGGGGGCATAGAAGGAGTAATGAAAATTTGAAATACCGGTGTTGTGGGACCGGTCCCATAATTATATCTTACTTTTTTTCAAATTGCAAACGCTCTCTACCATTCAAAAATTTAATCAAAATTTCATCTTTATTTTATATCCCGTTCAGGTTTCTCTCCTATACTAGACTCATAGAAAGAAATGAATCTTAGGAGGATTATCATGTTCGAATTATTAATCGGTGCTTTAATATTTTTTGTTGTACTAAAAGTATTATTCTCATTAGGCTTTGGCCTATTGCGGGCAGGAATTGCCATAGTAGGATTTTTTCTACTCTTTCTGCTTCTACCCATTGGATTGGGGTTATTGCTTCCCATCATCATTGTAGGCGGAGTTTTCTATCTGCTCTTCGCCCTCTTGGCTGCCATTTTCTAACACTTCCCATACAAAACAGAAGAAACCCAGAGCCGATTGATCAACCAATCAGCCCTGGGTTTCTTATTGATTGCTAACTCTTCTGAAACCACAGGATTACACGAAAACCCGATTCTCTGTTTTCTGCAACCGCTTCGCCTCCATGCTGTTCCATAATCCGTTGAACTATGGCAAGTCCTAACCCCGTTTGGCCAAGATTACCCTTTTCAAAGCGAGTGAAGATCGACTGAAGCTGTGAATCTAAAACACCCGGCCCGTCATCTTCCACATAGATTCCAATTCGCTTCTCTTCAACCTGCACACCCAATTCTATCTCCATTTTTGCATATCGCAAGGCATTCGATATCAAATTCCCAATCGCCTGGCGAAACCGTTCTTCATCCATCTCCACCCACTCATCTGTGAGTGGTTTACATCGAATCGTCAATCCATTTTGAGCCGCAACAGGCGCGTATCGCTGATAAGTGCCGCGCAATAGTTGCTCCACACTCACTCGTTCGAGTGCAATTGCCCTCCGGAAGAATCACACCTTCTTGAATCCCCTCCGCATACCCCCGAATCGTCATCAGTGGGGTTTTTAGTTCATGGGAGATATTAGAAAACAGAATCTCGCGATTATGTTCATTCTCTTCAATGGTTTCCCGCAACGCGTCAAACGCATGCGACAAGACCTCAATTTCATCATCCGCTTCTTCCACCGGCTTAGTCATGCCTTTTTTTGCAGAATACACCAGCATCCGTTTTTTTAAATCTCGAATCGGACGGCTAATTCGGCGTTGCAACAAACCTGCCAACAGCAAGGTAAAAGGCAAGGCAAACAGAAATCCAAACACTCCCGCTCGCCAGCTTATTTTCATCGCCTGATTCAATTCTTCAATTCGATAATACACATACATCGTTCCCTTGAATTTCGGTCGTTCGATCTCCTGCTTGACTAAAATCATATCATCCGGCTTGTTACCATTGCGCACATCCAAGAGCAGTTGTTTCGCCTCTGCATCATCTTCGCTGTATACAATTCGATTTTCATCGCTGACCAAGATCAAATTCGAGTCCAAAAGCAAACTCAATTCTGCAGGATCACGGTTGATTCTCCGCTTTTCCCCCGCCAAAATACGCGCGAGGAGCGTATCGTTCTCCCTCAAATAGGTCGCTTCTTTTCTGAGGTCCAGCCTCGCTTCCTCGTAATAGGTGCGCCGGGCAATGACACCAAAAGCAATCGAGGACAACAAAAAAAAGATCAGCAGAATCAAAACGAAGCTCCATGAAATACGCTTACTAATCTTCATGTCCACCATCCATTCGATATCCAAATCCCCACACCGTGACGATCTCCGCCTGTGCATCCACCGCTCTCATCTTTTTTCGGATACGTTTAATAAGATCATCGATCATTCGAGTATCTCCCAAATGGTCATAATGCCAAATCTGCTCAATCAAATGTTCGCGAGAAAAGGAGATATTTGGATGCAACGCAAAGAAATGAAGCAACAAGTACTCATTATTGGTCAAAGGCAAGATGGTTTCCCCCACCTTCGCTTCCCGCTTTGCCTCGTCAACCATAAGATCGCGCACTCGTAGCGCTTTCCCTTTCGGCACTCCGGCTGATTCCATGCGCTTAAAGATGATTTTTAGCCGTACAACCAATTCTCTAGGGCTAAACGGCTTTGATAAATAATCATCGGCGCCCAATTCCAAGCCCAAAATCCGATCAATCGCCTCATCCTTTGCAGATACAAAAACAATGGGTAACTCACTGGTCTGACGGATCAGTTTGCACAACTCAAGGCCGTCCATCTTCCCCGGCATCATAATATCCAGGATCATGACATCTGGCTCTTGGTGCGCAAACGCATCAGCCGCTGCTGCAGCGTTGGAGAAAACCTCCACTCCATAGCCTTCCTTCTCCAGATAAGACCGAATCAATTCCCGTATATTTCGTTCATCATCAACAACAAAAACTCGTTTCATACAAGCCTCCTACATTCAGTCTACCATAGGATTGATTGATTTCTCTGAGCCAGATGTGGAAATTCCATGAAAAAATCGCCGAAGATATGCTCCGGCGATTGCTTATCGATCTCCTACAAGCTTAAAAATAGCTCGTATCGTTGTTCATGCAAATCGGTTCGTGTTTCCATTTCATCCAGAATGTCTTCCAAAATTTCGGCAATCGCGTCTTCATCTGCCGCCGTAACCGCTGCTTTCAACTCCTCGCGAATCTCTTTTCCATCTTCTCTTTCCAATTTCAGCTGTTCTTGAATCGTATTTAGTGATGCACGCATGGCGTCATCCACCCCAAGGATCTCATCAAAGTTCTCTTGGCGCCATTCTTTCATGGCTTCAACCGCTTCCTCGCGAGTCGCTTCGCCATTTTTCACTTTCTCTCGCCATTCATTCGCCAAGGCTTTGCCTTCCACTCTCGACGCTTCGAAAGCCTCTTCGTGAGTCTCTTTCAAATTCTCTCGCAGCTCCTTAATCTCTTCTCTAAGTTCTTTACCATCTTCTAAATTGCTCTCAAAGGCATCCAATTCACCCGGCAAATAGTTTTCAAAGAGTTGCTCTAACCGCTCTGCCGTTTGCCCGGGGTTTCGTCCCTCTCGTTTCGTCCGCTCGATGCGTGCACGCCCCAAGTCGAACTTCTTTTCACGTACCGGTGCTGATTCGTCGGCAAAGGCCATGGTTGCCGAACCCGCGATCAATCCACCTACTACTATTGCAACAATCCACTTTTTCATCTTCTTTCCTCCTTTTAAGATCCCGCCCTGCCTTTACAGCATAGCGGGTCGTTGTTTCTACATTTGCAGTTTATCAAGCAGATATGGAGGATTCTTGGTAGAGATGTGTAAATTTGATGGAAATGAAAAAAGACCCATTCACAATGAACGGATCCCTTTTAGAGCTTTATCGCTGTCTTTATTGAAAGCTTTTATTTAAGTTGGCCATCTCGATGGCCGCGACTGCTGCTTCAAACCCTTTGTTGCCCGATTTCAAGCCCGCACGGTTTGCTGCTTGATCGATCGTATCAACGGTTAATACCCCGAAGATTACCGGCATTTCAAACTCGAGGTTCAAGACTGCTACACCCTTGGTGACTTCTCCAGATACATATTCAAAGTGCGGTGTTTCTCCCCGAATGACAGCACCCAAGGCAATGATCGCGTCAAAGCGGCCGGTCTTCGCCATTCGTTTCGCCATCAATGGAATCTCGAAAGCACCCGGTACGCGCACCAATTCCACATCTTGCTCATTTCCCCCGTGGCGTTTGATAGCATCCATCGCACCACCCAATAATCGTTCCCCAATCATATCGTTGAAACGAGCGACAACAATCCCAATTTTTAAGTTTTCTGCTGTTAAATTTCCTTCCCATACTTTCATGCCATTTCCTCCTTCATGTGTAAGATGTGACCCATTCGATCACGTTTCGTTGCCAAATATTTATGATTCTGCGCCTGGTCGAATCCTTCGATCTGCACGCGTTCACATACCTTGACGCCTTCAATCACCATGCCGTCGATCTTCTCCGGATTGTTGGTCATCAAGCGAATCTCTGTAGCTCCCAGGTCCTTCAGAATCTGAGCGCCAACCCAGTACTCTCGTGCGTCTTCCTCAAATCCCAAGGCGAGATTGGCATCTACCGTATCCATCCCAGCATCCTGCAGGGCATAGGCACGAACCTTATTTTTCAGACCAATTCCACGGCCTTCCTGTCGAAGATACACCAAGGCCCCTTCGCCTTCCGCTTCAATTTGAGATAACGCACGACCCAGTTGGTCTCCACAATCACAGCGCAAGGATCCAAATGCATCGCCTGTGAGGCATTCTGAATGAACACGAACCAGCGGTGTTTTACCGGAAAAATCCGTTCCTTTTACCAAAGCGGCATGATCCTCACCCGTGCGTGGGTCTACATAGCTGATCATGGTGAAAGTACCGTATTTCGTTGGCATTTTCGCTTCCGACACGCGGATGATTTTTTGCTCGGTTGCTTCCCGATACGCAATCAAATCTGCAATGGAAACCAGCAAGAGTTCATGTTTTTGAGCGAATTCAATCAGCTCCGGCAATCTTGCCATGGTTCCGTCATCCTTCATGATTTCACAGATTACACCGGCAGGAGAAAGTCCTGCAAGCCGAGCAAAATCCACGGCTGCCTCGGTATGTCCGTCACGTTCCAACACACCGCCGTTTTTAGCGCGCAACGGGAAGATATGTCCCGGTCGCGTAAAGTCTGTCGGTACCGCCGTCGGATCTGCCAAACGCTGTAGCGTTCTCGCTCTTTCCGCTGCCGAAATACCTGTAATAGATGTGCGATCGTCTACACTCACGGTAAATGCCGTTTCTTTAGGATCCGTGCTGTTTACAACCATCTGCGGAATCTCAAGCTCAACCAAGCGTTTGGCTCCCATCGGCGCGCAGATCAGCCCTTTGCCGTATGACGCCATAAAATTTACGTCATCAGATGTCACTTTTCCCATGGCCATTAGCAAATCACCCTCGTTCTCACGGTTCTCGTCATCCACAACCACCAACATTTTTCCCTCTGCGATTGCTTGAATTGCATCTTCTATCTTTGCAAACATATTTTCTCCCCCTTAGGCTTTCTGTAGAAATGCGCCCCAATTCATTTTGGGTTCCGACGCTTCCTGATTCGTAAATTCGCTAGTTTGGGCCACATACTGATAGATATATTTTCCGATCATATCGGTTTCCAGATTCACCGGATCTCCGATGCGGATCTGTCCCAATGTTGTTTCCGAGCGGGTGTGCCCCACCAGCGAAACCCAAAAGGATGTAGCTGTACAAGACGCAATCGTCAGACTGATGCCTTGAATCGTGATGGATCCTTTTTCAATCAGCATCTTGCCCGCCGATTCATCAATGGAGACTTCCACCAAAATCGCGTTGCCTTCCGGCCGCATGGTCAAAATCTTTCCAATTGAATCCACATGCCCAGACACCAGATGTCCACCCAATCGGTCTTGCAATCGCAAGGCCGGCTCCAAGTTCAAGGGACTGCCAGGTTTTAAGGATATGAAGGCGGTCCGCCTCATGGTTTCCGGCATGACATCCGCGCAAAATCCTCGATCAGAAAAATCTGAGATGGTTAAACAAACGCCGTTTGTTGCGATGCTATCCCCCAGCTGGCTAATTTCTTTCATCTTCGGTGCTGTAATCCATAATCGAACACCATTTTGCTTATTTTCAATCCGTTCCAGTTTGCCTATTTCCTGAATAATTCCCGTAAACACTACGCTTTCACCCTCCCTCTGATCATTAGATCATGGCCGACCTGGCGAATATCTGTAAATTCCAAGTTCAAACAATCGGCCAGAACAGGGATTCCAATTCCTTCAACCGCTGTTTTTGCATTCTTGCCCCCCACGATCTTCGGTGCCATAAACAACACCACTTCCTGCACCAATCCCGCATGTAGCATTGCTGCATTCAAACTGCCGCCACTTTCTAAAAGAACGCTGGCAACGCCTCGCCTGCCGAGTTTATCAAACAAGTCCCGCAAGTTTAAATGTCCATCATTTTCTGTTACCGTCAAAATTTCCACTCCCAGTTGAGAGACCCTCACTTCTTCTCTTATAGTTCTCGCAGCTTTTTCATTCATCACCCATAGCGTTTTGGCTGCCTCGTCCGCCAGGACATGATGGGTTCGAGGCAACACCCCGTTTCTGTCTAGCACCACCCGAATTGGTTGGGAAACCTCCCCTTCCAATCGGGTTGTCAACCGCGGATTATCCGCAAGCGCAGTGCCAGTACCCACAAGAACTGCATCCATTTCATGACGCATGCGATGCACTTCTTTTCTCGCATCCACTCCGGTAATCCATTGAGAATCACCAGTTTCGGTTCCCGTCTTTCCATCCATGGTCACAGCCGTTTTCATCACACAATAGGGCGTTTGGTGAGTGATGTAATGTATAAAGCTCCGATTCAAATCTTTTGCTTCTTCTTCCATCAATCCGACCTCGACTGCAATTCCAGCCTTCCGGATCCGTTGGATTCCCCGACCCGCAATCTTGGGATTCGGGTCTTCCATGGCAACCACTACCCGCGCTAGTTTGTGACGGATAATCGCATCGGCACAGGGTGGCGTTTTTCCGAAATGAGAACAGGGTTCAAGGTTCACATACAGGGTCGCGCCCTCAGCCCGCTTCCCGGCAACAGCCAAAGCTGCCGCTTCTGCGTGGAGGCCACCGAACTTGGCATGCCACCCTTCGGCGATCACTTCGCCATTCTTGATAATCACACAACCCACCATCGGGTTGGGTGATACCCAGCCTGCTCCCTGTTTAGCCAACTCTAATGTGCGTTTCATCCAATGTTGATCCATGGTATTCCTCCCACTGAATTCTGCCCTGAACCTTGTTCAAGACAGACAATCTTCGTTTTACAGCATGCTAGCAGATTGAACCCTCCGCCTTTTATCAGCAAGTTGAACCTTTGCTGATAGCTGAGCGAAGATCTATTCATCCGTAATAAAAAAAGCCCTGAAACAAAAGTTTCAGGGCTCTAACAACATACTCTTCGTCAAAGTTTTGACGATTCCACAACTACGAATCATTCGATCGAATAGTCGAAAACGAATAACACGGTTGTGTTTCTTCTTCCATCCAGACTGTACTGTCGGTTCTGGAATTACACCAGATCAGCTTGCGCTCGCGGACTATCACCGCCGGTCGGGAATTTCACCCTGCCCTGAAGAATATTCAATTGATTTAAATCTAGTATATATTGTTTGATATCAAACTGTCAACAATACTGTTAAATATTTTCCAATCTCTTTTTTATTGGAATATTTAACAGTTTAGCTAACAATCCTCAAGATATAATGTAATTGCTGCTTCAAATCCCCTTATGCGTTTAGAGGGGATTTAACAGCATGGATGGTTTTTCGGAAATAATTTTCATCCCAGCTCTCATCCCTCAAAAAAAGAACCCAATCTTCCAGAAAGAAATTTGGGTTCTTGCATATTCTCTTATTTCAGTTTGAGCCAATGCACCTTCCGTTCCTCTTGAAAACCCAACTTTTTTGCCAATCGAATGGATGACGTGTTCTCCTCTTCAATATGCACAAAAGGAATCTTCCCTACGTGTTTCACTCGACGAATCATCTCGCAGGTTAAGGCAACGGCATAGCCACGACTGCGATAGTCCGGCAGTACATGCAAGAATCCAATAGCACCGTCGTCATGGGTCATCACCCAGGCAACCAAATGCCCGTCTTGTCGAATGCCAATGGCAGGTCCCTTTTGAATCATTTCGCGAATATACAAGGTTGATGTAAAATTCGCATATTTGCCATGACGAAATATCCACTCTGCATCTTCGATGGACAAAGGGGTAATCGGTGCATTGATAACTGGAACTTCTTTGGCTTCCGGATAAGAAAACTTGATGCATGAAAGTTTCCAATCCAGGGTACCTTCGGCCTCGACCAGCGGCACCATCCAATCTTCCAAAATCGCAAAATACTTCTCATTAATCAATTCCCCCAAAAGACTACGAAACTCGTCCTTGGAGTTACTGCTGATGTAATTCCACTCGTGATCGCTCTTCCCGCGCACGCGGATGGTATCGCCTACCTGATCCACTCGATCTACCGGATAGGATTCAATAAAATTAATGACGTTAATATTCTTTTTTTCGTCTCGTCTCAGTTTTCGCACCAATTCCTTTTGATTCATGGCGACCCCTCCTTTTTCTATAGTTTACCATAGATTTCCGTCTTGCCCGCGAGCAAATCCTATCTTATACTGAAAACAAAGGCAAACAGATTGGCGTCAACGATTCATCCATGCAATGGTAGGACCGATTAATAAAAAAGGGTACGGTGATTTAATGAAAAACTTCCAGTGTAACGCACTCCATCTCAAGAACCTATTTATAAAACATCCTCTTGAAACTCTCTCTATCCAATATATTATAAAAAACAAGTCCAAGCTCCTTTGTTTCACGGACTCGGCAGAAAACCCAAGGGGCATTCTGATTCAAAGTGGCTACCTGCATTATGCTTTTGCTGAAGACACGTCTTTTATCGATGAAATCATTGCACATTTCCAAAATCAAGGCGACTACGGTTTTGCAGGGATACCCCGTGAGATTGCATCGGCACTTTGCGAACGCTATGAGGTGGAATGGTCCAACCCTTGCACCGCGTACACCCTAAATGAAGTCGATTATCACCCCGAACATCAAGTACATGCCACACAGCCGCTACGGCTTGAAGATGCTGAACTAGTAGATCGATACTATCCCTATCGCGGGGACCACACTCTCAAGATGATCCAGGACGATATCAAAAACCGTCCGTCGGCCGGCATCTTTATAGGTGATAAACCCGTGGCCTGGGCGCTCCAGCACCCCGACGGCACCATCGGCATGATGCATACCTTGGAAGATCATCGCCACAAAGGATATGCCCGAGACACCACCTTCGGCATGATCAAGGCACTTCTCGAGCAAGGCGAGGTTCCCATCGTGCAGATTGCCGACACCAACATCGCATCCCAGGTTTTGGCAAAATCATGCGGGTTTGTTCCCTTCAGCACCGCCGACTGGTTCGGCATCATCGTCAAATAACAAAATCATCCCATGATCCGCCAAGATTTTGAATCGAGTCCAGACCCTACTTGCGATACGATAAGAGCAGGATATTCGATCTGCAAGGAGGATCCTATGAAATTTCAATCGAAAACAGAAATCCACTATGGAAAAAATTCCATTCGCTACTTGGAAGAACTCAACGCAAAACGCGCTTTTGTTGTTGCCGACCAGCTGATGGTTCAATTAAATATGGTGAAAATGGTCACCGACATTTTAGACGCACGTTCCATACCCTACGAAATTTTTTCGGAGGTGGAACCCAATCCGTCTCTGGAAACCGTTAAAAAGGGATTGGACTGCATCATCGCAACCAAGCCCGACTTAATGATCGCGGTGGGCGGCGGTTCTGTGATCGACGCGGCCAAAGCCATTATGTATTTCTGCATCAAGACCAAGGAACAATTGATTGAACGGGACGCCATTCGAAAACCGTGGTTTATTGCCATTCCCACCACCAGCGGAACCGGATCGGAAGTCACCGCCTTTTCTGTGGTGACAGACTCTCAGAAACAGGTGAAAATCCCCTTAGTCAGCGATACGATGATCCCGGACGCAGCCATTCTAGATCCGGAATTCACACGAACGGTACCGCCATTTGTGACGGCGGATACAGGCATGGATGTACTGGCTCATGCTCTGGAAGCCTATGTGTCGAAGGATGCGACAGACTTTACAGACATCTATGCAAAAAAGGCCGTCAAGGAGGTATTCACCTATCTGGAGCGTACCTTTAAAAACGGAAACGATATGGAAGCGCGGCAAAAGATGCAGGCGGCTTCCTGCATGGCGGGCATCGGATTCACCAATGCAGGACTGGGTGTCAATCACAGCCTGGCCCACGCCGTCGGTGGATTGTTCAAGGTTTCCCATGGACGGGCCAACGCTATTTTGTTGCCAACGGTCATCGCCTACAATGCCCGAGTGGGCAATCCCATCCACTCTGTAGCAACAAGATATGCGACCCTTGCAAGGGAATTGGGATTCCCGGCATCCACCGATCAGGAAGGCGTACTCAGTCTGATTGCAGCGGTAACGTATCTGAACCAACAATTGGAAATTCCAAGCGGGTTTGAAGAATTGGGCATCGATCCAAGTGCTTACAGAGCGCAAATCGATACCATGACGAAAAATGCCATGGCAGACACCTGCACCCCGACCAACCCGCGGAAACCGCAACCAGAAGATCTAAAAGCTTTGCTGGTGCAAAGTTTATAACCTTATTAGCCATGAACACCCCATAAAAACAGCCGCCTCG
This sequence comes from Clostridiales bacterium, assembly GCA_013619125.1. Classification (GTDB taxonomy): domain Bacteria; phylum Bacillota; class Clostridia; order Tissierellales; family GPF-1; genus GPF-1. Next base: position 101,800 of record JABXKS010000084.1, read on the forward strand.
ATTGAGACGGCTGTTTGCTTTAAATTAAAGAATCGCCATGTTCTTGATGATCGTCAACACCAGACCGAATAGAATCAGAAAAGCGCCTACCAACTTATTGGATTGTTCAACGCTTACGCGATTCGCAATGCCCGAGGCAAGGACGGCACCGCCAACACCCGTAAAGACCGCAACAAAGAGCAACAGCCAATCGGTTCCACCAATCACAATATGTCCCACCGCCCCCGTAAATGCGGTCGCCGTCATAATTAACACAGAGGTGCCAACCGCCGTTTTCACATCATATTGCAAAACACGCGTCAGAATCATTAACATCATCACTCCGCCGCCAGCGCCAATATAACCGCAAATCGTACCAATCAACGCACCAAATAAAATCGACTTGACGCGCTTGTACTTGACCTGATCCGGCACTGATTTCCCATTCTCCTTTTTAAAGAAGAAGCGGAAGCCCAAAAAGATGGCAAACACATTCATCATAGAACCCATTCCAGAGTTATCAGTTTGCGCTGAAAAATATGAAGCGATCAATGTAAACACCAGCACGGTACCACTCATCAACAAGCCATTTCTAATTTCAATGTTTCCATTCTCATAATAGGTTTTTGCACTAAATGCACTGGCCAGCACATCACTTGCCAAGGCAATTCCCACCGCCATATATGCATCCATCCCTAAAATAGTCGTTAATACAGGGACCATAACCGCAGCCGCGCTTAAACCCACCAGTCCCGTTGCAATTCCTGCAAAGAAAGCCGCAAATCCCGTTATAAGCACACTCATTTCTTGATATCCTCCGGTATATTGCTTTCAAGTTTTTCTAATAAAGCCTGCAATTCCCGAAATTCATCCGCACTTACCCCTTTGAAAATCTCAGCTAATATTGCCCGTTGCCGACCGGCAAACGTTTCAATCAAACCAGTCTTATCAGCGCAAATAGAAAGTTCATAGTTACGCCTATCGCTCGCGGCTTCTGATCTGATATAACCCTTTTCCTTAAGCCGTTTGACATTTTGGCTCACATATCCCTTAGAAAATCCGCGAATGATTGTAATCTCCTTCGCCTGCTTCACCTCTGGATTATTATGCAAAAACAGAGTCAACTTGCCCTCCGAAAGACTCAGTCCTACCTCAGCGGCCGCTTTCTCAAGTTCTTGATTGTAAAATTTAGAAAGATGATTGGCAATCTTCAACCACCTGCTATCTGTATAATCTTCCATGTTCGTCCTCCCGAATTAGTTTACCCCTAAACCATACCATTTGACGGTTTAGGGGTAAACTAATTTTCCAATAACTTTTTATAAACAATCCATAAACGAATGACCTCATCCAATCAGATTCTCCGCTTCTCAAATAAAGCTTCTCCAACCACTTCGTGCTCATTTTTTCATATTTTAAGCACCCAGTGGCGTTCTGTTGAACCTTCATCCTGTGAGGCGTATACTGATGACAAGAAATGATTCCAAGGAGGTTAATATTCATGGGGAGAAAAACAAATATAACAAATCTAAGTCTGCGCTTTATCCTGATCACCCTGAGCGTCGTTGGCGTTTTTGCCCTTCTATTCTTTGCAACAACTGGCATAGACAAGTATATGAGTATGACTTTTAACGTATTGCCTAGACTCGCATTTAATCTTTCTACAGGGTTTCTAATCGGTCTCTTCTTTTCAAAAGACGTAATCATCAAACACATTCGCCATCGAAACGCCAAGAAAATGATTGATTGGAATCATCTTTTTGTTTTCATCGACTTGCTGCTGATCGTCATTCTATTTTTAACTACCTGGGATGTAAGACGTCTCTTCTTGTTGATTGATCCTACGTTCGATTTCTTTCTGTTTCTTCCCATGTTGCTCGGTTATTTCCTGCCGAGAATCTGGAAAGAAGACTCTGCTCGAATTAAAAAAATCGCTCCGACAATCTAGTCGGAGCGATTTCTATTCATCCATCGTCTTATTGATATTTTCATATCCCGTACGATTTATTATGATTTTTCCCTTTACAATCTTAATGAGTCCCTCTCTCTTCAAATCATCGACACCACGCTGCACACTTCTCAGGCTGATTCCCAACTCATCTGCAATCTGTTGCCTCGCCTTCGGAATCCGCAAGTTCTCTTGCTCTGCTTCCACATACTCTTTTAGCAAAAATTTCTTTAAGAGATAAATACTTGGAAAATAGTTTCGCTCCCCAGCCCTCGAAGAGGCGTCGTGAAGACGCCTTGCCAAAACCTTCAGGAGAATAATGGCTGCATGAGGATCATGCTGAATCCATTCCCAAAAGTCCTCTGTCGTCACAAGTAAAAAGCGGCATGCAGTCTTGGTTCTCACTGTTGCGGCTGAATTCGTCTCACCGGCCAGTACTTCCTGCTCCCCAATCAATTGAAATCCCTTGGCTTTCCCAAAGACATAAAGGTATCCTTCTTTGAATTCTGCCAACACATCGCATTCCCCTTCACAGAGAATATAGACATGTTCCATGGGCTCTGACTTATGGAAAATATTCACATTAGCTGAAACACGCTTAATATGGCACCGTTCCCTGATTCCATCAGGAATATCCCGAAGCAAATCCTGTAACTCCGCCGACTCCTTTTTGATTTCCTCAACCCGCATAAACCACCCCTCCATTCAAACAATCAAATAAAATCCTTGTATATTTATTGTGGTCGAAGGAAAGTGTTCTGTCAATTAAAAACCCTGCTTCGCTTTCGCGAAACAGGGTTCTCACTCAAATATTATGCACGTACTTGGAGTCTCTTTTTGTTATTGAGCAGATCAAGCGTCATTCCGATGATCCTCCCTGTTGTCAACGTAACCACAATAGTACCAACATTGATAAGACCCAATCCATTATGTGTGAGTAGGCTGACTGCTACGGCCGCCACAAGAAAGGACAGGTCTGAATACACCTTCGCTGTCGCAATGCTGGTTTTAAATAATTTTTTGATGGCAAATTGATACTCTTCCACAGGCGAGATGATTCCGCTGAATATCAACAGGCTGATGCCCATTCCCGCCAATACGATCATCGAGAGGAATACAGTCAATCGAAGTACAATGGATTGATAAGTGACATCTCCTGCCAGCAACACATAAAAAAAGTCGATAAAGCTGCCGAACATAAGAGAAACAATCAAAGCGCTCCAATTGAATTTCTTCTTTTTTGAAACAATCATGTTGAACAAAATGAAAATAAATCCGGTGGTCCAACTGAATATACCCATGGTCCACCCCGTTGCTTCTGCAAGATTGCCCAACAAGCCATTATAGGCGTTCAATCCAAAATTGGCTTTAATCGACATCACGATTGAAAATGAGGCTACAATCACGCCCAAAATGGATATGATCCATTGTTTTGTTAATTCTTTCATATTTTATCCTCACTTCATCGAAACACCTTCGTTGCTTACTCAGCCATTTCCAGTGCAATTTCCATCATCTTGGTGAAAGCTGTTTGTCGCTCTTCCGAAGTTGTCTCTTCTCTTGTTAATGCATGGTCCGAAACAGTCAATAAACATGCTGCTTTCTTGTTTAATAGCTTCGCATTGGCGCAAAGTCCGAAGAATTCCATCTCCATTGCGATAATTTCTTTTTCTTCGTAGATTTTCTTGCGTGCTTCACTCGGTTGCGCATAGAAAACATCGCCTGAGCTGACACAGCCTTTTGTTACAGGAATATCCAAACGGTTTGCGATCGCTTCCAACTTTCCAGTCAATTCCGCATCCGCCTCGAAAACATCCTCTTCATATCCAGCCAATTCCCGGCCGTAGGTAGACGCGCTGTAACAGCTAGTCGCTAGAACAACATCATACAGATCCAAATCCATGGTGTTTGCGCCACAAGAACCAATTCTGATAATACTCTCAACGCCATAAAATGCGTAAAGCTCATAAGAGTAAATTCCAACCGAAGGAATCCCCATGCCATGGCCCATAACTGATATTTCTCGTCCCTTGTAGGTTCCCGTATAGCCCAGCATGCCGCGGACTCCATTAAATTGCTTCGCATCCTCTAAGAATGTTTCGGCAATAAATTTCGCACGCAATGGATCTCCTGGCATCAGAACGGTTTTTGCAACTTCGCCCATCTTTGCTTCAATATGTGGTGTAGGTATACTCATTTCATTTCCTCCTAGGTTTTCAATCAATTTTATATTTTGAATTTTTGTTCATACAGGTAGTGCAAGTATAGCGGAAAAAAAAGAAATAAAAAATGCCATATGTCACTTTTGTCAAAAGAAAAAAATCGCCTCAGCATAAAAGCTGAAGCAATTTTATTATTTGCACATCCAGTCCATCATGTTGACCCAGAATGTTTTGTAATGTTCCCAGTTCACAAACTCAGGCGGTGCCCAATGTGGCGAGCAATCCGAAGTGAAGACTGAAGTCTTACCTTTGCCAACTTCTCGAATCGCTACAAATGGATCACCATTCACAGTTGCCAGCACTTGACCCTCTACAATTGCTTTCGTCTGATTGTAACCCAAAAATGCCGGCCACTCCTTTGGAATTCCGTTGAAAATCTCATGATCCGATTCAATCACTGGAATCACACCTTGCGGGTTCTCCATACGGTCATCGCGATCGAACATAGCAACCGGTAAAATCTCCGCTACCGCTGTGTGATTGTATTGCCCCTTGGCGTCGATTCCCATAAAAGTCAGGTACCCGCCCACCATACAAAGAGATCCGCCCTCTTGCACATAGTCCGCAATCACATTCAATCGATTTGGACGCGCTTGGCTTCTCATAAAGGTATCCGTCGGCAATAGTAGTGTGTTGGCGCCAATGTCAGACAAGATTACCGCGTCATACTCATTCAGCTCTTCCACTGTGTATGGGAATGCTTCTCCTGCTATATGGTTAGGTAAGAACGTTACCTCGTAACCGCCGCCTTCTAAGGCGTCTCTCAACCATTTGATTCCTTCTTCATATACGGAAGTCGTAAAGGAATCGAATCCCTTGACATGGGTTGTATGGCTCATCCATGATTCACCTGCAATTAATACTTTTTTACTCATAACTTTTTCCTCCTTCTTCAAACAATGGAATCCAAGACTGATGAATCACATCCACCAACCCCATATCCGTTAATCGTATCTCCGGGATCACTGGCAAAGAAAAAGCCGCTACCTGAATGATCGGAGATACTGCGTTAATACCAAAACTTATAATGGTTTCTTTCAAATGCCTTGTTTCTTCTGCCATCTCGCCTAGCCCTTTTTTCGACATCAGACCAGCAATGGGAAGTTCCACCATGGCAATCTGTTTCCCGCCTTTGACACAGACAATACCGCCACCGGATGCAACCAACGCTTCCGCAGCAATCTTCATATCACGAGGATCCTTTCCAACGACAACCAAGTTATGGCAGTCATGAGAAACCGTGCTGGCAATCGCTCCTTCTTTCAAGCCAAATCCTTGAATGACTCCAATCGACCGATTTCCATTGACGCCATGGCGTTCAAAAACCGCTAACCGGCAGAACTCTTCTTCGCCCAATTTCACATTTCCAGCTTCAACGGCAAATTCGCGAACCACCCGTTTTGTTAAAATATGATTCTCAGGTGTATAGGCGATCACATTCATCTCCACCTGTTCGCCCATTGCCGAAATCTCAAAGTCATTTTCCGTGATCGGACGGTCCAAGTGAACAGAGTTTCGCTCCTCCACTTCATGGGTTGGCACTGCCACTTCCACTGTCATTTCACCCAATTTTGCCGTTAGTTTTCCAGCAACAAAGACTTCATCCACCACAAAGGTGTTTAAATCTTCCACAAGAATCAAATCAGCCCGTTTCCCGGGCGTCAAAATCCCTCGATCATGAAGCCGCAAGAGCCGCGCCCCATGGATGGTAGCCATGCGCAGAATCTCCATAGGCGGCATGCCCAATTCAATGGCCCGCCGTATCCCATGATCCAAATGTCCTTCCCGCAACAAATCATCAGGCTCCCGATCATCACTGCATAGTGTGGTTGTATCTGGATACCTAAGTTCCTTGATCACAGGCACCAAAGCTTCCAAATCATGAACGATGGAGCTTTCTCTGCACTCAAGCACCATACCGGCACGCAATTTCTCCCGGGCTTCGTCTATATACGAGGTTTCATGATCCGACTCAATGCCTGCACTCAAATATGCAGACAATCCTCTGCCCAATAAAGACGGGGCATGCCCCTGCACAAAGAGATTTTTATCGATCCCGGCTGAAACAATCCCACTCATCCGCTCACTCTGATCGAGAACGCCCACAAAGTCCATGACCTCGCCAATTCCAATCATACGCTTGCGCTTAAGCATCTCTTTGATCTCCATTGGACCAAAGGCAGCCCCAGCCGTTTCCATTCCCGGCACCGACGGCACACAGGATGGCGCTAAAACAAAAACGCTCATGGGAATCCCTTCACTGGCTTTCAAAATATAGTCCACGCCAGCTGTTCCCAATACATTGGCAATCTCATGGGGATCGCAAGCAATCGTTGTGGTCCCGCGAGGGACGATGGCCTCGGCAAAATGTGCCGGATTCATCATGCTGCTCTCGATATGCACATGGGTATCAATCAATCCCGGCAGGGCATGCTTGCCCTTTGCGTCGTAAACCATTTTCCCTTCCAGTCCGCCCTCTCCTGGCTGAGTCACATGGGCGATCTTTCCATCTGAAAGTCCAATCTCTGCCGGATAAACTTCCCGGGTAATCAAATTTACATATTGCACGTTCTGAATCACAAGGTCAAAGGGAATCTCGCCCTTTGCCGCTTGTATCACTTTATTCATTACGCTTCTCCTTTCTTCACACTCACACTATCTCGAATCACCAATTCCGGCTCAAACATGATGCTCTCCGTTGGCTGAACGCCCGATTGAATCCAAGAAACAATCTGCTTAACAGCCTTCTGCCCCATTTTTGTATTGGGCTGATGGATTGTGGTTAGCGGTGGTATCATTGCCTGTGAAATCATCAAATCATCAAATCCAACGATAGACAGGTCGGCTGGAATTTGAATACCCTCTTCATAGCACGCCTTGTACGCGCCATAGGCCATCCAATCATTGGCAATAAAACAGGCTGTAATTCCCCTGCCTTTCAAACTCCTAATACCCACTTCTCCGCCGGTCATTTGATAATCGCCTTCCACCACCCATTGTGGATTCGGACTGATCTTCGCTTCTTCTAAAGCATCCAAGTATCCTTGATATCGCTCCATTGCAGACATATTTTTTAACGGACCTGTGATACAACCTATCTTACGATGTCCCGCCTCAATCAGATGCTTGGTTGCCAGGTATGCGCCCTTATGATTTTCAAATCCAACGCTCGCCTCTGTTTGATCAGTTCCTCGCCGATCCAAAAAAATCAATGGCTTTTTAAACTCCTTCAGGATTCGCCGTTCGGCATGCTCAACCACGGCAGCGGAGACCAAGATCACGCCATCTACATTTTGCTTGCGCAAGAGTTGTAAATATTCCGCTTCTTTCTCCTGATTCTCATCCGTATTGCAAAGAATGACTCGAAATCCCGCCTTGCTTGCCGCATCCTCAATTCCACGTGCCATGGTGGCAAAGTAGGGATTGGTAATGTCGGGAATGAGAAGCCCCAAGGTATAGGTCTGCTTGGTGATCATGCTTCGGGCAATCCCATTGGGCACATATTGCTGCTCTTCAATGATTTGCAACACTCGTGCTCTGGTTTCCGCTCCTATGGATTTATCCTTCCCATTGATCACCATCGATACAGTCGTAATCGATACTCCCGCCAACTTGGCAATCTCTTTCATCGTGACGCTCATCGGCTCACCTCCTGAATAAATCGTTTTAGTAAAACGTTTTATCAACATCTTCATTCTATTCTCTCGCTTGTTTAGTGTCAACTATTTTTTTACTCACAACGGCTCCCCTGTGGACGATGGTCCCCTATCAATGATAAAGACATGCAAAACCCAGAAAATAAGGGTACACTATTAGGGAAAGGTTTTCACGAAATACAAATTTGAAAGGAGAAAAACTTATGAATATCCCAACACCACATATTGGCGTCAGTGAACAAGGCGTTATTGCAAAGACCGTTTTAATGCCCGGAGATCCGCTTCGCGCGAAGTTTATCGCCGACACATTTTTAGAGAATCCAGTACAATTCAATCATGTGCGAGGCATGTTAGGCTTTACAGGGACCTACAACGGAAAGAAGATCTCCGTTATGGGATCCGGCATGGGCATGCCGAGCATCGGTATCTATTCCTTCGAATTATTTGAATTCTACGGTGTAGAGAACATTATCCGCATCGGTTCTTGCGGCGCCTATACCGACGAGCTGGAATTATATGATGTTATCCTGGCAACAGATGCCTATAGTGAATCTGCTTACGCAAAGGTGCAAAGCGGATCTGAAGACGATGTGATGCTTCCTTCACCAGAGCTGAACGAGAAGCTTGAAGGCTTTGCTAAAGAACTGGAAATCGAGCTGCACAAATGCCGTATCCATTCCAATGATGTCTTCTACAACGGACAAGAAGGCTACTTCGAAATGGTGCGCGACAAGCATGGCTGTAAAGCGGTTGAAATGGAATCCTTCGCCCTATTTGCCAATGCTAAAACCACCGGCAAGAAAGCTGCCTGCCTATTGACGGTTTCAGACTCCTTGGTCACACACAAGGTAACCACGGCCGAAGAGCGACAAAACGCTTTTACAGAAATGATGAAAATCGCGCTGGAAATGGCAGAATAACCATCAGCAAATTCATTTGAAACTTTGATCGAACAGAAAAAAACCCGGAATCTTCACGATTCCGGGTTTTTTGTATACTGATGTCTGCTGATGAATTATTTTCCTGTTACTACATTTTCACCGGCAATTCGACCGAATACAGTGATATCGGAAATTGCACAAGTACCCACACGATTGTTTCCGTGAACACTTCCTGTAACCTCACCTGCTGCATATAGACTCGGAATGATGTTTCCTTCCGTATCAAGCACATGAGCATCTGTATCAATCATAACGCCACCCATTGTATGGTGAACAGAAACGATACCTTTAAGAATGAACCAAGGACCTTCATTCATTGGCACCATGGCAGTTGTGCGTCCAAATTCCAGATCCACGCCCTCTGTCATGTATGTATTGTAGTTATCCATTGTGTTTACTAGGTTTTCTGCATTGATTTCGAAGTATTCTGCAACCTCTTCAAGTGTATCCGCTTTAAAGTAAACGCCGCCATCCAAACATTTTGCGTACTCATCTGCAAATTTTTCTTCCATGTTCAGTCGGTCTGCAACCTCTTGGTTGTAGATTGCGTAAACAGCACCTTCTTGCGCCAAAATCGCTTCGGCACGCACATCGCGCATACCCATCTCATTCACAAATCGATTTCCATCAATATTCACATAGATCAGGCCTTCACCGCTCCAGCTTGGCGCTTCAATTCCGTAGAAGACGCCTGTCATTGGATTGTTGAATGGGTAAAGCTGAATATGCTCCATTCCCTCAAGCTGTGCACCAATTCTCTCTGCCATCAAAATGCCGTCGCCGACGATCGCTGGAGAGTTTGTTGTCTGTACAGACTCATCCAATGTTGGCCAGCGTTTGTTGTATTGCTCACGCATCTCGATGTTTGCGCCAAAACCGCCAGCCGCAAGAACAACACCTTTGTCCGCTGTGAATGTCGCTGTGCTTTCCCCAGCTGAAACTTGAACACCGATGACTCGGCCTTCTTCATTCTGGATCAATTCTTCCGCTTTTGTGTTATACATGATTTGTACGCCAAGTTCTTCTGCTTTTGCAACGAGTGGAGTGATCATGCCCGCGCCAAGTTCAATCGGCTCAACGGCACGAGGTACACTATGTCCGCCTTCATGAACCAGATAATCCTGGTATTCAACACCCACATAATCTCGCAACCAAAGAGCAGCATCCAACGCGTTGTTTACTACTGTATCAACCATTTCTTTGCGAGCAAGCATTCCGCCGCCTTCCCACATTTCTTTAGCGAACTGCTCGTTGCTGTCTTCGATTCCTTTTTCATCCTGAAGCCAGTTTCCCGCACAAGCAAGTTCTGCATAAGAGAGAAGCGTGTTTCCGCCTGCAAACGGCATTTTTTCGATTATAACAACATTTTCAGCGCCGCTTAATTTCGCTTTGATCGCCGCTGAAAGACCAGCACCACCGGCACCGATTACAACAACATCGTATTCAGCATCTTCAATTGCAATCTGAGCCGCAGCTGTTTCGCTTTTGATCTGTAGTGTCGAAACATCTACACCAGCCGCTTCAAGAGCCGCTGTAACCGCAGCAATAACACCGTTTGAAGCGTTTGTTGCACCAGTAATTGTATCAACTGCAAGAGTCTGTCCTGCAATGATTGCCGCAGGAATGTCTTTCAGGGGCGCATCCGCCAAACCTGCTGTCTCTGCGTGTTCTTTCACGATAATTTCAGAGATCTCTGAATCCGTTAAAACAACATCAACAACAATATCACCATTGTTCCCTTTTCCTACACCCTCGTAAGTCCCTGCTGTAAATTTTCCAGCAGCCTCTACAGGATTGCTTTCCGTTTTAGCAGCACAGGCAACCATCGTAAATGCCATAAGTGTCGCTAATAAGATACATAAAAATTTCTTCATTTTCATTTCTCCCCTACATTATTTTCGCCAACACTTTATTTGTCCGATAAAGCTTGTTATAATAATAACATTCTCGAGTTTTTTTGTATTTGCATAGAGTCTTCATGTTTTTACACTTTACACTCACATCAAGCAGGAAGTTTATAAAATCCCATCATCTTTTTGCACTTTGCGTTCATCACGGTGAAAAAAAGATATAATATGATTCAGAAAGTGATACGACTAGTTACAGATAACTTCTCAGAGGGGAAAACAATGTCTATTAAACATAAAATCGTATTGATCATAACGATCTGTCTATTATCTTCATTTCTCATATTTTACGCCACAACCGTTTCCAGCGTAAGAACGGAAAACACAAGAGCCACCACCGAACAGACCAGTATTCTCATCGACTCCAAATCACGTGAAATCGGTCTTCGCTTATTTAACGTGATCAGTGAATTTAGGCTATTGTCTCAAATGCCTGCCTTTAAATCGATGGACATGCGGGTCACCATTCCGTATATTAATAACATCACGAATATGAAAAGCGAAACTTTTGGTGAAACAGCTGATTTATTTGCCTATGGCGCGCTGAACGGCAAAAGCTGGGTAAACGGTGAGCAAACATTTGAGTTGATCACTCGAAAGGAATTTCTGAAAATAAAAAATTCCACATCGGAATACATTGTATCTCAACCGAAGAAGGTTGAATACCTGAACTCTGATGTGGTCCTCATCTATTATCCGATCATCAACTACAAAGAACTGAAAGAAACCTTGTTTATCGGCGGAATTAAAGTCGATAAACTGAGCGAATTGATGCGCCAGATTGACGTTTACGGTGGAAGGTCTTGGATCATGAACTCCGAAGGCTTGGTTTATACCATGAATCCGATCGAGTTTTCCCATGTGATGAGTTTTGAAGACAAGAAAAATTTGCTTACCAAGATCAATCCCATCCAGTCGGGAATTATCGATATGGATGACAGCACCATTTTCTATTCTCCTGTGCCGTATTCTCAAAACTGGATCCTATGCACTGAAATTGACAACGCCACCATGTTTGCCAACACCAACAAAATCACAAAAGACATGCAACTTATTGTGCTCATTATGATTCTCTTAGGTACGATCATCGCCTATGCGGCATCTGTCAGCATTGTTAAACCAATCAACAATCTTCAACAAAAGATGATCCATGTAAAATCAGGCAACTTGAATGCCTATTATACAGATAAAGGCAAAAATGAAATCTATTATTTGGGTCAAACTTACAACCTGATGCTGGACACCATAAAAGAATTATTCAATAAAATAACTGCAACCGAAGAACAAAAGCGCAAAGCCTATTTACAAGTTTTGCAGGCACAAATCAATCCCCATTTTTTATACAACACGCTTGCCTCTTTAAAATGGCTTTCCCAGAAACAAGGTGCTGATGATGTTGCAGAATATATTGACAGCCTCTCCAACTTTTTTAGAATTTCCTTAAGCGACGGTGCTGAAACAATCACCTTGCGCAATGAAATCCTTCATGCAGAAAGTTATTTGAAAATCCAACATTTCCGGTACAGTGAAAAAGTTTTCTATGAATTTTATGTCAATGAAGATTTGCTTTCCATATTGGTTCCAAAACTGATTCTACAGCCCCTTATTGAAAATTCCATCGTGACCGATGACGGAATCGGAATGACCAAAGAACGTCTAACACAAGTCAGAACCAATTTGGAGAACAATATTTCCGAAGATAATTTCGGACTCAACAATATTTCGCAGCGATTAAAACTTCATTATGCAGAAAAATCCGAGTTCAATATTCAAAGCAGTTTCCATCAAGGAACTTCCATTGAATTAGTCATTCCTTGTCATAAAACCGAAGGAGAAAATGATGTATAAAATACTGATTGCTGATGATGAAAGCATCATCAGAAATAATATTGAAAACCTTCTTCACCCATTCAGCCAAATTTTCGATACTATTATAACCGCCGAAGACGGTTTGGATGCTCTCTTTAAAATCAAAGAATTCAGTCCACAAATCGTTTTATTCGATATTAACATGCCTTTTCTTAACGGTCTTGATGCAATCAAAAAAATCCGCCAATCCGATCCAGAATTAATCATTATTATTATCTCCGGCTACAGTAAATTCGAGTATGCCAAAGAGGCGATTGCCAATCAAGTTTTCTCCTATATGCTGAAACCCATCAACGAAATAGAATTCAATTCGACCATACAGTCTGCCCTCGATTGTCTCGAAGGCAAATGTGCCAAGACTAAGCCGAAAAAAAAATCGCAAACCACCGAAAATCAAGTAATCAACTATCTGATCAATCATCTTTCCGATACTAACTTAAACGTAAACACGGTCTGCAGTCATTTTCATCTAAGCTGTTCAAGCTTCGCCCGACTCATTAAGAAACAAACCGGCTATCATTTTACCGATTATCTAACAAAAATTCGAATGGAAAATGCCACTCATTTACTTGAAAACAACGACGAGCTTTCTATCAAGGAAATATCCGCACAATCTGGATATAGCAACCAGCATTATTTCAGCCGAGCCTTTAAAAACTATACAGGGGTGTCACCTAAACAATACAAAAACAGCATATGCTAGCATTTCACAATGCATCTCCCTGCTTCCTAAAACCAATCTTGAACATGGGTTTGACTCGCATTAAAAACTAGAAAGCAGACATCTTTTATCATGCCTGCTTTCTAGGGTTCCGTTCAAAATTGCCTATTAAGTTTTCTTATTCTCCCAGTTCTTCGCGAATGGCGGCAATACATCCTTCCATCCATCGAATCTTTCCTTGGAAAATTTGTTTACCCGTTTCGGTTTTTAATCGCCGCGCTTCTAGACGCACCTCGGGAAAATACCGCAAGATCCTGCCATAAGCATCCTCGTATCGAGCGTCACGATTTTCCATCGCCTCACTCATAGCATCCAACAAGATGGCAAGGGCGCCCTTTTCATCCAGGGTATCAGCATCCATCAAAACTTTCAGTTCCAAAGGAATTACAAGGTTCTCCTCTTCCTTCCTGCTGTGATTCCGAATCAGGCTAATGACAAGCTCCGATTTATGATAGGAATGAAGAGCAAAAAATTGCTCTGCCTTTTCGGCCGCCACTTCCGCATGGGGATGGTCCGGTTCGTACCCACAGTCATGAAGCCAAGTCGCCAATTCGATCACTTCCCAGTCGCCGCCTTCTTTTTCATGAATCCGCTTTGCCCAGGAAAACACCCGTTTGGTGTGATCCCATCGATCCCGAAAACTGCGATTCAAGCGATCTCGCATAGGCATACTAATCATCTCCGCCTTGGCAAATTGCCTCGCTTTCCCGCAGATTGTCGACGCGTCCAGATGCATGGTTAGAAAGTTGAACACTCGGCGGTCAAAACGGTTGCTTTTTTCCAATCGCTGTTCCGCCGTAATCTCCGATTTGTATTGATTCAGTTCCGGATCAATCTGCAAGGCGCTGATGGGTTGACCAGGAATGCGCACCTCACTTGCCTCCGCCGTTAAGAAGGTTTCTTCCCGGTATTCCTTTTCAACCAGTGTCCCCGTTTCGTCGATCAAGGCGATGCCGTCCATCCAAAAACCAGGAGATCGGCCGCCCAAAGAGAGCAACAGGTTGCGGTAATGGGCCAACATCTCCTCATCATTCAACTCCACACCGTTTACGCGGCGCACAAACACTCCCGGTTGATCATGAGGAGGCAATTTATCCAAATACAATCCTGAATCAACGGCAAAGGTGGGAATCCCAGCTGCCAGGTAAAAGGATTTTGCCTTCAGTCTTGCATTCTCCGCGGGCGTTTGCCCCGTCTCTTCCACAGCCACGTGAATCCCAAGAACTTCCGGACCAACAATTTCAATGCTTGATTCTTGAAAAATCGCTTGAAGCCGTTTCAGTTTTCCAGGATTATTGGTGCCGTACAATACTTGCATCTTATGCCTCCTTCAGAGCATCCATCCATTCGTTCGTTCCTCCTAAGTGTAACATATGAAGGGCACGAGTAGAGGCTACATACAGTTGGCGAAGGTGCAGATCCTCTTCCGGCCAGCTCCCCTTTGTCGGCTCGTATATCAACACCCCATCAAACTCCAATCCCTTGGCAACCCGCACGGGTAAAACAACCAATCCACCCTGATATTCCGGATCGTTTTCATGGAGGAGCTGCACCTCTGGAATTTCTTCTATCAAAGTTTCATGCACCCATTCCGCTTCCTCCCAGGTTCGGGTTACCACCGCAATCGTCTGAAGTCCGCCGCTTTGCCAGTCTCGAATTCGCTTGGCAAAATCTGTAACCAAGGACTTCTGCGATTCGTACGTCTGGCGTGTAACGTCCTCGCCATGACGCAACAGCACCTGCACTTTTCCAACCGTGGATTGCTTCAAACTTGCCAATACCTGATTGGCGATGGACATGATCTCTGTCGTGGATCGATAACAGGTTTCCAAAGTTTGATAGGAAACATCCGTATCGGGAAATACCGGTCCCCAGATCTCTTTCCAATCGGTAATCCCTCTGGTTGCCGAGATTTGCTGCGCCACATCTCCCACAATGGTGAAAGAATTTCCCTTGGAAATCCGTTTTAAGGTTTCCATCTGAAGCGGACTGTAATCCTGCGCCTCATCGATGACCACATGACGCAGAGTTTCAGAATCTTTTTTGCCCCACAGCAACTGATGCAGCAAGAATAAAATCGGCAAATCTTCTCTGGTGCGTTCCGATTCAAATCGAATCTGCTCCCGCTCCTCTTCCGTAAAACACCCAATGCTCTTAAAATATAGTTCCGATTGGGACCGCCAGATCTCTTCCACTTCCATAGCGGATAGTGTTGGCCATCGCTTCAAAGTCTTCCTCAACTCTCGGCGGCCGTCTTTTTTCATAGCCTCCATCCAGGCATCCCGTTCGGTATATGTTTTCGTTTCGTTCTCCTGAATCTCCCATGTCCATTCCTCATAGGTTTCGTCCCGTCTTGCATTCCATTGATCGCGAATATGCTTTTTCACCCGCTCATATCGAGCACCTATCGGCAAATAGGCGTATTCCTTATGAAAAATCTCTTCGATTTCTTCTGCAGAAAAAAGGCAGATATCCTGAAAACAGAGATTTTCCTTCGGCAGCACCAAATTGGGCAAGGCGGCAACCACTGCCTCCATGACCTGAATCCACCGAAGATCTCCCTTCAGCTTTCCACAAATCCCTTCCTGATGCCAATGAGGGTAATCAGTCAATTCCATACGCTTCAAGACGACTTCCTCATAGGTGCCCTGTTGAATTTGATCAACCCCCAATTCCGGCAATACTTCTTGGATATAGGTCAAGAAAAGATGGTTGGGGACAAGAAGTAGGATCGAATCGGGAGGAAGTTCCTCCTGATAGGTATATAAAAGATAGGCAATTCGATGAAGAAGGATGGTCGTCTTTCCGGATCCGGCAACCCCCTGAGTTAACACCACTCGATTCTTTTCCGCTCGAATCACCCCATCTTGTTCCTCTTGAATCGTCGAAACAATATCCTTTAAGCGATTGTCTTTCTTTTGCCATAGGGCTTTCTGCAAAAACTCATCCATGGGGGTCAAATCCTTGTCAAAGATATTCAACAACTGCCGCGCTTCAATTTCATATTGCCGCTTAAGTTGAAGTTCCCCCGTCACCAAGCCCTCGGGAGCCTTAAACATCACCTCACCCAACTCGCCGCGATAATAGAGGCTCGCCATAGGTGCTCGCCAATCCAAAATTAGCCTCGTGCCGTCCTTAGGGTTTTCCACCCCTACTCGGCCAATATAAAAAACCTCAATCTCCTTGTTTCCATCATCCAAAAAGTCGATCCTCGCGAAATACGGTTTATCGCCAGACCGCTCCAACATCCCATGTTCCCGGGCAGCCATCTCATACAAATGAGCGGAAATTTCATACTCGTTGCTATATCCGCCGCCGCCACTCTTCCTCAAACGTTGCAGCTTTCCACCTCGCTCTTCGACTTCTTCAACAAGAATTTTCGTCCGTTGATCCCAAATGGCAATCGTCCTTTTCAATTGTTTTCGTTCTTCCTTATAATCAGGGTGATTATTCGCTTGCATCCCGCGTCCTCCTCTCGTTTCTTGGAAGCCTAGTGTATCAAAAAAACGAGTCTATTTAAAATCGGTTGTAGAAGCATCCAATGCTTCGATAAGACAACACGCTTCTTCCCTTCGCTTATGCTCTCGAAATCAAAGTTTTTCTTGCCAATTTGATGTTTTTATTATAACCTGTTATATGAAGTATATCCAAAAATCAAAGGAGCTCAGACGAGCTCCTTTTTTGTGTCTTTTTTTCACTCCTTCGGCTTACTTGCCACCAAAACAGCATTCGTTGTGGTCCTGTAAATCACCCGCACCGGATCGAATCCAACGCTTTTTAAAAGCATGACCTGCCTCTCAACCGTAAAGGGAATATCCAAATGAAATTTCCCAATTTCCGCTCCCTCGTAATTCTCAACCTGCTCATAGTAACGTGCCAAGGCCGCTACTTCTGCATCAGATGAAACCATATAATCTCCTTCGATATATATGCCGCCCAGCTTCACAGCGTCAAATATCTTTTGATAGATCTTTCTCTTCTCACTGATAAAGAAATGATGCATGGTCATGGAAGAGAGAATTACCTCATACTCTGATTTGCCCAATGGATCTGTCACATAAGAGCCTCTCGCCCATTGAATCCGCTCCCCAAAGGTTCGGTGAGCCTTGGCGCCTTCTTGTATCATCTCATCAGATATATCCATCCCCTTGATCAAAGCTTGAGGCGCCGCCGCCAAGAGGTATGGAAATTCCAATCCAGTCCCGCAACCCAAATCAAGGAGTTGAAACTTATCGCCTCTCCCCTCGACGGGTTTTGCCAAAGCCTGGTAGTACTTGTCAAAATCCTGAATGTTTTCTCGCATATGCTGATCATAACCTTTGGCACGTGCATCAAAGAATGATGCCATTTCCTCAATTTTCTCTTTCACTTATCCTCGCTCCCTCAATTCAGCCATCCAGTCCATCGCTTCCTGAAATTTGATCTCAAGTTCTTCCGGCGATCCAATAAAAAAGAAGGGCTCTAATCGTGCGATGACGGTTTCCGGTAAATCATAATACAGGTATCGACTTTGAAAATTATATCGAAATGGGCTGTAGCGAATCCGAATAAGTTCCACCAAGGCTTTTTGGATAAATCCCTGAAAGAAGGCCATGGCTTCCATATGATTTCCGCGATGGATCTCCTTTTCCACTAGAATGCGGTACAGATCAACCTTCTGGATCAGTTCCTCCACTCGCACCTCCAGCTTTTCTTTCCATGCGTGAGCTTCAATAGGTGCTACCTGCGTAATCCCGTCCTTATCAAAGTGGACAGGAATATCGCCATGGATTTCCCGTTCCAAGAACTTAGTTGGCGCATCGGGTGCTACAATCGCTACCTCAATCACATGATAGGGACTCATCCCTTCCAATCGATATACCTTTTGCAAAACCCCAGGCCATCCCCCACTGGGTCCCAAGGAAGAATCGATAGGCGCAATCCCTTGCAGCGCTTTTTCGATCGCTGTAAACAAGAGATCGGTAGCGCCCTCTTTCCCCTCGATGACAATATCCAAATCCGACCACTCGTCAATGCGATGGAAAGCAACAGATCCGCATTCCCACATGGCTCGCGCTTCTTTCATCGGTTCCAATTGCTCAGCAATTTTTTTTAGTATTTCATCTCGATTGATCATGGCTCCTCCGAAAAAATTTCCGCCTGAGGAAATGTCGCAACAAACCCATACCATAGAGAATGCACCTGCAAGATCTCTTTCTCTTTTCCTTCCGATTGCACTTCCGCTACTGGGATCTTAGTTTCCGGATGAATCCGGATCAATAGAGAAATTCCCTGCCAGGTTTCCTGAATGGCTCTTGATTCTAAGCTCCGCTCGGGATAAAACTTTGCTTCCTTCCCATGCCAAATGCCAAGTCCCATTTCCAACGCGTCCAATCGCTGATCCGTACGTTTGAATTGACGTTGAAACATTGGCGGCAACCATTTATTTTGAATGGCCATTCGCATGACATGTGTCGTCCAATTTCGCCACCACGAAAGCTTAGAAATCGCAACCTGCGCGTTCGGATATTCTTTTTCCACCAGATCCGCGCGGGTATGCAAAAGAGGGCGCACTACCAATTTTTCTCCAAGAAATTCTCCTCGTATACATTCGCCGGTAATATGATCCCAATAGGACTGGGTTTCAAGATCCGCAAGCAAAGACAAGCCCTGATACAATCCATAAGCGGCAAAGGTTAGCTTTCGATCGCGCACAATGGGCGTCATCCAGACACCCGTGTTGCAGGCCGGTCAGAAGGACACCATCCAGGGCTTTTCCCCAATCATGCCTTGGGCAACATGATGATAGGTCATCTGCCGCGTTAAAAGCACCAGAGAAGAGTCGTTGATTTTCGCGTGCAAAACCGGTTCTTGGGCTTCCACCCATCCCTTTTCGATGGCTTCTGAAAGCAACAAATACCGGGTCACTTCAAATGGTTCAAAGGCAGGATGATCCTTTATATTTGCCATTGCCGGGTCAAACGTTTCCATTCCCATGAGTTTCCTCCTTATTCCATTCACTATTTAAAACCACAGACCATTCATAGATCTGAAACATATACTTTCCCGATGCAAATAGCGGATCGAGTCTGGCCCACTCTTTTGCTTCTTTTAAGGAATTGGCTTCAAAGACAACCATGCCACCGGTATCACCAACAAACCCACCAGCCATCATGGACCTTTCTTCGGCAGACCGCTCCATAAAGCGCAGATGCGCTTGAAACTCCTTCTCCGTTAATTTTTCTTTCCCTGTCTTTTGGTCGAATCGTACAAATCGTGTCATCCTCGTCCTCCAGTATTATTTTACCATATTCATCACTTTTCAATCTAGGAACCAAAAAAACGACCCCTTCCACTTAAACAACAAAGATCGCCTTCTCCGTTAATTTTTCCAGTCAAAAAATTTGATAGTGTTATCATCACAATAATTTTCTCGTATTATATATTTTTACACCGATTTTGTCAGGTCCTCTTCTTTTAGTGGTAAAATAGTACTAGAAACAGAAAGGAGCCGCATATGTTATCTTTCAAAGAACCTGTCAACTCTATTACGCACCTCATCGGTGCGGTTCTCTCAGCAGCCGGACTTACCTGGATGATCGTTAAATCTGTTCTCCATCAAAATCCGTTGCAATTAACCAGCGCTTTGATCTTTGGAATCAGCATGATTTTGCTATACAGCGCCTCTTCCATCTATCATGCCGTCAAATCCTCGAAGCATGTGGAAACGATTTTAAGAAAAATCGATCATTCCATGATCCTTGTCCTGATTGCCGGCACCTATACGCCAGTTTGCCTATTGGCGCTTCCGCGCCCCACGGGACTGATTCTTTTGGCTGTTTTATGGACCCAGACGGTCGCGGGCATATTCTTTCGGGTCTTCTTCCTGAATGCGCCCCGCTGGCTCTACACCAGCTTCTATGTCCTAATGGGCTGGGCTGCCATCTTCTTTATGCCGTCGATCTATCAAAATATCGCACTACAGGGATTTGTTCTCCTGATTGTGGGCGGCACCCTGTATACGATCGGCGCGGTGATTTACGCCGTCAAACCCAAATGGATGACACTTCCACATTTTGGCTTCCATGAGATTTTTCATCTCTTTATTTTGGGCGGGAGTCTCTCACACTTTATTATGATCTCACGGTATTTATTAATCGGATAAACCCACGAAACAGAACAGGCATTCAGCGGTATTTACCCTCTGAACGCCTGTTTTTATTTTTTCTTCTTTTTCACAATCTCAACCGTTACCTCATCAATCACTTCCGCCATGCAAGCCAATCGAATCCCATCGGCAATTTCCTTCTTGCTCAATTCTTTTTTCTCTTCCTTGGTAAGGGCTTTCAATTCCCCCGCCAAAACACGTACCTTACACTTGCCGCATTTGCCCTTCTCGCAAGGTGCCTTGATCTTGATTTGGTTTTCCTTCGCAACTTCCAAAATCGTTTTTCCCTTTTCCCCTTCTGTTTCTTGCCGAAAGATTACCTTCATCATACTCGCCCCTTCTTTTATCCGTACACTAAATAGCGGGTTCTGTTAAAATCCAACTTCGCTCAATGTCTCCATTTTTCCCTATAATTCCTGATATTGTCCCTGAAGGCGTATAAAAAGATCGCGTCCAACGCAATGAAAAGAAAGATGGTTTCACATGCGTAGTCCGCTGCAAGTAACACCAAGGGCAGGATGAACAGCGCGATCAGGACGGAAATCGTACGTTTTTTCACAAAGACAAGCACAACGCCGCTAATGGCCAAAATATAGATTACGATCATAGGGGCATGCAGAAGCACTGCCCCTAGAGCCGTGGACAGCCCCTTACCGCCTTTGAACTGCAACTGGAAGGGAAAGACATGTCCCGCAATCACAGCAAATATGCAAACAAGAGTCGCAGTATCGCCAATCTTTAGAGTCTGGCACAACACCATGGCCACAACCCCTTTCAGAAAGTCTCCCGCAAAGGTTATGATAAACCCCATATTTCCAGCAATCCGGCTCACATTGGTCGCTCCGGTGACATTGGTGCCGATGGTCCTAATGTCCTGCTTGTAGAAGATGCGCGTGAAATAGTACCCGGTGTTCACACATCCCAGCAGATAGCTCAGCACAACCACAATCAAATTCTTCAAAAGGAACGCTCCTTCCGTTGAATATTTCGTTCCAATCGTGCACTTAACTATTACTTTTGATCAGCAAGGTCCTTCGATATGCCTTTCGAAATGGAGAGGAAGCGCGTCTGGCCGAAACAATTTCCAATTCAATGGGTTCTTCACTGCCTGCCGTCAAAATCAAGGAACGATCCGTCAGGCTAGCGCTAAAGGTTGTCACCCGGCTGTCCTCCGCACGGTCCAACTGTTCCGCAATCATCAAGATTACGCTCAATTGCTCCACACGCTGCTTCTCTTCTGTATTCATATACCCAGAAAATTGACGAATCGATTGATGAAGCTTTCGATCAACCCGATGGCTACCCGCAATCCAGGCAACCTGAACCAATTCCCGATGGGTAAGCCCATAGATATTGGTGTTTAATGTCAAATAAAAACTATGATCCTGATGATTAAAATAATCGATCCGCATCCCGATATCATGCAGTCTAATCGCCGCGCGAAGCAAATCTCCATCACGTTTTGAAAAATGATAAACAGGCTGTAGTACCTCAACCATCACCTGTGTCAATCGATCCAATTGGTTGAGATGATGATCGCTTTCATGATACCTCTTTACCATATTGGAAAGGCTGTGGGACAAAACATTCTCCGCAACTACCGGTTTCTCCATCATTTTAAAATACGCCTCGTAGAAAATTCCTTCCCGCACCCCATTACCACTGATAATGATCTCTTTGGGTTTCAAGCGCTTGATGACTCGTTCAATGGGAACAATCCCGCCAACAATAACTTCCGCTCGCTCCGCGCTGATCCCCTTTGCTTTTTGCCTTTCCTTTCTCGACATCCCCCATAGGTCTTCCACCCATTCCAGGGTTTCCTTCCTCTCCAAAACATAACCATGGATTCGTTGTATGCTGTTTCTCGTGGCAGAGCGATCCAATTTCGCAATGCTTCGCCAGGTTCCACCCAAGCCAACAATAGGCAATCCGTCGACCTCATCTAGCCACTCAATCTCATCCAGCGCCCGATCAAATCGATCCTTGGCTTCATGAATGCCTTTTTGCGAGACTTCCCCTTCCGGAAAAAACGATTCCGTCAGCAAGACGGCTCCCAGAGGAAGGCTAACCGCCTTTTTCAATTGGCGATTCTCAATCCATGCCAGCTCCGTACTTCCCCCGCCTATATCCATCAAAACAAAATTCTCCAACTGCAGGGTATTCACAACCCCCAAGTAATCGTAATACGCTTCCTTTTCTCCCGAGATGATTTGCAGTTCCCAATTCGTTTCTTCTCGAACCAGATCTAAGAAGACATCGCGATTCTTCGCCTGGCGAACGGCTGCAGTTGCTACCGCGTGAATCTCGTCCACTTGGTGAACCCCAGCCAATTTTTTAAACATGCTCAATGCTGATTTTGTCCGCTCCATGGCTTGGGGACTCAAGTGCGCATCCTCGCTCATCCCTTCGCTTAAGCGTACCATGCTCTTTGCCTGCTCGACCATATGATAGGAATGATCTTGTTCTACCCAAATAATGCTCATCCGTACAGAGTTGGATCCCAAGTCGACAATTCCAATTCGCTTCATGTCCTACTCCTTTCCATCAATTCACCAATAAAACAAGCCTGTGAATCCAGGGCGCCTTTTTCACGAGATAGCGGCCGATAAGTGCCGTCTGACTTCAGTCGATGCGCGCGATTCTCATCCTGCCATTGCAAGCGCATCCAGCCCTTGATGCTCTCGATCGCAAAGGGCGATGTGACAGGAAACATCAACTCTACTCGCCGATTCAGATTTCTGGGCATCCAGTCGGCACTGGAAAGATAAAGCTTCTCCCAGGAGCCTGTTGAAAAACAAAAGACCCTCTGATGTTCAAGAAACCGACCCACAATACTCTTTACATGGATATTCTCGCTTACACCTTTCAAGCCAGGCCGCAAACAACAAATTCCCCTAACGAGGCAATCAACCTCGACTCCGGCTTTTGATGCCTCATAGAGGGCTTCAATCATATGAGTGTCGACCAGAGAATTCATTTTCAAGAAGATCCAGGCCGCTTCTCCTCGCTTTGCAGATCGTATGCACTCGGCAATCCGGTCCATCAAGGTTGTTCGAAGAGTGAAAGGCGCTACCGCCAAAGACGTAAATTCCGGAATCTTCATAGAACCCGTAATATAGTGAAACATGCGGCTGACATCCTGCGCCATCTCCGAGTTTGCCGTAAAGTACCCGAAATCCGTATACAGTTTTGCCGTCACTTCATTATAATTTCCTGTTCCCAGATGCAGATAGGTCCTCAATCCGTCGTCTTCCTGGCGAATTACCACGATTGCCTTGGTATGCACCTTCTGAATGGGATGGCCATAGATCACTTGGCATCCAGCCTCTTCCAGAGTGCGCGCCCAGCGAATGTTGTTCTCCTCATCAAACCGCGCCCTGAGTTCAATCACCACGGTTACCTGCTTTCCATTCAGCGCCGCCTGACGCAAGGCCTCGACCACCGATGATTGATCACTCACCCGGTATAGGGTTTGCTGAATGGCAATCACTTGCGGGTCCTGGACAGCTTGCTCCAAGAACCGTATAACCGGATCAAATTTTTCATAGGGTACCATATGAATCCGATCCTGCTTTCGGATCGCTTCAAACACATCTCCCTTCCACCATTCCTTCTCCGCAGCCTCAAAGACTTGAAAATGACCTTGCTCGCCCTCTTCCATCCGATTCCATCGGTTCAAACATGTCAAATCCAAAGGGACTTCCACTTCAATAAAGTCTCGTGGTTTCACGCCCAAGTATTGCGTCAAAAACGCGATCGCCCAGTCCTGTTTGCCCTCAATTTCCACCCGAATAATTCGACCGTTTTCTCGCTGCGGCAGCGCCTGTTCAATAACTTCCAGCAAATCTCCCGCATCTTCCACGGCGACCTGAATATCCGCACTTCGTGTCACGCGAAATACCGCCCAATCACCAACCTGATCGTCGGGGAATAAAAAGTGCAAAAAGCTCCCAATGATCTCTTCTAAAAAGAAGAAGCCCGGACGCCCAACAGCATCCTCTCCTTCAATCATGCGATCCATTAAAGGCGGCAGCTGCACGATTCCAATTTTGCCTTTTCGTAGTTTTACCAGGAGATGCAATCTCCCATTGGCAAAGCGGGTTATACTCTGATCCAAAACCAAAGGACAAAGACTCGGATAAATTCGTCCTTTGAAATACCGTTCCATATTCTTAACCTCTTGTCTAGAAAGAGATTCGATCGTTAGACAAGGAGAATTCATTCCTTCGTACTCCTTCAGCCACTGCCGATAAATATCTGACTGCCGTTGAACCGCCTTTCTCGTATGGGAAAAAATCTGCTTGATTTGTTCCTTGGCCGTCAAGCCCGAGACATCCAATTTTTTGTATTTTGCTTGCCTTTGATCTCGCAAGGATCCCACGCGCACTCCGAAAAACTCATCCAAATTCGACGAGAAAATCGAGATAAATTTGGCTCGCTCTAAAATGGGCACATCATCCCGTGCCCCCTCTTCCAAAACACG
Source organism: Clostridiales bacterium (assembly GCA_013619125.1). Classification (GTDB taxonomy): domain Bacteria; phylum Bacillota; class Clostridia; order Tissierellales; family GPF-1; genus GPF-1. The sequence continues at coordinate 126,673 of JABXKS010000084.1, forward strand.
ATCATTAAAATGGAGCCAACTCAGCTCTCGATTTAAAATGTTTGTTGAAGGATATGGTTTCATTTCAAGCCCCCCGCTGGCTAAATTCTCAATTCCTCGGATATTACCAAAACTTAAATCCTATACGCTATATACCCACGCTATTGAATCATCTATAGATCCATTTTACCATTTCCAACAAAAAACAGGAAAACATTTGCATTTTGTTCATGATTGCTGTAACATTACCTTGAACCTTTAATTCATTAGTGAATCTGAAAACCATGCAAGGTATTCTTTGTTGATCAGTAATTTTCTCTAAGGCTTTAAAGGAAAAAAATTATTTACGGAGGAAACACAAACAATGAATGGTACTGTAAAATGGTTCAACTCTGAAAAAGGTTTCGGATTCATCACTTCAGAAGAAGGCAACGACGTATTCGTACACTTCTCACAAATTAACAAAGAAGGCTACAAGACATTAGAAGAAGGCGAAGAAGTAACTTTTGAAGTTGCTCAAGGCGCTAAAGGCCCTCAAGCAGAAAACGTAACTTCAAACCGTTAATCCTAAAAGCAACCTCATTTGAGGTTGCTTTTTTTTGCATTTTTTTTATTCACATGAATTCATTTGCTTTTTATTGAATACCATGTTATTATAAATGAGCACCTTTAATACATTAGTGAATCTGAAAACCATGCAAGGTATTCTTTGTTGATCAGTAATTTTCTCTAAGGCTTTAAAGGAATAAAATTAGTTACAACGGAGGAATTACAATGAATGGTACAGTAAAATGGTTTAACTCAGAAAAAGGTTTCGGATTCATCACTTCAGAAGAAGGCAATGACGTA
>JABXKS010000084.1:127529-161648 GCA_013619125.1 Clostridiales bacterium
CTTTTGAAGTTGCTCAAGGCGCTAAAGGCCCTCAAGCAGAAAACATCACTTCAATTCGTTAATCCAAAAAGCAACCTCATCTGAGGTTGCTTTTTTTTTGCAACTTTTTTTGTTCACATAAAATCATTTGCTTTTTATCGAAAAGCGTGGTAGTATAAGTGAGTACCTTTAATACATTAGTGAATCTGAAAACCATGCAAGGCTATTCTTTGTTGATCAGTAATTTTCTCTAAGGCTTTAAAGGAAAAAAAATTAGATACAACGGAGGAAATACAATGAATGGTACAGTAAAATGGTTTAACTCAGAAAAAGGTTTCGGATTCATCACTTCAGAAGAAGGCAATGACGTATTCGCACATTTTTCACAAATTAACAAAGAAGGCTACAAGACATTAGAAGAAGGCGAAGAAGTAACTTTTGAAGTTGCTCAAGGCGCTAAAGGCCCTCAAGCAGAAAACATCACTTCAATTCGTTAATCCAAAAAGCAACCTCATCTGAGGTTGCTTTTTTTTTCTGAGAAGTAAGTTTTCCCTAAAGACATTAAAGGCAACAAATAATAATATTTTTGGAGGAAACACAATGAACGGTACAGTAAAATGGTTTAATGCAGAAAAAGGATTCGGATTTATCACTTCTGAGGAAGGTAATGACGTATTCGTACATTTTTCACAAATTAACAAAGAAGGCTACAAGACATTAGAAGAAGGCGAAGAAGTAACTTTCGAAGTTGCCCAAGGCGACAAAGGCCCTCAAGCAGAGAATGTAACACCAGTTCGTTAATTTAAAAAAGACAAGCAATCCTTCGGGGTTGCTTTTTTTATACGCAAAACATGAACATTTCTTGTTATAAAAAGCTGCCCCCTCCGACAGCTTTTACTCTTCTATAATATCAATACTCGATAAAAACAATTCGAGATTTTCACTTTCCAGTTGGCTTAAATGAAACTCTTCTTTGACGATTTGCTCCACATGGACTTCTTTTGAGTCTCCAGGAAAGTGAAGATCAATGGTATTCTCGGTAGAATTAAAGATAATAAAAGGATTTTCAACCGAATCATTTACGTATACGAACACTTTGTCTCTGGCAATATAGCATGGCGCTATTTCTTTCGTAACAATATCCTGCACAAAAAAATGAATGGTTTTCGGATCCGTTTCGTAGGTAAATAGCCCTGATTTGCTTTGTTCAATACTCAGAATTTCGATATTCCGTTTCGACTCACTAAAATCAATCATTGCCTGGGCCGCTTCTTCATCTTTCACCGATTCCAACCGAAACATCACGGTATTGATACTGATGAAGGCTATAATAATAAATCCCACCAAAGCAAGCTTCCACATATTCCTTCGCACAAAAGAAGTCTCGCCTGTAAATTTTCCAACAAATCGAAAGAAGACCCAGAGAAAAATCAATCCGCCCACGAGTTCGATTATCAATGTGTACGGCCACGCATTGAATATATTCATACGATCACCCCTTGTTCACAACTCATTTTTAAGCCACAAAAACAATTTGAATCTATAAGATAATCATACGCCTAAAAATGGGATTGCGAAAGGTCATCATGACAACAAAAAAGGCAACGCATATGCGTTGCCTTCTTCATTCGTTTCTCTAAATACCAAATTGGTTCAAATTCACTCGCCCAGATGATTCTACCTCAATGCCTTCCGCTTCCAAAAAAGCCTTTTGCTCTTCGAAACCTTGTCCATGAGGCAGGCGAATCTCACCATTTCGGTTCACCACGCGATGCCAAGGTAGTTTTTCTTTGCGGCTCATGGTATGAAGCACTCGAACGACTTGTCGAGCTGCACGAGGATTACCCGCTAAAGCAGCTACCTGCCCGTAGGTCATCACCTTCCCATAGGGAATGCTTTGTATCACTCGTACTGCTTCTTCCGTAAAGGATCCCATTTGCCCCTCCTAGTTTACGCGTGCGTTCTCTTTTTTGGCTTTGTGCCTTCTTTCTTATTCCATTTCCCGTACTCTCGGCGTTTGGTATGGCTATGACTACCGCCATCACGATTGCCGGATGATTGCTTTTCACGAGAAATTTCAACATTGATATGAGTTCCATTGATCGTTTTCTTGCGAAGACGCTGAATCACATGCTTGGCATGCTCTTCCGGTACTTCGATAAAAGAGAACTCGTTGTAGACATTGATCTTTCCGATTTCTTTTCCAGTCACATCAGTTTCTTTTGTGATCACACGAACCAAATCGCGAGGATCCACTTTTTCTTTTCGACCGATATTGATAAACAATTTCACTCGACCGTTTACGCCGCGAACCTTGCGCTCCGACTGACGGAAACCGCCCATGCCAGCTTCGTCAATCTCTTCGATCGCGCCGCCCTTCATCATCTTCGTCAACAGTGCAGCAGCCATGGTTTCAAACCCAAGGAAGCCTTCTTGTTGTTGCATGGTTTCAAGTGCTTTGCTCAGGTCTTGCGTTTCCGCAATTTCCTTTACTTCTGCCAAAATTCGATCCATATGAATCTTCTCAATGGATTCCTTCTTTGGAATCATCACTTCTTCAATCGTTTTCTTCGTGTATCGCATAATTGATTTCAAAGAATACATCTCTTTTGCAGTTACAAAAGAAATTGACGTTCCCTTCAATCCAGCTCGGCCCGTTCGACCAATACGATGCACATAATACTCTTCGTGGCGAGGAAGTTCAAAGTTGAATACCAGCTCTACCGCCGGAATATCCAAACCACGTGCCGCAACATCCGTTGCAACCAAAACTTGCACTTTGCCTTCTTTGTATCGACGAATAACGTTCATACGAGCCGATTGATCCATATCCCCGTGGATTCGTTCCGCTTGATAGCCTCTGGCTGCTAACCACTCAACCAATTCGTCAACTTTTCGTTTGGTGTTACAGAACACGATGGTTCTTGTAGCGCCATACAATTCGATAAATCGAGTAAGGATTGCTTCACGGTCTCGATTTCTTGTCTTCACATACAATTGTTGGATTGTATCCGTCGTAATCTCTTTTGGCTGAATGCGGATCATGGCTGGATCTCTCAAATAGTTCTTGATGATAGACAAGATCGCTTTCGGCATTGTCGCTGAGAATAGCATTCTCTGCGCATCTGCTGGAACCGTTTCTAATACGGTTTCGATGTCCTCTCGGAAACCCATGTTCAGCATCTCATCCGCTTCATCCAGGGTAAACATCTTAAGATTATTTAACTTCAAGGTTCTTCGTCGGAGATGGTCCATAACCCGTCCCGGCGTTCCGACAACAATATGCGCTCCACGTCGCATTAGTTGGATTTGGCGGTCAATAGACGCGCCTCCATAAACAGGAACCACATTGATTCCTCGATGGTACTTGCCAATCGTCTGCAGTGCTTCGGATACTTGAACTGCCAATTCTCGCGTTGGGCAAAGAATTAACGCCTGTGTATCTTTCACTGATGCATCAATGCGCTCAAAAATGGGAATGCCGAATGCGGCTGTTTTTCCCGTTCCTGTTTGTGCCTGTCCAACTAAGTCAACTCCTTCAATTGCTTTGGGGATCGCTTGCGTTTGGATCGGGGTCATTGTTTCAAAACCCATTTCGACCAACGCACGAGTTGTCTCATTCGCACAGGTTAAATCATGTACTGATAAATTCTCCATTCATACCTACCTATTCTTATTTCATTTCTAATATTAACACGTAATTTTACATTAAATAATGAACTTTGTCCAACTTTATCCACATGTTTTTCAGAAAATTTATAATTTATCCACATGCAAACGCTCTCTTCCCCCATCATCCAGATCTTCTTTCCAATTGATCCCAATCATCACCTCGTTTCTGCGAAGAAACGGTACTTGAAATGGCGGATCGTAAAACGCAGTGACCCGCATACCCGATTCTACCCACCCATTTTTTTGAATCCACTCATGCAAACTCGCTTCTTTGCTCTGAATTTTTCTTTCACTCGCAAATCCAGAAAAGCGAAGAACCGCCACATGGGTCCATGTCATTTGCTGTATTCCAACACTTGCATCCATAGGAGACGGCACACCCGCCTGATACTTTTTCGGCACTACAAATGCCATCGTTCTTTTCTGCGCATTTTGTTCTTGAATAACCGGAACGGTCATCGATATTTTTTCTTGGGTTTCATTGGCTCCGGAAATATACGAAAACAAGGTGCGAAATCCATCATTCCGATTCGTCATATCGACACTGACCACTTGAAAATCCTTGTATCGGCGCAGTTCAAACATGTCTTCTTTTTCTTCAACGGTATATTCCGGCGACTCATATGAAGACATACTCTCACCTCCCTAAACTATTTGTACCCAAAAGACCCGAACATGGGTAGGAATGATTCAAAGGAGGATGTCATGAAAAAACGACTTGCACTACTACTTACGCTATTCATTGCCGCAATCGTTCTTGCCGGTTGTATCCCTGGGGACGGAAGCATCACCCCCGATGATCCCGCAGGATTTTTCTGGGGCATTTGGCATGGATGGATCGCGCCAATCAGCTTGATTCTATCCATCTTTAAGGAGCCTTATCAGCTCTATGAACCGATCAACAGCGGATTCGGATATGATTTCGGATTCTATATCGCACTTCTTGGCGGATTCGGCAGTTTTTCCATGTTTCGTAGAAAGAAAAAGAAAGACTAAGGAAGGAGCCCTTTGTGGACCTGGTGCACGATGATCTCAAAACGCTGATTCGAAGAATCGCCTTGCCTGCCAGCATTGGTTGGATTTTTAATACCCTTTTCAATGTCGTTGATACCTATTACGCCGGACATTTAGACACCTTGGCTTTGGCTGGGCTCGCACTGTCCTTCCCAGTTTTTTTCATCATTATTGCAATCGGTTCTGGGATCGGAACCGGAACCACCGCACTTTTAGCAAACGCCTATGGCGCTAATCAGCCCCAAAAAGGGCAACTTATCATCTGCAACGCCATCGTACTCGCTGGCGTTTTTTCCCTTGCCATCACTCTTGGTGGCTTCCTATGGAGCGACAATCTTCTGCACGCTTTTGGTGTAGTGGGGAAATCCTTTGACTTTGGGGTTTCCTATCTTCGAATTCTCTTTCTCGGGTCTGGATTTTTTATCTTCAACGCCACATTAAATGCCATGCTCGCTTCCAAAGGGGACACCAAACCCTATCGAAACTTCTTAATTATTGGTTTCTTTATGAACCTTATTCTCGACCCTCTATTTATCAAAGGGTGGTTTGGGTTCCCCAAGATGGGCACTGGCGGGATCGCCTTGGCCACCATTCTGATCCAAATTGTTGGAACCTTGTACCTGATCAGCCGGCTCAAAAGGCGGTCGCAACACCCCTTCCACGGCTTTTGTTTGCGCGCCGTCACCTGGAAGATTCAACGGGAGATTTTGACTCAGGGAATTCCCGCCAGTTTGAATATGATGACCATCGCCATCGGTTTTTTTGTCATTAACCGCTATGTACTTCTATATGGCGGAGATTTTGCAATCGCCGCCTACGGAGTAGCGACAAGGATCGAACAGATCGCGCTACTGCCTGCTCTCGGTCTTAATATTGCCGCGCTTTCCTTAGTGGGGCAAAACTACGGCGCTGGAAATTTTCAGCGGATTCGGACAATCTATCGATTGACCTTGCGCTATTCCGTGACCATTATGACCCTTGGCATGATTCTGGTCTACCCCCTTGCGCCACGACTCATCGCCCTGTTCAACGACAATCCTTCCGTCATTGCCATCGGCACGCAATTTCTTCGCATCGAAGTCATTGCCTTTAACACCTATGTATTGATGGGGATCAGCAATTCTGTGCTGCAGGGACTCAAACGACCTAAAATGATTTTTTTTATTGGCGTAACCAGACAATTCATTCTCCCCATGATCATCTTTCCGTTCTTGGGAGGCACACGAGCCATGGGCATTTTAGGGGTATGGTGGGGAATCGTCCTCATCACATGGACAAGTGCGATCTTCAGCATTGCGTACACTATCCACACACTTAGGAAAGTTTTGGCAGATTAGGTTGTCAGACGCCAATTTATTTGATATAGTGACAACAATTATCTAATAGGAGGTCTAAAATGGCATTTCAACCGCTTCAAACAATACCAACACCAGAAACCATAAAGGAAATGATTCCACTCTCACAAGAACTCGCGGAGCAAAAGGCCTTTCGCGACGAACAAATTCGCGATATCTTTTTAGGCCATTCCGATCGATTTTTACTGATCGTCGGTCCATGTTCAGCCGACCATCCCGATGCAGTTCGAGAATATGTCACCCGATTGGCAAAACTGCAGGCGGACGTCAAGGACAAGATCTTAATCGTACCCCGGGTTTATACCAATAAGCCACGCACTACCGGAGAAGGATATAAAGGCATGATGCACTCTCCAAATCCAATTAAAAAACCAGATTTGGTGGAAGGGATCAAAGCGATTCGTAACCTCCAAATTCAAATCATGAAAGATTCCGGCCTAAGTGCCGCCGATGAAATGCTCTACCCTATGAATCTTCCCTATGTGGATGATTTGTTGAGTTATATCGCCGTTGGTGCTCGCTCTGTTGAGAACCAGAAGCACCGTCTAGTTGCCAGCGGAATTGACATTCCTGTTGGAATGAAAAATCCGACCAGCGGGGATTTAACTGTGATGCTCAACTCGATTCGAGCCGCACAGATCCCACATACTTTTATCTTCAATGGCATGGAAGTAAAATCAACCGGCAATCCCATTGCCCATGCAATTTTACGAGGCGCCGTCAATCAACATGGACAAAATATCCCCAACTATCACTACGAGGATTTGAACATCTTGATTAACCAATATGAAAAACGTGGGTTGAAAAATCCTGCCATCATTATCGACTGCAATCATGCGAACTCTTCCAAAGACTTTATGGAGCAGCCACGCATCGCCTTGGAAGTATTGGCAAATCGTCGCCATAACTACGCTATCGAAAAAGCTGTAAAAGGCTTAATGATTGAAAGTTATCTCGAGGATGGCAATCAAGATTTGAAGGGCGGCATATTTGGCAAATCCATCACAGACGCTTGTCTGGGCTGGGGAAAAACAGAAACCCTGATTTATCGATTGGCAGACAAACTATAAGCAAAAAGAAATCCCGAACAAATTGTTCGGGATTTCTATATTCAACCATGTTTTACCATAGCTTGCCCTACTCGTCGACTAAAGTTCCTACCCAAGAAATGTCCTCGAGCTTTCCAACTCCATGCGGCGCAGCCTTCAACATCTCAGAAATGTCTGTCCCCGCCATATTGCCCCCATGTTCACCAGTGGTCCATTCTGGATGTTCCGATACATCGTAAATCAATCCATCCACTGCCACATAAGCTGGCATACCATCCTTTCCGTTATAGGCGGCTAACTCTTCCAAGGTCAATAAATTCATACCGCCATCTTGAAGTACCGCTCCTTCTTCATCTACAATTCCGCCCGACAATGGAACTTCTTCCTCTTCAATCTGCACCGCAATTTCCGGTTCTTCCATCATTACCGGGTCAACCGCTCCCCGTTCCGACGAACAGCCAACGATAAACAAAGCGACTAGAATCATCAAACCAATCAAGCGTTTCATATTTACTCTCCTATCCGAGGGCTGTGCGATAAAACACATGCAACCCCAACAAAACCAAAACAATCAGAGAGACCAATCGATGCAATTTCCTCAAACTTCTGACTTTTTTGAGCAATCCAATTCCCAATAAACCTTGGATCAGAACAAAGAGATATAGCAGATACCCCGTATGGCGAAAGTTCCACCCCCATGCCAGATAGCCGTGTAAAACTCCTGTCGCCACTAAAATCCCACCAAGAATTGGATGAAATCGGCGAATGAATTTTGCAACTAGCTTTGACCAAATCGGTTTCTTTGATCGCTTAAACCACTCAAAATACGGTCTGCGCAAAGAAAGTACCACTACTATACATGCATTGAAATATCCAAAGAATCGAACCATTTTATCACCCATTATACTTTTACCCAAAAAAAAGATCTCTTATGAGATCTCCAAATTGGTCCGTTTCGCTTTCTTTCGTTTTTCTTCATACATCTGCCGATCAACAGTATCCAAAAACTCAAAAAATGTCATTTCATCCTCACAGGTATACTCCGCAATCCCGGATGAGAAGCCATAGCGTATGGTTTCTCCACTTTCTGCGCGGTATTTCAACCATGTATCTTTCCATCGCGCATGAACACGTTGCGCTTCTTCCGCATTCTGGAATAAAATACAAAATTCATCTCCCCGATACCGTACAATTTGATCCTCCTTACGAAGATCCTCCTTTATTTGAGAAACAAAATGAATTAAAATATGATCCCCTATGACATGCCCATGCGTATCATTGATCTTCTTAAAATCATCCATATCAATAAACCATACGGCAAACGGATGCTTGTGATGCAGCCACTCCGTGATCTTGCGTTGCATAAACCTTCGATTAAATGCACCCGTCAGTTCATCTTGAATCAACGTAGGATTTAACTTATGCACGCCGGAATGGCGTAAAATCTCACCTTGCATTGGTAGAAGTGCCATCATGATCATCAACACACCAACATTCCCACCGACCGCCTCGACATAGACCAATAACAAGGTAATTGCCACGTGATAGTAAATAGAAAGTATCGTTGTTGTGGCTGTGTAGCTCTTGAGCCTATAGGTTTGTGTGTACAACGATATCTTGGTCCCCACAAGAAGTGCATTGACCACAATAAATAACAAACTCGCCATCGTCCAACTGAAAATCCCTGAAGCCGATACCGGATTAATTCCGAAAAACAGCAACCGAATCAACGCTGCAATGAAAATAAACCGAGTTAGATTAAAACACCATTTAATATCAAAGAAATGTTCCTGCTCATGATAATAATACTTTTGAAAAAGCTTCCCCGAGGAAGTGAACAGCAAGATCATCAACAGCACAAACCAAAACGGTTGAGTTGCTACAGCCAAAATGGTCAAGGGACCTGAAAAAGACAAACTGATCTGATCATCATAAAACATCTGCATAACTTCCATATACACCGCGGAACCCACGAGCAACCACCCCAATGGTTCAACTGATCCACCACTCTCCTGTTTCAACAAAATACGCGCAACCAATAGTGCCGTTACGGCCATTAAACTCCCTAAAAATATCCGATATTCCCGTTTCATCGATTCCTCCAATTTGCGTTAGGACCATTTTACCATAATAATCCAATTTTTTTTGAGATGCCGTAGATATTTCTTAAAAAGTCATTAAAATTGAAAGCATCCAGAACTACGATGTGCACCTTTTGTTATAATAAACCCAATCGCGAACTTCAGAAAAAAGGAGTAATTTCTTGGAAAATACAAAGAAAAATAATCGTTTAGGTTTTACTCTCATCGAACTCATAATTGTCTTGGCCATCCTTGGCTTCATTCTCGCCATTGCTGTTCCCAACTATATGAACGTGCAAGCCAAAGCTACAGAAACCGCTGACACTCGCGAAGCGGAGTTGTTGGCCAACTTCATGAAACGTGCTCTTGTAGATGGGAGCCTCGTCATTGAAGACAACAAACTGCATGGCGTTATGCCTAACTATGATACCGATGGAGAATTTATCGGCTTTAAAAAACAGCGCTTCGGTGGAACTGGAAGAAGCTTTGACAAAGCCTTTGTGCCCATAGCTTACGAGGAGGCTCCAAAACCAGAAGATCCCGATGCCGGAAATAATAGATCAGACAGTGAATTACAACGGTATATGTTCGAAGTATTGGACAGCAAAGTGAAAATCTGGATCGGTTCAAACAAGGACAAAACCTACCTTGCTGAGTTTTCCTACTAAATATTTTGCCTCTGACAAAATACCCAAGTCCGACCCAATGACCGCTCTTGACTAAATGTATAGAAATCCAATGAAAACGCCTGAATTTTTTTCGGCATTTTTATTTCGTTTCGAATGATCCAATCCAACATTTTGCCCCGCGCCATCTTCGTCTTTGTCGACTGCGACTTCCACTCGCCCTTTGCATTTTTTTGAAGAAATTGAATCCGTATCCGATCCTCCGGCAAAAGTTTACCAAACTCCTTGGAAGACAGATCAATTACAGTCTCATCCAGAAAGTAGCCATTCAAGCGCTCATGCCAATAGTGATACAACTCTACCTCTGGCATCTTAACAACAAAGTCCAACCGATACGGTGACACCGCGTCCTGCGGTCGCAGCACCCCGTACATAGCGGATAGAATCCTTACGTGATTCATAGCATATTCCCACTGATCCGCATCATAGGCTTCAAGCTGCAATTGTTTGTAGACAAGCCCCGTGTAGTATGTCATCGCAGGAACAACCTTCAAATCTCGTCCCGTATACAATGAAGCTACTTGATCCGCTAGAGACTCCGACAATTTCATTCTTGTTTTCAAATCAGAAACAGACCACCCCTGCAAGATGCCTCGCAGCTGTAATGCAGAATCATCAAATTGTGGTTGGGTGATCTCTAACTCGAATTGTTCTTCGGTTTGATAGGTTTTACTTGGTGAAATCGCAATAATCATCCTGCTTCTCCTTTGTTCGCTAAATTCTTTATAGGAAAGACACTTACTCTTATTCGATTATCTTTCTTTTCCTATTAAAAACGCCTCGATTTCTCGAGGCATTATTTTATTCACTTTCAATTTCCACTTCCAAACTCGGTGCTTCCCATCCTGCCGTAACATCATGTGACACTTTGCTAAACAAGATTAATACCGTGCTTAGACCCACCACTTCCGATACGACAAATGAATACCAAACCGCATCCAAACCGAAATATCGGCCAAACAAATATGCCGCTGGCAAAAGAACAACCAATTGACGAATAAAGCTGACCACCATGCTTAAATGCGCCTTGCCCATGGCTTGAAACGACGTACTCAAAACAATGGAAACCCCTGCCAATGGAAAGATCAAACTAATCGTCTTAAACGCGTGCACACCGATCTCCATCATAGCCGGTGAGCTATTAAACATTTTCAATAGGGTTGACGGAAAGAACTGAAAAACAATGGTTCCCAATACCATAATCGTTACCGCTGTCAAAAGCGCAACTCGAATCGCTTCCATCATACGTGAACGATTCTTCGCACCGAAGTTGTATCCAACAATCGGCATGGTTCCCTGACCCAAACCAAAGATCGGCATAAAGATAAAGGATTGCAGTTTGAAGTAAACGCCCAAGACCGCAACCGCAGAACCACTGAAACTCGCAAGGATCAGATTCAATCCCGTCAGCATTACAGAACCCAAAGCTTGCATAATCGCAGCAGGCAATCCAACAACCACAATCTGACGAATCATCTTCGAGTCATAGTGAAAGCTTTTCATATTCAACTGCAGGCTGATTTTTTGCTTAAAAATCGCGTGAAAAACATAGAGCATGGTTAAACACTGTGCCGCTACAGTTGCAATGGCCGCACCGCGAATACCCATTGCCGGTACCCCAAACCATCCGAAGATCAGAATTGGATCGAGAATGATATTTCCAACCGCCCCGATCATCATGGCTTTCATAGGCTTCACCATTTCACCGGTTCCTTGCATCACGCTGATGCCTGCTTGAGCAAAGATCCGCCCGAATGCAAAAAGCATGACAATTGTGATATATTGCACCCCATACTCAATCACCAATGGATCATCCGTAAACTTGGAAAAGAATACCTTGGGAATCAAGAATGCCAAAATCACAATAATAACATACAAAATCCCAGCAATGATAAAGCCATGCTCCGCTGCATTTGTCGCACTCTCTACATCTCTCTCACCCAGCTTACGAGACACCAAGGAATTGATCCCGATGCCCAAGCCTACAAAAAATGCAATGATAATCAACTGAATGGGAAAAGCCAAAGACAACGCCGTCAATGCTTCTTCACCCAAGCGCGATACAAATATACTGTCAACTACATTATAGGCTGCCTGTACCATCATGGCTATGATCGCCGGCAATGCCATTTGAAACAATAACTTCGGAATGGGCATGGTGCCCATTTTATTTTCTTTTTGATTCATCCTAATCCTCCTGTTGTATCTCTCTAACTGCCTTAAACGAAAAAGTTGAAACCAGTTTCAGTAATTCAGAAAACTGATCTCGCTGTGTCATTGGTACCTTCTCAAGAATAATGGATTCCCACTCATTTAAAATTTCTTCCATCTCTCCATCAAACAACCCAGCCTTCTCTGTGCGATGCAGGCAATACGCGCGTCTGTCTTTCTGATTGACTACTCGAGTCAAATAACCATTTTGCATCAAACTACTAACCATGCGGGTAATTACACTTTTATCTACGCCCAAACCTTCCGCCAGCTCTTCCTGCTTAGCCCCATTCGCATGGCGCAACCACAAAAGAATTCGGAATTCTAAAGGACGCAATCCAACGTCTTCAAGTCTTACTTTTAAAAATATCTGAAATGATCGATAAATTTTAGCAATATATCGCCCATACTCATAGTGAGTCATCACAACCTCCATTTAGTTGCTTTTGCAACTATTCGAATTGTAACATCATTTAGTTGCAAGAGCAACTAAAAAGGCGAGGTTCCCCTCGCCTATCTTTTCACAAACATTGTATTCGCTTTAATTCGCTCAATCATCAATTGATCCAACTCCGTTACTTCTTCACTGCGATCCAAAAACGACATCATCGTTGCAAGATCCATTAGCCGAGCCAATCGCTCCCAGTCCTCAGGTAGTCGATTCTTCGATTCCTTCTGATAGCCTCGATAAAAAGCACGTTTTCTCAACCCAGTCATACTTTCTTCCTCACGAATAAATTGCCCAATATCAAAATATCGCGGCGCTGACAGAACAAATTCCCAATCCAGTACTCCGGTTACACAATCACCCGATACCAGCAAATTCGCTGGCCGAAAATCTCCGTGGGTCAAAACAAATTCTTCCGTCATCCGTTCCAAGTCTGCCCCACTAGTTTCAATGATTTGTTCGATCTCTCGTTTCCATTCACTGCCCAATTTCTTTCCTGGAATCCCATTCAAAAAATATGCGTACCAATCTAAAATCGGCGGCAATCCAGCGTCTATTTCCAAGTTTTCATTCAACGCACCTTCTTTTTCAAAGGACTCTTGATGAATGACCGCCAAAATTTGACCAAGTTGTTCAAAAATCGAATCCGTGCATGCATTCTCATTCTTCAACATAGACGCGAGCGAAACGCCTTTTAGATATTCCATCACGATATATGCATTGCCTTGTTCAATCTTTCCAGACCGATAAACCTTCGGAACAGGCAATCGCCCTGCAAGGCGCTGATAGATCGCTATTTCCTTTTGTGAAACATCCGCTTCCATTGGATAGATTCGAAGTAATACCGTCTCATTCTCTACTTTGATTTGATAATTAGTGGTTCGCCTCCCATTTGGGCAAATCTCTTTGGAGACAACTTTCCATTCCACATTAATCTTTGAAAGGATTTGTTCGACTTCCACAACTTCGATCTCAACCCAGTCTTCTACCCGATTCATGATCGCGTCTTTCGTTTCAAGCCCAATACTTGACCTTCAGAAAGCAGCATCAAACTGATAAAGATTAAGCCGAATCCAAGAAACGTCCCAACCGATAAGGCTTCATGCAAGAAGATCGCACCCCACATCACACCGAAGAAAGGAACCATAAATGTTACGGACAAGGTTTTTGTCGGACCAATTCGTCGAATTAATGAAAAATACACGAGATATGCCAAAGCTGTACAAAATACACCCAACGCAACAACTGCCAACCAAACCCCTATTGGCACACTCCAAGTAGCCGGAGGTTGAATAAAAATCATGGGAAACAATACCATGGCCGCTCCCGCTTGTTGACCAAATGCCAATACCTCTCCACCAAATCCCATCAGCTTCTTCTTTACATAGACCCCGCCGATTCCATAACAAGCCGATGCGCCCAAGGACATCATGGCTGCCAATATGACTTCACGAGTAAACGGCAATGGACTCCAACCCAAGAGTGCCACAACACCCCCAACACCAAAGACAAATGCCAAAAAATGATTCCATTTCAATGGCTCTCCCAAAACGAGCCACGCCATAATCGCAGCAAACAACGGTGTGGTCGCATTAATCACAGATGCCGTTGAAGCAGGCAGGGTCAATGTCGCCGCCGAAATCAAGGTAAATGGAATCGCCGCGTTGATTGCACCGACAATCAGCATCTTTCCCCAAGCACCTTTCAAGTTTATTTTTTTCTTTTTCGCCAAAAAACCAATCCATAAAACCAATGCCGCGACAGTTACACGCACCCAGATGGTTGCAAACGGCCCCAAATATGGCGTAGAAACCCGCATAAATAAAAAAGACGCACCCCACAAGGCAGCAAGCCCTGTCAGCGCGAGTAAATCTCTTGTTTTCATCCCCAACCTCCACATGCTTTTCTACATTCTAGCAGAAAACCACTAAAAAATGACTCCGAATTTCAAAATAATTCTTCCCTATGAATATTCATGCAATAAATTTCACAATTTCAGTATTATGCTCTCAAATCCTTCGACTTCCAATAATATCAAATAGAAGAATTTTCCAAAAAAACTTGAAAAATTCTCCAAAAAGGTTTACCATAAAATTAATATACATCGGGGTGTAGCGCAGTTTGGTAGCGCACTTGACTGGGGGTCAAGGGGTCGCAGGTTCAAAGCCTGTCACTCCGACCAGCACTACTATAAAAGGTCGGGAGCTTGAGCGAATTCAGGTTCCCGGCTTTTTTCATACAGTAATTTCCCAGCTTCATTTTTCTCTTCATTTTCTAGCGACTTGCGTGTAGTCTTTATACCCTTATATCAAGTTCAAATATAAAGGCACATCTTCTATATGCGATATGTTTTTAGGACTCAGTTTGCGATTTTATCAAACACCTTTTACTATAATCATCATAAATTAGTTCTCAAATTAAACATAGACTTCCTAAAGAACTCTCAAGCTAAGACAATATATTTCTCCTTCAAATTATTTTATCCACAAAACGCTTAATTACAAGGCTGCAGCCATCAGTATCACAGTGATCAAAACGTAAGAAAATCAGACATCAAAGCCAATTTTTTCAGATGAAGATCTGATGCCGAAGTATGGCGAACAAAAAGACATTGTGTTCTGTGGCCGAAGAATCTAACGCGGTTTATACAAAACAAAAGTCGGCACTCTTTTGAATGCCGACGTAAACGGTGCTTGCAATATTATTAAGAAAGTAGTCCCCACAGCTTTCGAGCAAGGGGATAGAGGGCTTATGAGCAGCCCAATAGGTTTAAGCTTGGCCTAGTTTCGCCGGCATTTTCTTTTGCGCAATATTAAACAGTTCTCCAGCCAGGTTCGTACCGGCTAATGATTTGCTTTCTAAATGATATTCCATTGTATCGGTGTGCGCGATGATGGAAATCATTAATCCAAACATCTTTTCTTCAATTTCAGGCTTTGCTTCGAGCTCTACCCAGTATTGAGATACCGATTCAATAAATTGCCCAAATTCTTCTTTTTCTTCATCTTTAAGAATAAACTCGTACAAATTATCGTCTATAGATTGTAAGATCGCGTCAGCAAGCATTTTCATACGTTCTGGGAGCTCTTTTGCTGAAGTAGCTTCTATAACCCCTGATGTAATTGCCGCAATGTTATCAATCACCGCAATTTTTAATTGCAATAGTTCATCATTCATTTATTTCCTCCAAAATTCATAGTAATATATGAATTCTAACAGAAAAAGCACTGTTCGTAAATAATGACAAGGCACTCTTCGTACAATGCGATAAACGAAAGGAGAATAAGAAATGTAAAATTTCCCAGTAATTAGGAACAAAAAAAGAAATCCTAGAAATCTTCCCGAATGGAGCATCTCTTTTTCGTTTAATCGGGGTTCTTCTAATTGAGCAAGATGAGAAGTGGTCATCCGAGGAAAAGTACACACTTTTTCGGACTTGACTTGTCCGTATTCTTTGAAAATCTTGTTCTTTCTTATATAATAGATAATAAATCGACTAAAGGAGCAGCTTAATGGACAATACGACTATGGCAATTATTGGTGGAACAACAGTTTTAGTAATTGGTGCAGTGATTGCATTATATTCTTACAAAAAACGAAATATAACAAACTTATTCGATCAGGCTTATGAATCCTCAAAACAAGCACCTAAACAAAAGAAAAACAGTTTCTTGTTGCTAATGTTTATGGAAGCCATTTCGACATCGAAGAAAAAATCAAAATCGGATGCTAGCGTAAATAAACTTAACAATCCCAAATATCTTGAACTTCAATTAATGAAAATGTCTAAGATTCTTAAAGACGGGTCAAAAGATCAAGATAAAAAGACTAAACAAGCACTTCGCCTACTTAAAAATTACCTGGAATGGGAAGAAAAAAAGAAAGCTATTGATATTAAATCAAAACAAAATAAAACGGCTTAAAAAAACACCAAACCGAACCACTCTTAGATAGAAGTAAAAAGATTACTCTTACAAATTCTCTACATCTCGTATTTACAACGAGTCATTGACATCATGGATGTCTACAGGGCAAGTTTTGGCACACGATCAGCACAATTTATAAAGGAAGGGAACCTGAGTGAAATTCAGATTCCCTTCCTTTATATTATATAGAAATCTCTCAATGATTAGTCCATCTTCAGGAACGTACTTTGCTTTTAGCTTGTATAAGCTGCACTTCATAAAGCATCATCAAACCGAGCAAGATCAACCCAAATCCGAAAACCGTCCCAAAAAACAAAGTTTCCTTCAGAAAAACGACTCCCCAAAGTATTCCAAAGAAAGGCACCATAAAGGTTACCACTAATATCTTTGACGGTCCAATACGCTGTATCAATGAATAATAGATTAGAGATGCGATTTCCGTACAAAATACACCCAAAGCAACAACAGACACCCAAACACCAAGAGGTACATGCCATGTAACTGGCGGTTGAATGAAGATCAAGGGAAATAGCACAAAAACCGCTCCGATCTGTTGTCCATATGCAAGCACCTCCCTGTCATGCTCCATCAAATTTGTCTTCATGAACACACTTCCGATACCAGCGAACAATGTTGCTCCCAAAGCCATCAATATCGCAAGCACCTCCTGATGTGTAAACGAAAACCGATTCGATCTCAGTAATATAACGATACCTACAGAACCAAAAATAGCCGCTAGAAAATGATTCCGTTCTATTGGCTTTTTCAAAAACAGACCTTCCATAATCACGGTAAACAACGGCGCTGTTGCAATAATAATCGCAACGGTTGATACTGGCAACACCAAGGTTGAAGTAGCAATCAAGATAAATGGAATTGCCGTATTAATTGTACCCAAAAAGAACATCTTTCTCCAGGCTCCCCGCAAGCAAATCTTTTTCCCTCGCACAAAAAACCACATTAATAATACCAACGTTGCAACCGTTACCCTCAACCAAACCGTTGTAAAGGGCCCCAGATAAGGTGTTGATACCTTCATAAATACAAAAGATGCACCCCTAATGGCGCCAAGCCCTGTGAGTACAAGCAAATCTCTCGGCTTCATTCCTAACCTCCCATTACTTTATCTGCTTTCCACAATCCGCACACTTAGAGAAATATCGATAATCTGTATTCTATCTTCCTTTTTGAACCCAGATTCCATTTGTAGGGTAATAAAAAATTGAGCTTGATTATCCAAGCTCAACCTTTCAGACATTCTTCTATACACGATAGTCGATCTTATACGGAATGGAATTCGCGACTTGCGCTCGACAATAACTCACAACCATCTTTCGTAATGACGAAGTTCTCTTCCAAATTGAAAGCTCCTAGTTCATTGACAATACCCGGCTCCAAGTTGATAATCATTCCCTCTTCGAGAATAGTTTCATCATAAATGGTAACTGAAGGCGGCTCCGTACTCAACAAGCCCATGCCATGGCCCATGCGTCCACAATCAAAGTTAGCTTCAAATCCAACCTTCACCATTTCTTCCGCGCATGCTCGTGCAACATCAGCTACTGCAACCCCCGGCTTCATCACTTTAGACGCTCTCATGGTCACTTCACGCACTTTCCTTTGAATCTCTCTTCTCTCTTCGCTAATCTCGCCAACAACAGCCAGTCGACAGAAATCAGACCAGTAATGGTTGTAACGGGCGCCCAAGTCCAATACGATTAAATCGCCATCTTGCAACTCTCGATCCGTTGCGGTTTTGCTGATTCGATCATAATTTCCTTCGCCTGCTGTGATTAATACAAAGCCAGGTTGATCGGCTCCGCCTTCCAGCATATACTGTTTCACCAATCGCGAAACTTCATGTTCAGTCATGCCAGCCTTAATATTTTTGAAAATCTTGTCATGCGCATAGCTTGTTGCATTACATGCTCTGCGTATGCATTCGATCTCTTTGGGTGACTTGATTAATCGTTGACTCCAAATCAAATCAGATGCGTCTTCAAATGATGCTGAAGACAATTCTTCTTTCAATCCTTCATACAGATTAATTTGGAAACCCATTAACTGCTCATAGCCTTTTTCAAAACCAATCTTGCCGCTGCCCATATTTAGCTCACGCATAATTTCTGCAATCTGTAATGCATTTGGTCCGAGCAGGCTTTCAAATGCGCGAATATCACACGCTTTTGAAATTGCCCTAGCATCCGGTGTTTGGAAAATATGCAGATATAGAACCGGCTTGCCTTCTTTTGGTACAAACAAAAACATCGGTCGTGTAAAAGTTGTCCATGGGGCATGGGTATGGAAATTACTATAATAATTCATATTGCTTTCCGCCGAGAATACAACTCCCTCAAAACCCTGTTCATTCATATTCTTTTGACACAAGTCAATTCTTGCTTGAATATCCTCTTCTGTAAAATTGATATATTCCATTCTACTCTGCTCCTTTATCCGTCGTCATACTATCTAATTCAGCTTGTTTTTTTTCCATTCTTAACAGACGTGTCATCATGACTGTAAATCCGCCAAAAAATATCCCCATTAAGATTACCATCGTAATAATCGCATTTGTCGTCATACTATAATCCTCCATTCACCTCGTCTGAGTTGATTAGTCGTTATATCCATTGTCTTGAATTTCAGGGAATGTTTCCCCATCGAAGTATTTATTTTTAATCGAGTTTGCCACGCGATCATTCGTCAAAATACTCACTAGAACCATCAGCCCACCTTGGACAATCGCGGTTCCCAAGCTTAACGCTTTAAATGGATTCCACCATTGTGGATCCCAGCTGATTGACTGGAATGACCACCAGAAAAACATAACGGCAATAATCGTTGGTGCAATAAGTTTGATGGACCACTCCCACCATGCTCCCATATTCATACCCGTATATGGATTGTTGATAAATGTTTTACGTACTTTCTTAACGCCGAACTTAACCAATGCATAACAAGATAGGAAGGCTCCAAATACCATCATCTGACCAACTACCCAGTCTTGATTCGACAGGAAGTTCGCACTCCATGCAGAAGGGATTCCCCAAATTAAAAGAATGAAGTAGACTCGCAGAATCGCTGTCTTTTTCGGTACGCCAGAATCAGCCATCGGCAATGCGACGATCATTACACTCGCAATAACGGAAGAGAAGGCTGCCAAGAACAAACTCAGGAAGAATAGGATCCCGACAATATATCCACCTGGCATTTTCTCAAATAGCGTTGTTAATGAAATAAATGTCAGTCCAAAGTTCCCTTGTGCACAAGTTGCTGTTGCCTCTGCAATGCTTGGTGCCATTGCAAAAATTGCTGGAATAACTGCAATGCCTGCCAACAACGCTGCCATTGAGTTTCCGAAGACTTGAAGGCTTGTTGTTAATGTTGCATCAGATTTTCTTTTTGCAAATACCGCAAAGGTGATACATAGTCCCCAACCAGGACCCGCTGACCAAACCGCTTGAGTCAGTGCTTCCAGCCAGACCTTAGAACTTAGAAGCGCTTTCGGTTCGAAGGTGAACAAGAAGTTCATCCCTGCCGCTGAACCTGGTAAACTCAAAGCGCGAATTGCTGTGATAAACAAACAAATAAACAAAATCGGTAAAAATACTTTTGTTACTTTTTCAATTCCTTTAATTCCTTTATATGTGATAAACGATGCCAAAGAAATCAAAGTCACAAAAATAAGGACGGTAACAATACTTTTATTAGAAACAGAATCGAACAATGCCGCTTTATCTACACCATAATACCCTTTTGTAATTGCAAGGCCTAAGTAATTTCCAACCCATGCAGTCAATACACAATAATAGGCTGTTAATGCATACATCAAAATATTAACCGATGATCCCATCCATGTAAACTTCTTGCCTATAAAATCTCTAAATGCACCCGGTGTGCCATGACGGGTTGCACGACCCATGACATGCTCTCCTAGCATGATGGGTAAACACACAACAATTGCCATAATTGCCCAGGCAACGATAAATGTACCGCCACCGTTCATTGCTGCTACGCGCGGAAACCGCCAAATATTCCCTAACCCGACGGATCCTGCAATTAGTGTAATAACCAGTCCTAATTGCGATTGAAATCCTGAATTCTTATTCTCCATCTTTTCCCTCCTAATAATAATTCCCTAGCTTTCTAAAATACGAAGCTTCAACAAATAATTCCTTATGCTAACCGATTCCAGTAGTTGAACTTTTATTCGCTCGACAACGATTTCCTCTCGGTTTCAATTCACCCCTTTCGCTTAAAAGTTTCTTCCTCGGCTCTTCCAACTATTTTTTTGCATTTCTCAACACAATCTTAAAATGCGATTGCCTGACATTGCAGCATCAGGGCACAACGCCCTGAGCATTTGCAACATCTATTCGCTATTCATTCTATTTAAATTTCAGTACCATATCCGCCATTCCAGATGACATCTTCATAAACCTTAGGATCCGTATCGCCCTCCGTACTAATCAGCAAGACTACACTGTTCTCATCAATCTTCATTTGATTTTTGATATCCTCATAATCATTCGACTGACAAAGCATTGAAAGCAAACCAAATCCCAATGCTCCTGACTCACCAGAAATAATTCGAGTATCATCGCCTATTGGACTAGAAAGTATTCTCATTCCTCTTGCTGAAATCGAATCCGAGCAACTCGCATACCCCTCAACAATTGTTCTTAATGTTTCCCATGCAACGAAATTGGCTTCACCTACAGATAATCCTGCCATAATGGTTTCCAACTCACCAGTAACCACAGTGTATTCTCCATTCGTTACGGATTGATAATAGCAGTCTGCATTTTCTGGCTCGGCAAGCACCATATATGGTTTACTCTCTTTAAACACATTTGCAAAATAACCAAGAATCCCAAAAGCAAATGAGCCCGCGCCTGCTTGAAGAATAATATGTGTTGGCTTCTCTGATCCATCTTCCTGCATTTGACCTAAAGCCTCGTCGGCAATAATGGTATATCCTTCAGAAATCAGATTGGTAACTTTTGTATAACCTTCCCATGCTTGGTCCTGAACATGAATCCAGTCATTCTCAGCGGCTTTCTCGATAACAATTCGCAAGGTATCATCATAATTTCCGTCTGTTACCGTCACCGTCGCTCCGTAATTTTCAATCGCTTTCACTCGTGCTTCAGTCGAGTTCTTTGGCATATAGATATGACATTTACAGCCAAGCTTGCTCAGAATCCACGAAAGACCTTTTCCATGATTTCCATCTGTCGCTGCGATAAAAACAAGCTCTTGGATCTTGCTATTCAACTCGGGTGCCATCAGATCATTGAAACCAATTTTCTCAATATCAAGATCGAACCGATCACAAATCAAACGTGCCACACCGTATAAAACGCCAACGCCTTTGAATGCATTTAACCCCATTCGCTTTGATTCGTCTTTAACATATACTTTTTGAACCCCAAATCGTGATGCAAGGGCATCCAGACTGACCAATGGTGTCGACTCATATTCCTCTAATGTCTCAATAAATCTTTTTGCTTTCTTGGCATTCTCTTCTGTTAGAAAATCACAATAATTGTATTCTCCCAGTTCAGCCTCAATAAACTTGCAATTCTTCGTGTTGTTTTTGTACATTGTTTCCTCCCATATACCTTCGAGCTAAATTTTCATTCGATCTAAATCTATTATTTTTACAATCATTGCAACTGTTTTCTAGCTCAACTTTTCCAAGCAACTCGTATAAACTTCACATGCCTCAATGATGTCACTGATTTTACAACTCTCGTCTCTCATGTGACAATACTTAATTTCTCCAGGTCCATATCCGATTGTTGTTATGTTTCTCGCTGTCGATGCAAATCCATTTGTACTGAAATTCCATTTAAAAAATTCCGGTGTTCGATCTGTTTGTTCCAAGTACGCCTGCGCCATTGCCATCGGCAACCTATTATTTTCCGGCGTATTCCACGCCTCCATAAAACTGTTCATGCTTACCTCGATACCCGAAGAACTTTTTCCGTTGGCAATGTAAACATTCCACTCTGCATTCAATCCTTCAACAAGCTTATCCATTTCTGTTTGAATCACTTCGTATGTTTCATCGATAGCAAGTCTTCGATCTAAATAAATCGTGCATTGATCCGGAACCGCATTCAAGGACACTGAAGAACTCTCAATTTTACTCAATGCAATGGAACCATGCTCACCAGTTTTTTCATATAATTTCTTATTTAATTCTTGAACCCTCGTAACAATGGTATTCATTTCGTAAACTGCATTTTCACCATTCTCTGGCGCGCTGCCATGACATGCAATGCCTTTTGTATGCACTTCAAAAAGTGCTCTGCCTCGATGGCCCACCGCGATTCGATTTTCACTCGGCTCACAAACCACTACGTAATCAAGCTTTAACTCAAGCTCATCAATTAAATTTCCAAGAGCGTATCCATCAAAATCTTCTTCCATAACCGAAGCACTCACGTAAATTGATTTTCCTTGATGAAAACCAAGCTTTTTCGCCAAATAGCCTGCGTACACCGTGGAAGCAATTGCACTTTTCATATCGACAGTTCCTCGGCCGTGAATCCGGCCATCCGCAATCACACCTTCAAATGGTGGGTATTGCCAATACTCTGCATCCGTTACGGGTACTGTGTCCATATGTGAATCAAAAAGAATGCTTAAAGGTCCGTTGCCAATAATACCAACGACATCTCCTAAGGTTGTTTCAACGACACGATCGTATCCAAGGGAAAGCATCTCCTTTTTGACACGCTCTGCTATAACTTGTTCCGCACCTGTCAAACTCTTAATTCTAATCAAATCTTGCAAGAAACGAATCATATCTTTTTCAATAGCCAAACACTCTGTTTGAATACTTGTCATTTCAATTTCACCTCCTCTAACATCTGTTCCAGAAAATACGTCATGTTTCATTTCTGGTTTCGACATATCCCGTACACCCCCAAATATTCCAATTCTCTATAATGCAATAACCATGCCAAAAGAGCTGTCAGTAACCAAAATGGTATGCTTTTGTTTTGAATTGCATTAAAAAACCTGATATTTATACAAAATAGACAAAACACAAAGTATTCCTCATTTCATTTGCCAGATTTCTTAAATGAAAGCAAAAAAAAATTGTCAAAATGACAATTTGATTTTCATTTTGACAATTGTATGAAAACGTTTGATTCCAATGCTTTTCTCCAAATTGCTCTAGTTCTAATTCCCATTATGACAATTTATACTTACGCATCTTTCTGTACAAGGTAGAAAGACCAATCCCCAACTCTTCCGCTATAATATGTTTTGACTCCGTTGAGTTCCCATATAAGTCCAGTGCCTTTGAGATCTCTCGTTTCTCCAATTCATCAATAGGAATCACCCTGCTTGGATCATTTTCCATACTTTGAATATTGGCAATGTATTCAGGAAGATGATGAATTGTAATCAGCTGCTCTCGCCCAGACATTGCTACCATAAATTCAACGACATTTTGAAGTTCCCTAACATTGCCTGGCCATCTATAGCTTTTCAAGCTACTCATCACGTTTGCATCTATTTCTTTATGCTGAATATGAGCATCATCCGTATATTTATCGAGAAAGTGCTTGATTAGCACTTCAATGTCTACCACTCTTTGTCTAAGGGGTTCAATTTTTATTGGAATCACATTCAAACGGTAGTACAAGTCTTCTCTAAATGTTCCGTTCTCTACCATCTGCTTCAGATTTTTATTCGTTGCCGAAATCACTCTAACATCGACAGCGATTTCCTCATTCGAACCAACCCGTGTAATCTTTTGCTCTTGAAGTACTCTCAATAATTTCGCTTGCAAATACAACGGCATGTCCCCAATTTCATCCAGAAACAAGGTTCCTTTATCGGCATATTCAAATTTTCCCTTTTTACCCGATTCATTTGCTCCGGTAAAACTTCCTTTCACATAGCCAAACAACTCACTCTCCATCAAAGCTTCTGGAATGGCAGCGCAATTGACTGCAACAAATTTCTTGCTTTTTCGCTTGCTCTCTTTCCATAATGCATTTGCTATAACTTCTTTTCCTACACCACTTTCACCCGTGATCAAAATAGTCGATGATATCTTTGACAAACGCGAGATTCGATTCTTAATGTCAATCATATTCTTTGATACGCCTATGATTGAATGACTTTCAATACTATGCATCATTTTCGCATAGGCGTTAATCTTTTCTTTCACTGCTGACTTCTCATGAAACATAAAAATATAATTCGTATCATTATATCTCCTATAAGTGAACTCTTCACCCACAAGAACATATTCCCGTTCTTCTACACGACAAGAGTATTCAAAAAAATTCCCGGTTTTAATATCCTTGCTCTTGATTGTAAAATTCGCCGGCATCTTCTCCTCTAGCGACAATTGTTTTCTTGCGGAAGAGTTTGCATAGATTGGTCGCTTCTCAGAGTTGAAAATCAAAATTCCCTGTTCAATATTGTCTGTGATTTTATACAGCATCTTGTTCGTTTCGCTGTAATTATCCATTTGAATACGCTCAGAAATCTGCATGCCGATAAAATATGCGATCTGTTCAATGAATTCCAAATATCCATTCAGATTGCTCTCAATTAAATCCTTTTGGGCTTTCGTCGTGCCCAACAAACCAATTACACCAAAAACTTCTTTGTGGGCAAAAATCGGCATCGCGATTTCAAAGGTTTCCGGACAATTTTTATATTGCGGACAATTTACGCAAATGGGATCTCTTCCGGGATTTTGAATCACGATTTTTTCTTTACTATTGATAACTTGAACATATACACGACTGTCATTGTCCATTCGCTCTCCAACGCGGGAGCGAAATAATCCCGTTCCTGCAACACGGATCTTATTTTTTGACATAACCTCAACATCAATACCTAGAATACTTGATAGTACATCCATATATTTTTGTACAGTTGGCTGTATTTTCAATAATAGATCGTCCACAGTAATCCCCCCCAATCTTCTCTAGTCTATTTTCTAATGTAGGGATAGTCAAGTCGCAACAACATATGTTTTTTTACTCGTCATTTCAATCCGTGAAGTCGATGCACTCATCTTGCTTAACCGAGAAGAAAGGTCTTCACAGTACATCTCATACATTTTCTAACAAATATTCAAATCTATTCATTTGTAATTCTTCCCAATAGATTCACCGCTATGTTTACAGGGAATAAAATATACGTAGCACATTAGTTTAAGGAGGAAAATGCTATGAAAAAAATTAGGATCATATTACTGACCTTGATATTACTTATGACATCATCAATTCCTGCTTTTGGACTTGATCCAGCCCCTATTGTGATCGATCCGATCATGGTTATGCCGTTGATGCCTGTCTTTTTCAACACCAGGACAGTCTCATCCATACCCTTATATCGACTCCACAACAGCGCATGGGATGTACATTCCTATACCTCATCATCTAGCGAAAAAGCCGATCTGATTGCAGACGGGTGGACCGACGATGGAATTGTTGCCTATGTCAGTCCTGTTCAACTGCCCGGTTATGAAGCACTCAATCGATACCAAAGCTTCGGCCGGCTTGTCAAACTTTCAGCCACACCCATTCCCGGTCTCACCTTGTGGCAACATACGGGTACCGTAGGTTATATCCCGCCTGATCCGTTCGTCGGATTTAGCCATGTGCACGAGAGCGTAAAATCCTTGGCGGAAGGTGACATGCCTTGGGATTCCGACTATTACTACAGCAGCGAATTCATTCAACTCGGTCCATGGGGAAAAATTCCAAAAATCCCTCTCGGATACAACTTTACCGGCAATACATTCAACATGTGGAGCGGTTCAACAGTCTTGCAAGAAATCTCAATTACCGACCTGCCTTCCAATGTTTCCGGCGGTCACAAACACACCCTCGCCTGGTCCACCCTTGTGGCAGGCGGCAAAGTTGAATTGTTATACTCAAGCGACAACGGAGGCACTTGGAACACCATCGTTGATGAACTCGACAACCCCTCAACTATGGGAAGCTATCAATGGAGTGTACCAAATATCACCAATAGTGAAATGAAGGTAAGAATTCTTTGGATGCCGGCACCAGGAAAAAGTGCTGCCGCATGGGATACCTCCAACACCTTTTCCACTACAAAGGATCCCGGCATTATCATCTTGATCCCGATCGACCCAGGGATTGATATTCTGACTATCAAGCCTTCAGCGCCAACGAACCTGACAGCGAATCCTGGAATCCTCACGAAGAAAATCTCCCTTTACTGGGCTGACAACTCCGCAAACGAAACCGGCTATGCCGTGGAAAGAAAAGTCGAAGGAGGCTTCTACTCAGGAATTGCACTTGTTGACATCAATGAAACGGAATACACCGATACTTCAATCAGCACCGATGTTGAATACATTTACCGTGTACTCGCAAAAGGCGCGATCCTTGATTCCGGCTATTCCAATGAAGCAGGAGCCATATACACTGGGCTCATTGTTAAGCCTAAGCTTCCTGACGGATTCATATTCCCAGAATTTCCCGATCCGCCTGAAAATGCAACAGCCGTATTTACCGACGGATCCAACTCCGAAGTTCTTATCTCATGGGATCCGCCTTCAGGAGCCTACACCGGATTCAAGGTGGAACGAGCTACCGGAATGGGATGGATTGAACTGGGCAATACGACAGAGGACGACCATGACTTCGTGGATGTCGACCTGACGGAACTATCCGGCGAGATTTCTTATCGTGTGAAAACATATGACGAAGCGCTAACCTCGGCTCCATCAAATCTCGCATCGATCGATCTCGACGAAGCCGAACCGCCAGAAACCGAACCGCCAGTTCCTGATCTTCCGGACATTTTCGATGGAACCCAATCGGGATGGGCTGAGCCTGAACTTATTGAAGCCTATGAAAATGGACTCACTTATCCAGGGATTATGTACGATTACGACCGTGCCATTACACGAGAAGAGTTCTGCACCATCGCTGTAAAACTTTTCGAAAAACTTACAGGTCTAGGTGTCATTCCTGATGAGGATCCTTTTGAAGACACGGACAATCCCGAAGTATTAAAGGCATATAAACTTGGCATTGTAAACGGCATCAGCGAAACCCAGTTCGCACCTGCTCTGAATATCACACGCCAAGAAATGTGCGTTATGATCTATCGCACACTGGGAGCGGCAAGAATGGACACAAGTGTTGATCCAACGGCCGCCTTCCCGTTCAACGATGCCCGCTCCATTGCAGCATGGGCAATCAACGAGGTGAAATTCTGTTATCAAAACGGGATTATGAATGGAACCAGCCCAACTACAATAGATCCTTTGCTAAACACACCGAGGGAACAAGCTATTGTACTGATCGGCAGAACCTACAATTCCTTTGTCTCCCCCTGAAGCCAATGCTAATCCGTAGTAATGGACATAGCAAAGCCAGGAACCTGAATTTCAGGTCCCTGGCTATTTTTTTAAAAACGCATGTGTCTTGTGCTTCAACCTACTGGTTGTCACTTACACCTATATCGTACAAAAACTAATGGACTAATTCCGACAAAAAAATTGATCGTAAAATCGGATTCATTCCCCTATTTAAACAATTTCAATATGTAAAAACTGATCGTTGAAACGGCGCCACCTAAAGAGCTTCCCCAAATCAAATCAATGATTGTAATCTTGATGGGCCAATCTGCCAAGGTTGCCAAATTTGTTAGGTCATAGGTCGAATACGACACAAATCCAAATAAGATTCCCGCAAAGAGCGCATAGCTCCAGCTGTCTTTTTCTATTGCGGGATGAATCACAAAGAAAACCAAACCGACTATAAAAATCAAATAAAATAAAATAGCGGCACCCCAATTTGGTTTTGGACTCATGATAAAACCCAGTTCTTTTTGATATAGATTTTTCGCAATCACGGCGAGCCATACAATATCAATCAATAAAAACACAACAAGGGCAACCACATACATTTTCAAATATTCCAGCATAAAAATTCCTCCATTCTTTATTGGTTTACTTTTCCATTCATCTCATCCAAGTCCTCAAGAAAACGCAGCGCGGCTCGATCTTTCATTTTTGCTTCGATCATCACATCAACATCATGACGCTGATAGATCTCCCATACCCTGCGGCAATCCTCCCAGGATATATACGCATGGTGGCTTTTATCCTTCTCATAGGTCTTCCCGGAACTGACATGCATTTTTGGCATTCCATGCTGCCATGTTCTCTCAATTTTCCCAATAAGATCTTCCGTTATTTTCCCATCGGTCAAACATCGATAATGGTGATAATCAAAAACGACCGGAATACCAGTTGCCTCTGAAATCTCAAGTACATCTGAAATCGAATAAGACTTATCGTCATTTTCCAAGCGAAGCAGCATCTTAATCTCCGCGCTGAGTAAATGAAACTGCTCTACGAATCGCCTCTTCGCTTCTTCCTTTTCCCCATAAACACCGCCTACATGCAAAATCAAATCATGCCCGCCCATTGCATGCATAAGTTTTGCATGGTACTCCAGATACTCAATGCTTGCCGCAACGACTTTTGGTTTGTTGCTGTTGAGCACAGTGAATTGGTCTGGATGCATCGATAAGCGCATCCGATTTTCTTGCACCAATATTTGGATTGCCTTTAACTTACCTGCAATCTCCTCATCTTCATACCAGCGCCAATCACTCATTGCCAACACGTCTCGATGGGTAACAAGCGGCATCAAGTCGCTGGTTACACGATACATTAAGATCGTATGATCGAGATTCCATTTTAATATTTCATTCGTGAACTCTACATTGTGTAGAATGATTTGTTTCAAATAATCAATGCCTTTTTCCTTGATCGTTTTTAACCGGCAGCTTCTAAACGTTTTTGGTTTTAGGTGCTCATTGATACAAGCATAGCCCACTCGATTGATCAAATGATCTCCTTTCTTGAAGACGCATAATGAAAATCTCAATTCGTTTCGTATCGTTCTAACATATAAAACTAGATAACCTAGTTTCAATGTACCCGGAAAACAGATAAAAAAAACCAAAGCATCTATTCTGTGAATAGTCCGCTTTGGCCATCTTGTTATTTCGTACATGCATTGATAAACGCATGAAATATCTTTTCTTGTTCCGGCACTTTGATTCGAAGCATCTCTGGGTGCCATTGAATCCCCATAACAAATCGAGAAGTGTCTCGATGTTCAATCGATTCAATAATCCCATCTGGCGACAATGCCGATACAACCAAATCTTTCCCCAGCTTTTTAATCGACTGATGGTGCAGCGAATTGACTTGTAACGCCGTTTTTTCGAACAGGCGATGCATCCGCGTTCCCTCAATCAGTGTAACTTCATGGGAAAATCCATCCCATTCTTGAAACTGCGAGTGATTGAAACTCGTTGCCGATCGATTGTCCTGGTACAAACTACCACCCATGGCAATATTCAGAATCTGCGCTCCCCGGCAAATTCCAAGGATCGGAATCGTCGTGTTTTCTATGGCATACTGAATCAAGTCAATCTCCATTTGATCCCGCTCTCGAATTTCAGTTGCAAACCCAGCGGCATCCTCATTCTTCAACCCCTCGAGTTTGCCAAAAAGTCCAGAATTCTCTCGCATCTCTTCTCCGTACCACTCTGTACCCACATCGCTTCCACCAGCAAACAGAATACCGTCCAATCGCGACAGCATCTCCCGTGCCGTCTCCTGGTTCTGAATCAAGGGCAGTACAACAGGAATTGCTCCCGCTGCTTCAATAGCTTCCACGTCCGTCTGAAAGGAAAGGTTCACTGGTATCTCGTTCAACGCGTAAATCCCTTTCCCCACATAGCTATTCTGAAGCTTCTCCATTTCCGACTTTTCAAAGGCCCCTCCGCGTTCCAGCTTCGGCATCAGACTATTAAAATAATTGCTGGTAATGCCAATCAATGGCTTCATTGCTTCCCTCCCACTTTACTTTATTTCCCATACAACCAGTATAGTCCAAAAAATCAGAAATATCGATATAAAAAACGGCGCAAGGTCTCATCCTCGCGCCGTTCTTCTCTTTTCATCAATGCTGTACATTTGAGAAAATCATCAGCTTTCTCATGCAGGTTTTGTACTCCGCATCAAACAAGCATTCATACCTTTCAATATTTTCCCGGTAGATGTCCACCCATTCCTTTACAGAATCTACCAAGTCCACTTTTGCCTCCTCCATCGTCTTACCTTCTCCACACAAATTAATCTTGTCTAAAGAAAGAGTATAAAGAACCGCATCGACATCAAACGCCGAATGAACATGAATCGTAAAATACTGCATCTCTGGGTCAAACCCATTACGCCATTGCTCCAATAACTACACCTCTTTTCTAACGCACTTGCCATAAGTGTGTTCCTTGCAACCAATGTGAATATTCATTCCAATGTATTTATACCCATGATTCGTCCGAAATGCCGGATAATTCTACAATTCAAAGCGACAGAGAAATTCATCAGCCTAGCAAACCTGCCACCCGGTCACACAGCACTCCGTACAGCAATGCTTTCCATACAGATAAACAAGGAAAGGGCAATCCCTCTACTGCAAGTAGACTGATCAGATTATCTATGATAGGGTAAAATTACCAATTGGAGGCGTCTATGACAAACAAAAAACTTTATTCTATGAGAACCGAAGACCTGGAACATCTATTGGAACAGTCCGATTCGATTCGAATTTTTCAGGAACAAGCCCTGTCGCAAAGCAGAATGCAAAAGCTTCAACATTACCTCCTTGAATTACTTGCACAAAAAAAGAAAAGTCCGCAGGATATTCTCAATCAAGCGAACTTTTCAAAAAGCTATTACTATAAGATTCTAAATGGAGAGAAACACCCCTTCAGAAAAGCTTTTTCATATCCCTTTATAGAATTAATCTTTAGCTATAAATAGAGAATGCCGCCAATTTGGCGACATCCTCTATTTTTTTGCACTCGGGAGCAAGCTCCCGTCACATATTTTTCAAATCATTCAATGCCTTGGTCAAGCGTTTAAATCGCCTTGATAGACATCCCTCATAACAATGTGCCAACAGTGTTATCGATTTACCCATTTGCCTACTATTTTGCTGCGTTCTGTCCAGCAATTCGACCGAATACTGTAATATCTGCAATCGCGTTGCTGCCCAAACGATTTTTGCCGTGAATGCCGCCTGTTACTTCGCCAGCCGCAAACAATCCTTCAATGACACTACCTTCAAGATCAACCACTTGAGCGCTCTCATTGATCATGATTCCGCCCATGGTATGATGAACTGCCGGTACCGCTTTCAAAATATAGTATGGTGCTTTTTCAATCGTTGACGGTAAGCTTCGTTTGTTGAATTCTGGATCTACGCCGTCAGCAACGTAGCTGTTATAATTGTCGACTGTTGTTTTCAATTCTGCCGCATCTATGCCATAGAAGGCTGCCGCTTCTTCCAACGTATCCGCTTTTACGAACAGATCATTATTGTACAAGTACTCAATCTCTGCCGCATGATTCTCTTGCAAGTAACTCTTTTCAAATCCATTTTGGTCCATCAATTCATAACAAACACTGCCTGTTTGTGCTTTGATTCCCATGGACATCACATCGCGACGTCCTAATTCCTCAACAAATCGCTTACCTTCCAAGTTCACGATCACCGTATGTCCGTATAGACGGGCATCATCCACATACAACAAGGTACCGGATAAAGGATCGCAAATTGGATAAGTTTGAATAAATTCCATGCCAGTCAAATCCGCGCCAACAGCTTCTGCCATCACAATGCCATCACCTGTGCTTCCCGGTGAGTTAGTGGAAAGAATCGATCCATCGATATCTGGATTGTACTTCACGCGCATTTCCACATTGGATCCGAAACCGCCTGATGCAATAATCACTGCTTTGTTGGTTTCGAAGATATAATCATTCTCTTTTCCTTCCGCTTCTACACCAACAACTTTGCCGGTTTCATCGGTGATCAATGCTGTTGCTTTCGTATTCAATAGAACCGGAATTCCCATCTCTTCTGCTTTTACCAATTGCTTGGTAATAATCGCTCGTCCGCTTGCTCCTTCAGGAACCAAGCTTCGTTTTGCGGAATGACCACCAAACTGCATCAATTCGTCTTCCCAAACAACGCCGACAAAGTCACGCAACCACTCGGCGCCTGCAAGGGCGTTTTCCGCAACCACACGAACCAATGCCGGATCATTGACATAATCTCCGCCTTTTAGCGTATCTTCGATATGTTGTTCAATGCTATCTTCAATGCCCATTTCCTTTTGCATCCAGTTGTTGGAAGCCGCATATTCGGCCCCAGAGATCAAGGTGTTACCACCTGCTGCCGGCATCTTCTCCAAGACAATAACATTCGCGCCTGCCGCTTTGGCTTCAATGGCTGCTGTCAGTCCTGCTCCACCTGCGCCAATGACAACGACGTCGCATTTTTCCGTTACAGTTTCTCTCTCTGTCGTCACTTCTGCAACTTCGATTTTTTTCAGCATATCCGGTGTCGCATTTGCTGCACCCAACGCCGCTGTTACCGCTTCAACAAAACCATTGGACGTTACGCTTGCTCCCGCAACCACATCCACTTCCAAGGAATTGATACGAAGAATTTCTTCGGTCAAAGTCCCAATCGCTTGGTCCAATCCCTCTGTTTCGTTTTGGCTAAGGACATTGATGGCTGTGATGACATCCTCTTCAATCGTCACCTCAACCGAAATATCTCCGCCCTTGCCTTCGCCTACCCCTGTATAGGTACCATTCTCGATAGCTGTCTTTGCAGCCTCCGGTTCTTCAACCGTAGCACCTTGTGAACAACCTGTTGCCGTAACAATCATGGCAATCATAAGTAAATAAATCATAATTTTCTTCATTTGTTTTCCCCCTTTTTAATTGTTAAAAATGTAACACTTTCGATTAACAGTCTATCAGCTTCCGCGCTCTTTGTATTTACACCAGATTTCCTATTTTTGAACTCTCAAGCATCCACCTTGAAAAGCCCAATAGTTCCGGTATAATGAGAAAGGAATTCAAAAATGTCAAATCATGTAAGGGTGAACCCATGTCTCTACGATCAAAAATCATTTGTTCCTTTGTACTCATTATCGCTTTAAGTCTTTCCGTCCTTTCTTTTTTGATGGAAACCAAGATCAAGACCTTGCGAATGGAAGAACTGGAGCACAATACTACCCAACTAATCGACTCAAAGGCCAACGAGATTGGATCTTGGCTGAATCAACGAATCAGCGAAATTCGGATCATCCATGAAAATCCATCCACCAAAACAATGAACTTTACTGAGATAAAACCATATCTCTCGCAATTGAATGAAGTTTTGCGGGGGCAATACGGGAATCCTAATGAGACCTTTGCCATTGGCGGTATCGATGGCCAGGGCTGGGTCAATGACCAGATCACCATTGATGTCTCAAAACGAGATTACTTCTTAGAAGCAATGACGACAAAAAACGAATATGTCATCAGTGATCCCATCGTTTCCAAGTCGGATAATATGCCGATTTTTATTCTCTGCTATCCAATCATTAATGAGAAAAATGAAAAGGTGGGCTTTATCAACGGCTCCGTGAATCTTGAAAACTTCTCAGAGATCGTTGATACCATTGATCTATACGATGGCTTCACTTGGATTATGAATACAAACCAAGATATCTATTCCATTGATGCGGAATCCTTAATAGAAAACCACATTTCGTTCGAGGGACTCGCTTCCATTATCCAGTCCAA
>JABXKS010000084.1:161690-162641 GCA_013619125.1 Clostridiales bacterium
CAAACAGACAGTATCATTCGCTATATCCTCTATATCGGCATTCTTTTATTCATCATTTCGATTTTTCTGGCGGTCATTGTATCCAACTCCATCGTCAAACCGATTCAATCGTTAAAAACGAATATGATTGAAGTCTCCCACGGAAATCTGCAATCTTATTATGATTTTCAAAACACGGACGAAGTTTCCGTTTTAGGTCAAGTCTTCAATCAGATGCTGAATGAAATTGAAAACCTGATCAACCAAGTTGTCCACGAGCAAAAGCAAAAGAGAAAAGCCGAATTCCGTGCTTTGCAATCGCAAATCAATCCGCATTTTCTTTACAATACGCTGGATACCTTGCAGTGGAAAGCCTTGGAGTATGATGCCTTTGAAGTAGCCGATCTTGTCAACTCCCTGTCTCGCTTCTTCCGGATTTCCTTAAGCTCCGGAAATGAGTATATCTCCATTGCAAAAGAGACAGAGCATGTACAAAATTATCTAGATATCCAAAAGGTCCGTTACAAAGATAAAGTGAGCTATACGATTACGGCAGATCCTGCCATTGCTCAAAAAATGGTGCCCAAGCTAATCATTCAACCCCTTGTGGAGAATGCCATCTACCATGGATTGAAACCGAGAAAAGAAAACGGCCATATCGAAATCATCGTATCTTCCGATACGGATTTCCTCTTGATTGAAGTTCGTGATGACGGCATCGGTATGAGTCCCGAACGATTGACCCAACTCCAAACCGATCTGGCCAACTCCGTTGAATCGGACCACTATGGCCTCTACAATATCAATGAGCGCTTGAAAACCACTTTTGGAGAAGACTACCAAATTAGAGTCACAAGCAAAGTGAACCAAGGCACCATTGTTCTATTGAAAATCCCTATTCAAAGTGAGGAATTGCCATGTATCGAGTAGTCATTGCCGATGATGAAGAAATCATTCGT
This sequence comes from Clostridiales bacterium, assembly GCA_013619125.1. GTDB lineage: Bacteria > Bacillota > Clostridia > Tissierellales > GPF-1 > GPF-1. The sequence continues at coordinate 162,629 of JABXKS010000084.1, forward strand.
ACCGGCCTAAAAA
>JABXKS010000085.1 GCA_013619125.1 Clostridiales bacterium
CCCATGAGGGACTCGAAGCTCCCGGAGGGTATTGACGCGCTTTATCTCGGAGGCGGATTTCCGGAGGTGTTTGCCGAGGAACTTTATGAGAATTGGAATTTTATTCAAGACCTGAAAGATAAAATTGCGTCTGGGCTTCCTGTTTATGCAGAATGCGGCGGTTATATCTATTTGTCTACATCCATCCAGCAACTCGATGGATCTATTGCACCCATGACGGGAATTCTGCCAGGAAAAGGGGAAATGACCGAGAGACTGCAACGGTTCGGATACGTGAATTGTCAATGGGGAGAAGTGGAAATCCGCGCCCATGAGTTTCATCGCTCTCGAATTTCTCATGCAGATCCAGTAGAGCAGGCATTTCTGATCACCCAACTTCGAAATCAAGGAAACCAATGGAAATGCGGGGAGCAAGTGGGATCAGTTTTGGCAGGGTATCCGCATCTTCATTTTGCCAGTAATCCTGAAGCCTTAAAAAAAATGCTTAAAGTTGTACAAAAGCGAAAAAAGGAGAATTCTGATGTATGTGAAAAACCCTGAAAGTATTGAAAGCAAGAGTTTCGCTATTATCGAAGAGGAAATGGGCGAGCAAGTCCTAAAATTTTCTGCGGAAGAGTTACCGATTGTGAAAAGGGTCATTCATACGACTGCAGACTTTGAGTATGCGGATCAAATTCGTTTTCATCCCGATGCTATTCGTATCATTCGAAAAGCCTTGATTGAAGGCGTGGAAATTTATGCAGATACCTCGATGATTGCATCGGGAATCAATCGAAAAAAACTGCAGGCGGTATCCAGTCGTGTCCATCATTTTGTTCACGATCCCGATGTGGCAATTCGCGCCAAAGAAGCAGGCATCACACGATCCATGGCTGGCATTGAAAAAGCCATGAAAGAAGAATTGATTCAGCTTTATGCGATTGGCAATGCGCCAACTGCCATCTATCGTCTCAAAGAATTGATTGAGGAAACGGGCAAGAAGCCCTTGGCGATTGTCGGAGCGCCCATTGGATTTGTCGGTGCGGCGGAATCAAAAGAAGTTTTGATGAAAATGGACATTCCCTATATCACGATTGAGGGAAGGAAGGGCGGTAGCCCTGTTGTTGCGGCTATATTTAACGCAATCTTAAAGGGGATTGAAATGCCATGATGGATCGAACCGTTTATAAAGCTGGGAAAAAGTTGCGCTATGGATATACAACGGGATCCTGTGCAACGGCGGCTGCTAAGGCGGCAGTTCTGATGCTAATTCAGCAAGAAAAAATAGAAAAAATCCGAATTGAAACACCAAAAGGATGGGATTTGATCCTGGATGTAAATAATCAAGAATTAAGCGAGAATATCGCTAGTTGTTCCATCATCAAAGATGGAGGCGATGATATTGATTGCACCCATGGCATCCATGTTTACGCCAGTGCAGCACGGAAAGAAGAACCTGGAATTTCAATAGCGGGTGGACTGGGAGTGGGTGTTGTAACCCGGAAAGGCTTGGGTCTGACTGTTGGAGAGGCTGCTATCAATCGGGTGCCAAAAGAGATGATGACCAAAGAGGTACTCGAGGTCCTTCCAGCGGACTTTGGTGTTGTCATTACGATCTCAGCACCGGAAGGCGTGGAGTTGGCGAAACGAACCTTTAACCCGCAATTAGGGATACAGGGAGGCATATCCATTGTGGGAACCTCAGGCATTGTCGAACCGATGAGTGAGGAAGCGTTTCGAGATACGCTTTCGATGGATTTGGAGATGAACAGTAAAGATCAAGATTTGATCGTATTTGTGCCAGGAAATTACGGGGAGGATTTTTGCATTCACCGTGGAATTGAGGCATCACGAATTTATAAGACAAGCAATTTTATTGGATACATGTTGGAGCAAGCGATGAAACTGGAAATTCCAAGAATTTTATTGGTCGGTCATATTGGGAAGTTTGCAAAATTGGCAGCTGGGAATTTTCACACCCATAACCGTATGTCAGATAGCAGGCGGGAAACCATAACGGCTTATGCCGCTTTGGCTGGTGTTCAGGGAGAGAGACTTGAAGGAATTTATCAGTCGGTAACGACGGAGGCCATGGTATCGCTTTTGTCTGAAAATGAAAGAAATATAATTTTTCCTCGAATAGCGAATGCTATTCAAGAGCGGGTTCGGCGGTTTTCCTTTGAACAGGTGGAGGTAGAAGTGGTTGTTTTCTCAACAGATCAAGGTCTTTTGGCTGAAACCGAAAAGGCACGAGAATGGATGGAGGGAATCAGTAATGAAATCGATTAAGGTACTAGGGATCGGACCGGGTCATCCCGATTATCTCTTGCCCATTACCAAGCGCATGATCAATGAATGTGAAGTCTTGGTAGGTGGAGATCGACAAATCTCTGCGAGAGGGGAAGAAGATCATCAGGAAATCATTCCATTTTCCATGCCCCTTGAAGCGATGATGGAAAAGATACGAACAGCGGCTCAAACACTTCAAGTCGGCGTTCTGGTATCTGGTGATGCAGGCTATTACAGTCTGCTTGCCGCTCTTCGTCGTTTTTTTTCAGACGACGAACTGGATGTATATCCAGGAATCAGCTCCATGCAATATTTGTTTGCGCGCTTGGGATTGCCCTGGAGCGAGGCGAAATTGGGAAGCCTGCATGGTCGTTCCTGGGATTGGATGGAAGACGTTAAAAAGCGAAAGCTGATTGGGTTGCTGACGGATCAGAAACAATCGCCAGCGTGGATTGCAAATCAATTGGTGGAAGCGGGGATCCAGGATTGCTGGATGGCTGTAGGGGAGAATCTTTCTTACGGCAATGAAAAAATTGAAAAAATGCGGCCAGATGAAGCGAGTCAACGTGAATTTGAGGCCCTAAGCGTGGTGGTGATCGGCTATGAATAATGAAAAAAGACCCGTGAACTCAGGTGTAAAGGATAGTGAGTTTGTAAGAGGGAAGGTTCCCATGACCAAGGCGGAGGTGAGAGCCGTGACTCTGTCGAAACTTCAACTGAAAAATTCGGATATTGTTGTAGATCTTGGAGCAGGTTCTGGGTCCCTGTCTATTGAGGCGGCTCGCCTTTTGACAGAAGGCTCTGTTGTTTCAGTAGAACGCAATCCGGAAGCTATAGCGATATTAAAGCAAAATCGTGAGAAGTTCGGATGCAAAAACATAACAATTCTGGAAATGGAAGCACCCGTGGGACTGGATCAAATTGCCTATGCAGACAAGGTGATCATAGGTGGAAGCGGTGGCCATCTTGCAGAATTGATTGATTGGGCCAATAAAGTGATGCCCGAATGCGGTCGGTTGGTCATGAATATGATCACCCTTGAAAATCTTCATATTGGATGGGAAACCATTCAACACCTTGGCTTTGATGAACTCGAGCTGGTGCAGATTTTTGTCAGCAGGGGAAAAGGTGTTGGCTCGGTTACCATGATGATGGGTGAAAACCCCGTCTATGTAATTTCAGGCAGAAAGGGGAGAATTCATGGCTAATTTGTATGGTGTGGGTGTGGGTCCCGGCGATCCGGATTTGGTGACTTTCAAGGCGATTCAGATCATGCAAAAGGCGGACCTGATCATTTGTCCTGAGAAAGCAAAAGGAGCAGGCAGCACTGCATTGGAGATTGTGAGAAAGCATATAGAGAATCGATTGGACCATGTTCGACTGATGGTTTTCCCCATGGCGGGAATGAAAGAAACCTGGGAGCCCGCATGGAAGGCAAATGCGGAGCAGATTGTTGAGGCGTGGAAAACAGGGAAAGAGATTGCCTTTTTAACCCTGGGCGATCCCTCTATTTACAGTACCTGGTCGTATTTGCAAGGCTATCTTCCCAAAGAGATCAAACCGGAATGGATTCCAGGAGTTCCCGCCTTTTGCGCCGTAGCGGCACGGCTGAATCATGATTTGGTGTTGGGCGATGAAAACCTTGCAGTTGTTTCTTCGAGCGAGGAGGAAGCCATGAGAAGCGCCCTTACGTGGGCTGACACCTTAGTGATCATGAAACCCAAGCGCGCGATTGCATCAATCCGAAAAATCCTGGTGGATGAAAACTTGATGGAATTGTGGGAAATGGTGAGTAATTGCGGAAAAGAGACGGAAAAAATATGGAAAGGTTCTGTCGAGGATTTTCCAGAAGAAATTCCGTATTTCGCGACAATGATACTAAAAACAGGAGGCAGTGATGAATGAAATTGTATTTGTAGGCGCGGGTCCCGGAGATCCGGAATTGATCACGGTAAAGGGACAAAGGCATGTTAATGAAGCGGATCTGATTGTTTATGCCGGGTCATTGGTGCCTGTCGCGGTAATTGATTCTCGAAAATCAAGCTGTGTAATTGAAAATAGCGCGAGAATGACCTTGGATGAAGTGATCGAATCCATGAGTAGTGCTTGGAAAACAGGAAAAAAGGTTGTTCGCGTCCATACCGGCGATCCCAGTATCTATGGAGCGATTCGGGAGCAGATGGATGCCCTGGATGCTCTCTCGATTCCCTATACGGTAATTCCCGGCGTATCATCCTTTGTGGCCTCGGCTGCAGCCCTAAAAAAAGAATATACTTTGCCCGGGGTTTCGCAGACAGTAATCTGTACACGCTTAGAGGGAAGAACACCGGTTCCGGAAAAAGAAGCCCTTTCAAAGTTGGCTTCCCATCAAGCGTCCATGGCAATCTTTTTGTCGGTACATATGATCGAAGATGTTGTGGAACAATTGCTGGTTCATTATCCCATCAATACGCCCGTTGCGGTTGTTCAGCGTGCAAGTTGGCCGGATGAGATCAAGGTGGTTGGAACCCTTGAAACCATAGCAAAACGGGTTCAAGAAGCCTGCATCACAAAGACAGCACAGATTCTTGTGGGAGCATTCCTAGATGGCCCCTACGAACTTTCTAAATTATATGATGCGAATTTTTCTCACGAATACCGTGAGGCAAAATAAATGTTGGCGGTGATCAGCCTTACGCGAGGCGGCGCCAGACAGGCGAAACGGGTGAAAAAAATCATACCGGAAGCTGATTGTTATGCGAAGTTCGATCTGGATGACGAGGATCTCTTGCCTTTTGAAAAGCAATTCTCAGAATTGGCGGCGGTGTGCTTTGAAAGCTACAGCGAAATCGTATTTATCATGGCGACCGGGATTGTGGTGAGAACCATCGCCCCGATGCTGAAGCATAAGAGCAAGGATCCGGCGATTTTAGTGATGGACGAACAGGGGCAATTTATTATTCCCTTGGTTTCTGGACACCTGGGTGGGGCGAATAGAAAGGCAATGGAATTGGCGAAACTCTTGCAGGCGATTCCTGTGATTACAACCGCTTCAGATGTTTGCGGCCTGATGGCTGTAGATGAATTGGCGAAAGAGAAGAGCTTGTTTCTGTCGGATTTCGATGGGGCGAAACATGTGACGGCGGACCTGGTCAATGGAAAACCGGTAGGGATCTTTTCACATCATTCATTCGATTATGCTCTTCCTTCGGAATATGAAAAATTTGAAGGGAAACCGGGATGGCAGGACCTGGAGAAAAAGCTTAAGTCGGGAGCCATTGTCAGTTTTATCATGATCGGTGATGAAAAATTTTATTCCGACTATACCCATGTGCAACTATATCCTAGAAAGGTTTGTTTAGGTATTGGGTGCCGTCGTGGTATCGGAATGGAAAAATTGGAACAGGAAGCGCTAAAGATGCTTGATCAAGCGGGCATTGCAAAAGAGGGTGTTGGCGTCCTTGCTACGGCATGGGTGAAGGCGGATGAAACGGGCATTCTTGCTTTGGCGGATTCCTGGAAAGCAGAGATGGAAGTCTTTCAGAAAGACGAAATTCTAGAAATAGCGGATCGTTTTAGCGGATCCGATTTTGTGCAGGAAACCATAGGCGTTCCATGCGTGAGTGAACCTTGCGGTTATCTTTCTGCTAAGGGCGGCAGATGTATGGTGCCGGTTCAAAAAAACAATGGAATGACACTATCGTTATGGCAGAGGAAAGAGGGAGAGTAGCAATGATTTATGTGATTGGAACCGGACCTGGAAATATTGAAGATATGACTGAACGAGCCAAGGAAAGAATAAAAAGAGCAAAGGTGATCTTGGGCTATAAAACCTATATTCGGTTGATTGAGCCTCTCTTGGATGAAAAAGAAGTGATTCAAAATGGCATGCGGGGCGAGGTGGAGCGCTGTCGGGAAGCAGTCAACCAGGCAAAAAAAGGGGTGGATGTTGCCCTAGTCAGCGGTGGAGATCCTGGAGTTTATGCCATGGCGGGCTTGCTACTGGAAATTGTCGCTCAAGAGGCGCCAGAGGTTCGAGTGGAAGTTATTCCTGGCGTCACCTCAGCCAATGCGGCAGCGGCAGCCTTGGGTGCGCCATTGATGCATGATCATGCCTATATCAGTCTGAGTGATTGTTTAACGGATTGGTCCTTAATCGAAAAAAGACTACGCTTGGCAGCAGAGGGGGATTTTGTTATTTGTCTCTTTAATCCAAAAAGTCATGCACGTAGCGAGCATCTAACGCGTGCCTGCAAGATCCTGATGGAGATCAAGTCAGAAGAAACACCAGTTGGCATTGTGACCCATGCGGCGAGGGATGAACAAGTCGTTGAATTAACAACTCTTATGGAGTTGCCCAAGCGGGAGGTTTCCATGAGCAGCATGGTTATTATCGGAAATCGTCATACCTTCCGATTTAATGATTTTCTAATCACGCCAAGGGGGTATCCAATTTGATTGCGGTATTTGCTGGTACCCAGGAAGGCCGGGAGGTCTTAGAGCGCTTAAAAGCGTTGAACCTGCCAATCTTTGGTTCGACGGCGACGCCCTATGGTAGTGACTTGATAAAAAACTATGAGAACTTACAACTAAATGCTTCTCCCATGAATCAGCGTGAGATGGAAGCGTGGTTACGTGAAAAGCAAATCCGAGTGGTTGTTGACGCGACTCATCCCTATGCCCATGAGGTGACAGCCAATATTGTAAAGGTGTGCAAAGACTTGCATCTTCCCCTTGCTAGACTTCAACGTGCTCGGGTTTCGGTGGATTCGGTCAAGCGATTTAAAAATTATGAGGATTGCATTTCATATTTGCAAACAAGAACAGGAAAAATTCTTTTAACCACCGGAAGTAATCACCTTGAGAAATTCGCGGCGGAATTGCCAAAGGAAAGATTGATTGCGCGGGTGTTGCCGCGAGCCAGTGTATTGAAAAAATGCGAAGACATCGGCTTGAAAGCCAATCAAATTCTTGCGATTCAAGGTCCCTTTTCCTATGAAATGAATCAGGCAATGATGAAAGATTTTCAGATTTGCCAAATAGTAACCAAGGAAAGCGGAACAATTGGCGGTTTTCAAGAAAAGGTGCGTGCTGCACAGGAAATGAATGTTGAGGTTTTGAGCATTATGAAAAAATCGGAAGAAACTAACTTTGCAACGGAATCACAGAATGAATTATTAAACTGGGTGCAAGCCCAAATACAATTGAATGGAGAATTGATATGAAAAAAATAGGAAGTTTATTGATCATAGGAATGATGTTGATGTTAGTCGGATGCAGTCAAGCTGGGGCTGAGAAAGCGAGTGAGGCGGAAGCAGTAGAGGTGGAAGCACCGATTCAGGAAGTCGAAAATGCTGAGGAAGCTGAAGAAATGGTGGCGCCGACTTTGATTGTTGAAGATGCCCTTGGCCGTCAGGTGGAATTTGAAATCATGCCGGAAAGGGTCCTTTCCCTTTATGCCTCATTTACTGATTTATGGCTGGAAGCGGGCGGTACCTTGGTTGGAACCGTAGAT
>JABXKS010000086.1 GCA_013619125.1 Clostridiales bacterium
CCATCAACGGTATCATAATCATCTCCAAATACGCGAAGCTTCTCCAACTTTCCCTTCGCAACCTGCGCCACATAGGGCATCAGATTATTGGGGATCCCATTTGGCGCTTCTCCAATTAATCCGCTTGGATGCGCCCCAACAGGGTTAAAATACCGTAGCAATGTAACTGCGAGTTCCGGGTGCGCGGTAGCTGCATCCGTTAAAATCCGCTCGCTCATCGCCTTAGACTCCCCATATGGGTTTGTTGTTGGCAATAACTTCATCGTTTCTACGAACGGCACTTGATTGTCTCCATAGACTGTCGCTGACGAACTGAATACAAATCTCGCAACCCCATGTTTCACACAGGCTTTCGTTAACACCATGGTGCTGACAATATTGTTGTAATAATATTCGATGGGTTTTTGAACCGATTCGCCAACCGCTTTTAATCCTGCAAAATGAATCACGCCATCAAACTTATGGTTGGCAAACAAAATCTCTATCAAGGCAGAGTCTGCCACGTCGATTTTGTAAAAAATAACCTTTTTACCGGCAATCTCTTCAATACGATCCACCGCTTCTCGCTTACTGTTACACAGATTATCTGCTATCACAACCGAATGTCCCGCTTTTAATAATGCCACACAGGTATGAGATCCAATGTATCCGGCTCCCCCTGTCACTAAAATATTCATTTTCTGCCTCCAGCTAGATAAAATAACGTCCTTTTGTTTCTCTTAATATCGTAACATAAATCGATTTCGTTTTGTGAATCAAACAAAAAAAGATTGTACTCATTAGTTGTTTAGACATATCCACCCTCTGCCAATAATCTCGTGTTGGAACAGCCAAACAAAACCATCGCTACTATTGACATCAAAGACCTCATTATTGTCGACACCGAAGACTATTTGTTGATCTGCAAAAAAAACCACTCCCAACGCGTAAAGGAAGTGGTTCAATTTATCCATGCAAAATAATCAGTTTCTGATCAAATATTTTACTTTCCCAGATGGCGCCCGCTCCAATTCTGCTACCTTCTCCCAGGTAATTGCCATCTCGCCCAAAAACTCCCGGCAATTTTCGCGCATTTGATCCATATACTCGGGTTGAAAATCCTCTTTGGGAATCAACCGCACATGGATCTTCCCCGGTGCATCCTGAACGATCTGCATGGCAACAATCCCCTTCACATCCTTTGTCAGCCGACCGATTCTTTGCACCTTCCGTCCCAAAGCCGTGACCAGATAATCTTCGACCCGCCCGGTCAATTCTTCGATATATGCGTTCTTCCAGCCACAGGCACATCCTGAATTTCGAACAATCCCACGATCCCCGGGTCGGTACCGGATATACGGCGCGTCCAAAGACAACAAGTCTGTAATCGCCAATTCGCCTTCTTCCCCTTCTGATAAAACATTCCCTTCGGCATCAATTACTTCAACCAAACAGCGATCCAAGATATGATAATGCCCCTCCCCGCACTGCACAGCGATCAAACCAACCTCGCTTGTGCCGTAGGTCTGATACATCACACAGGAAAATGCTTCTTCCACACTGGCACGTTGTGTATCCGTCAATCCCTCACTATCCGTAACAATTCCCCGAAGAGATAACTTCTGATTCTTATGTGCAAGCATCGACTCGGCTAGCAGGTACCAGGAAAATCCGTACCCAGTGCCCAATTCGACTCCATACTCAAGCATCGCCTTCAAATAGTCTCCGTATGTTTTCTCATCCACATGATCGATGGAACACTGCAATTGCTGAAATGGATAGATAACAAACCAATAAGGGGGATGACCGATCTCTGGGGCGGCTATCAGCACATTGGACAAACGTGCAATCTTCCCTCGTTTTCCACCAGCGGCGAATTCATACAATCGATCATAAAGGGCATACTCGTACTGCATCGTCTGCTTGTCTCGATGGAAAAACAGACTACTTCCTGTCGTTCCCCCGGTCCAGGCTTTCCACACCCCCTCTTTGGGTTGTGGGTTCACCATCCGGCTTCCTTGCTCCCGAATCACGTCCTTAGTCAAAAATGGAATTTTCGCCAATTCATCCATGGAGTGAACAGACTCTGTCGACAGAACGTCTTGATAATAAGGGATGGTCTTCTTGCTGTGCGCCAACAATCGATTCAATCGAACAAATTGAATCGGTTGCTGATTTTCACTGAGCATTTTTTCGATGTCCATCTCCTTATAATACCGATGGTATTCTCCCCCATGGCGAATTTGCTTTCGCCGAACCGCTTCCACATTAGCCATAAGCTGACGTACCCGATACGGTGCATACCGATAAACCGTCTTCAACCAAGTCATACCACCTCATCCTTTCCATCTCTTACCATGCTGGGCGCTTTGGGATGAAATTGCCAGCCTGGAATCATGTAGTGCATGGCTTTCGAATCATCCCTCTCATAGAAACCTCCCAACACCATTTTTCAACACTGATCCATTAATACGACTGCTATACATTGCGAATAAACTTTCGGTACCCTTTTTTCAAAATCAAATAGCATTTCTCTCCACTCGGGTTTTCTCGCATTTTTCGCAGCACAGCCGAAATTCGATACGCCCAAAAGAGCTTTTTCAGTTTTTTTTGATTCAATGCCTTGTTTTTCGTCAGAATTGGTGTCGAATTCAAGGACAATGCAATGGCTTGACTCACATAGTCGGAAGTGAAGAAGTTTTCATCTGAATAATCTTGCAGAACCCGCTCTTGATTCAATACGCGTCGACTCTCCTTCAATTCAGCGTCATACATCAATAAGTTTTCATGATCAGTCTTCCCGCATTCGGAATCATACAGTACCATGGCTCCATAATCGCAGAGATTGGCCGTTTCTCCGTGAAACTGATACGTCCCGAATTTTGGACGCATATCGGAAAAATAAAAATTTCCTAAGGAATAGTAGATGGATTTGCCCTGATACTTTTCAAAGGGTTGAATATTATGCGGATGATGTCCCACAATTAGATCCCCACCCAAATCAATGACATCATGTGCCAATTGCACGTCAAATGGCTGTGGCAACGGGTTCAGCTCAAATCCCCAATGAAAAACGGTTACGAGTTTTGCATCCGGGTTCTCCGCTCGCAAAAATTGGGTCCGTTGCAAAACATGCTCATTTTCCCGTGGTGCACATCCCGCGCTGTTCTCAGTTGCATACACGGTTTCTTCGACATCCCATCCGAAATTTTGAATCACAACCTGATCTTCTTTTGTTCCTAGTCTCATCGGTTTAAGCGCTTCTTGCAGATTCATGCCCGCTCCCGTATGCGCAATGCCATTTTCATGTAGAATTCTTACTGTCTCCCGCAACCCTTCATCGCCAAAATCCATCATATGATTGTTGGCCAAACACACGCCAACCACATTCAATCGTTTTAGCACATTGATTGTCATGGGACTTTGATGCATCCACCGACCACGTTTTTTAACCTGCATGGATGAACCCGCTAGCCCCCCTTCCAGGTTGAGAATCACTTGATATTCGTTTTCTCGTATCCAGTCAGACAATGCCAAAATATCCGCCTTCACTTCCTCATACGCATAATAAAAATCCCCTAAGAATAACAACTTCATTTCATTCTCCCCCTGCTAAAAATTGCGAATGGTCGTCTTGATTTTTCCAGATGGTGCTTTTTCTATTTCCTCCACCACTTCCCAGGTGATGCGCATTTCTCCAATCATGTTCTTTGCATTCGCTTTGGCTTTCTCCATCTTTGTCGGATCAAAGTCTGCCCGCGCCTCAACCCGAATATGTAATTGACCCGGTTCATCCTGGATATACTGAAAGGCTCGAACACCTGGAATTCCACCCATCACTCTTGCGATATGATTCACCTTGACCCCTTGCGCGGTCACAATATAATCTCGCACTCGCCCCGTTAGGGTTTCCAAGTATGGACTTTCCCACCCGCAGCTGCATCCTCCATGCTGAAAACTCCCCCGATCACCGGGACAATATCGGATAAATGGCGCGTCCATCGACCATAAATCTGTTACGACGATTTCGCCGTCACTCCCGTCCGGTACCGATTTTCCGTCTTCCCCGACAACCTCCACATGCACCCGATCCAATATGTGATAATACCCCTGTTCGCATTGTACCGCAGCAATCCCGACTTCACTGGTTCCATATGTTTGATAAACACGACAATCAAAGGCTTTTTCCACCATCTTCTTCTGTTCACCTGTCATTCCCTCGCTGTCCGAAACAACCGCCTTCAATTTTAAGCGTTGGTCATCATGCGCCAGCGCCTCTTCCGCCAATCGCTGCCAGAGAAACGCATAGCCCGTTCCAATATCTGCTCCATATTCCGATATTGACTGCAAGTAATCGCCATAGGTTCTTTCATCCAAATGATAAATCGAACACTGCAATTGCTTCATCATCGACACTTCCATGCAAAACGGTGGCTGATGGGATGTTGATTTCAAAATCGGCACATTGGAAAATCGTGCTTTCTTCACTTTTTCTTTGTCAGCGGCAAATGCATAGAGTTTATCATAGACAGCATACTCATAATGGAGACTTCTCTGATCCCTGACAAAAGCCAACTGCCCCGCAGTACCGCCCGTCGTTCCATGCCAGAAACCCACCCTCGGATTCTCATTGACATACTTTCGCAGGTTTGTTCGCAAGTCTTCCTTCCGAAGCAAAGGAAGCTGATCAATTTCCTGCATATTCAACAACGACTCTTCCGGCAACACCTCCCGGTAATAGGGAATGTTCGACCGGCAAGTAGCCAACAATTGATTCAGCTGATTCAATTTTTTCTCTGGATGATTTTCAAAAAGAATTTGCTTTATATTGATCTGCTCGTAATGGGTTTGATAATCACCCCCACGACGAGTTTTTACTCGCTTCATAGCCTCCATGTTCGCCAAAAACTTTCGTAACCACATCGGTGAGTTATTGAATATCCTTCTTTTCCAAGGTTGCATTCCCATTTTGAATCTCCTATTTGCAGCATTCCTCTATTATCCATTTTTTACCCTTTTTTACGCTTTTTCCTCTCCCCTTTTTGTGAACCTTTCCTTTCCCATTCACGTTTTAAAAATCATTGATGAACCCATATTTCAACCATTCAACCCTCACACATACAAAACACAAACCGAATTCAACCATTTTTACCAGTATTTACGCACTTTCAGTTCACAACATTCATAAAAAGAGGTAGAATTGAATTAAGTTTATCCACTAACTTTCACTTCTACTACACAAGGAGGCGTACATGAAGAAACTTTTAATTGCCCTATTAATCACCGTTTTACTGTTTGTCTCGTTCACTCCCGGCTTTGCTGCCCTGGAAAGAGCGAAACTTCCCAATTTCCCTGTTACATTCAATGGAACCCCCATCGACAACCAGCGTGCGACCTATCCGCTGATCGTCTACAAAAATATTACATACTTCCCAATGACTTGGGACTATGCGTCAGCCTTGGGGCTCTCCTCGAACTATACGGAAGCTTCAGGACTGGTCATTAATAAGTCGCTTTCATCCGTTAATCTGGTGCAAAGCAGAACAGCAAACAACAATCCGGGTTCGTCCTACAATGTCAACATGCCCTATTTTAAAATTACAGTGAATGGAAAGCGAATCAACAATGCCACAGAGCCATATCCTTTGCTTTTATTTAGAAATATCACCTACTTTCCGCTGACTTGGAAATTTGCCGTAACGGAATTCGGCTGGGAGTATGAATATACCGCCGCAACAGGATTAAGAATCGAAACACATCCGTTCCAGCCAACCAGTCCGCAACATGAACAAAAGACTCTTAACTACGGTAATGGCGACAAATATGAGGGTGAAGTCCTGTTCAACAAAAAAGACGGCTTTGGCACCTTCACTTGGGCCAACGGCGATTACTACACCGGCGAATGGAGAGCCAATCAGAAGCACGGCACCGGCACCCTCGTTCGCATCAACGGCAACTCCTACTCCGGCGACTGGAATTTTGATGAGAAAAACGGTGTCGGTACAGTAACCATGACCAACGGCGATCGCTACACTGGCGATCTGGTCAAGGCGACATACTCCGGCATCGGCACCTACACCTGGGCCAACGGAGACGAGTACAAGGGCATCTGGCTCCACGGCGAACGTACTGGCGACGGCATGATGACAACCGCCAACGGCGTCTATGTCGGTGAATTTGAAGAAGGATTATACGACGGCTACGGGCGCTTGACAAAAGCCGATGGCACCATTGAAGAAGGCACTTGGAGCAGCGGACGCCTGGTAAAATCCATGCCGCAGGAACCGACAAATGTCATGGTTAAACAGATTGCAGAAGACCGATTCGAAGTAAAATGGACAGCTCCGGAAGGCATCAACTACGCGCGTCTTTACTACACCCTGGACCCGCGTGAACATTGGATGGAAGTTCTCTATCCAGATCTTACGCAAATCAAGCTTCGGGGGACCGGCTACATTTTCACTGGCGCCGAACCAGACCAAGATTATTACTTTATGATGCGCTCAGTGGCGAGTGAGGTGGAATCCAAAGACAGTCTGATTGTCAGTGCTTCAACCGCTGAACAGGGAGTTGTACCAACCCACCACGTCATTCAGTCGACAATTCAATACAAGTTTGACGGCTTCGCAAACAAGAAAACTTATACCTTGTCCAACGGCCAGATATGGAAACAAACAAGCTTCCAAAGCAAAACTGCCAAGCGGTTTATGCCGGAAGTCTTGATCTTCCTCGACGGCAACGAATACAAAATGATGATAGACGGCTACGATGAAGAAATCGCAGTCACTCGAATCAAATAGCATGGTAAAGGACCAGATTCTCCATGAATCTGATCCTTTTTCTTTTCTTCAAAACTATTCGTCTTCATCCCGATTCCGGGTGTTCTCTTCATCCACCCAATCCTCTTCGTGATAAACCATCCCATTTCGACCCGGAACCTTGCGATTCTCACCCGCCTTATAGAAAGGACAGCTTTTCGGCCCGTAGCAAAAGGTCTCAAACCGATATTCCAAGATTCCAGGATTCCAGTGATCCACCGTGATCTCCACCGGCATCCGGCAACCCCACATGCACGTCTGGCACTTCCTGTTGTAGGTTCGCGTATCCAGTCTTCTATGTCCCCTTGCCCGATAAATCTCTAGCTCCGGCGGTATACTTTTCCACGGAGGAGGAGCCGATGGCTCTTCTCTAACACCACCAGCTTTCGTAAGTTTCGACACCTTGTAATACCCCACCCGCTCAAGGCGGTCATCCGCTACTGGCAGACATTCCCCTTGAATCTGATCATGCACCTTGAATTGAAACTTGCTCTGCGTGCCCTTGCCGATCCCCACCCAAATAACACTCGGTTCGTCATCGAGGCTTCCCTCCACCAGAATCGCGTAGCCCAGATAGTTGTGATGGGTTAGATCAAAGGAACGACCCAAACGAATACGCGGCTGTACGGCTTTCACTCGCCCTTCGAACTTCAGTTTTTCCATCCTTCCACCCCTTTCAGCGGACTTCATGCACCGCTCAAGCTTGGATTCAACTCCTATTACATTTTTACCCAAATAAGAAAAGGATCAAGCGCAAGCTTGATCCCTTTCCTTATTCGCAATGATTAGTCATAAAGGTTTCCATTTCCTCGCGAGCCGGCAATCCAGAATTATCGCCTTCCGACATAACAGCCAAAGCACCAATGGCATTCCCGCGGCAAACGGCTTCTTCGATAGTATAACCCTCCAATAGACTGCTCATCAATCCAACAGCAAATCCATCACCGGCTCCCACCGTATCCACCACTTCCCGTACCAAAAATCCTTTAATTGTTCCGGTCCCTTCTTTCGTTGCAAAATATGCGCCCGCGGCACCCAATTTGATCACGATATTTCTCGTTCCGTGAATCAAATAATGTTGCGCAATTTCCGCTGCCGATTTCAATCCGGTCAACCGTTGCGCTTCGGAAATCCCCGGCAGAAAATAATCGCTCATATAAGCAATCTCATTGATCACTTCTTTCATCCGCTCTTCAGATTCCCATAATTGTGGTCGAAGATTGGGATCGAAGAAAACCGGTACCTCGTTGATTGCGGCTTCTTTAATCAAATATCGTTCTGCTTTCAAAATGGATTCGGACAGCGCCAAACTAATACCCGTCACATGAAACGCATCCACGCCTCGGAACGAAAGATGCATGATATCCTCCATTTGAATCGTAGAAGCCGCTGAATTCTTTCGGTAATAAGCGATATCCGGGTCCCCGGATGCAACCTTCGATTTGATATAGAAACCCGTTTGATGACTTCCCATCGTCTGGATTTTCTCTGTCGAAATCTGATATCCGGCAATTGATTCTTTGATATACTCACCAAAGGGGTCGGCCCCCACCTTTGAGATATAGTCAACCTGATGTCCCAAGCGAGATAAGCCAATGGCCACATTCAATTCAGCACCCGCCAACCCTTTCTCAAACAATGAAACATCCTTTAAATATCCTTCTTCTTTTGCGATGAAAACCACAAGCGGTTCTCCCATCGTGATAAACTTCGCCATGTTCCCCTCTTTTCTGTCTATGGAAAGTAGCATGATTCGATTCAACCATGCTACCTTAGTCTTATGCGGCTTTCTTATTAATATCGCTTACCACTACCACGCTGTTGTACTTCTCAACATCCAGCATGCCTTCCGTTTTGGCTGCAATCGTCGTACTGATCATATCGCCCCAAACGTTTATGGCTGTTCCAGTTACATCCAGGTAGAAGAATACCGCTGCGATCCAACCTACGATTTCAACAGGAAGACCAAATGTATTGACGAGGATGACGGCAATTGCAATTCCACCGCCCGGTACACCGGCACAACCAATAGAGAACAATACGCCTAGCAAGACGAATTGAAGAATTTGTGGCACCGTTGGATTTGCTCCAATTGCGTACATGCCCAACATGATATAAAGTGGGATCTCTAGCGCCATGGAGTCCATATTAAAGGTTACTCCCAAAGGAATACCAAAATCCGCCAACTCTTCATCAACGCCCATATCCTTTGTCGCTTGAAGGGATACTGGCATTGTGCCTGCACTGCTCGTTGTTGCAAATGCAGTGATTAATGCTGGCAATGCTTTCTTAAAGAATGTAAATGGGTTTAATTTTGTAATCGCCCAAAACATCACAAAATATACGATAATGATATGTAGAACAAATGCAACCGTATACGCTGTTAAGAAGCTTGACATCTCAGAAAGCAATGAACCTTTGAACGCGGCTACCGAACTTGCCATCAAGGCGAAAATTCCGATTGGCGCATAATACATCACATACTTGATAATCGTCAAGAATAAATCTTGTCCCGCATTCAGCATCGTCTTCAAGAAATCTTTGTGAGATTCATTCTTCATCAACACGATCGCAATACCTGCGAAGATCGCGAAGAATACTATTTGAATGATATTACCATCCGCCAAAGCACCAAAGGCGTTACTTGGAATCCATTCGATGTAGTTTTGAGCAGAGATCTTTGTTACTTCATAACTCGCGTCCGGTAATGTAATGCCTTGGCCCGGTTTAAAGAACAAGCCGGTTACGGTACCAATAACTGTACCGATCAGGGTTGTCAGCATAAACCATCCAATAATTTTACCGGCCCATTTGCTCAACTTGCGAATATCTGCAATGTTGGCAAACGATGATGCAATAGAAAAGAATACGAGTCCTGGTACCAGCATAAATAGTAATCGAGTGAATAATGTTCCGAGAGGTTTAATCACTGCGATAGGTTCTCCAACCACATAACCCGCAATAACCCCCAATGCAGATGCCGCCAACAGCAGCATTGCAAAACTAACTTTTTTCTTTTTCACTACAATACCTCCTCTTTCTCTTTATGATCATTGAATCGAACAGTGAAACGCTTGTTTGAAGCTAGGAAACATCATAATCGGTTAGATGAAATGCTTCTTCAAACGTTTCAGTGCCTCTTCAATATCTTCTGTACTGGATGCGAATGAGATACGCAAGTATCCTTCTCCCGCTTTTCCAAAAGCACTTCCCGGAGTTAATACCACTTGAATCTCTTCCAAAATCTGCTCCGCCGCACGTGCGGAATCTACTCCCAAACCTTGAATGTTCACAAAGGCGTAAAAAGCTCCCTTTGGTGCCATGCATGAAAAACCAGGCAATTCATTGATTCCATTTACCAAAAGATCACGTCTATTTTTATACTCGGCAACCATTTCATCCACCGCAGATTGCGGACCGGATAAGGCTTCTATACACGCTTGCTGTGCCGCCGAATTCACGCAAGAAGAAAGATTCTCTTGCAATTTCACCATAGGTTGAATCACTGATTCTGGACCAACTGCATATCCAACACGCCATCCCGTCATGGAATAAGTCTTCGAAAAGCTGTTCACAGTGATCACATAATCTTTCATATCCTCTACAGAACCTAGACTGAAATGTTCGTTTCCATCATAGATCAGCTTTTCATATGGCTCGTCAGAGACAATCATAAAATCGTATTTCTTGGCCAAAGCGCCAATCTTCAGAAGTTCATCTCGCTCAATCACAGCCCCAGTTGGGTTGGATGGCGAATTGATGATCAACACCTTTGTCTTATCAGTAATCACTTTTTCGATTGCTTCTGCAGTAAGGGCAAATCCATCTTTCTCGTAGGAAGTTGCCGGAACGGCTACGCCTTCTGCAATGCCGATATGCCCATAGTAATTTGGCCAGCATGGATCAGGAATAATAACTTCATCTCCAGCATTAACCAATGTCAGCATGGAAAGCATAAGTGCTTCTCCAGCACCCGTTGTTACCACAATGTTTTTCAAAGGATCCACAAAAATGTTGTTGTCCTTTGCCAATTTCTCTGTTAGCGCTTGCCGCAACTCCAAAACACCTGCATTAGATGTATACTTCGTGTGACCTTGATGAAGCGCCTCGCATGCTGATTCAATGATATTGTTTGGCGTTCCGAAACCCGGTTCACCGATACAAAGATTCACCACATTGTCATAGTTTTTTGCCAGTTCAAACATATGGCGAATGCCTGATGCTGGACCGCTTAAAGCACGATTACTGATTTTCATTTTGTTCTCCCCCTTAGCGATTTTTCACTTGCTCAACAATTTCACAAAACTTTCGCGCAGTTTCTTCAACCGCGTTGTAATCTCCACTCTTCACACCTGCCGTCAACTGACCGCCAATTCCCAAGGCGTCTGCCCCATTGGCCAACCACTCCGCTGCATTTTCCAAGGATACGCCGCCTGTCGGCATCAACAATGCCTGTGGCAATGGCGCTTTCACCGCCTTCAAATATTTCATCCCCATGGCGCTTGCTGGGAAGATCTTCACCATTTCCACGCCGCTTTCCATCGCAGTCATAATCTCATTTAATGTCATAACACCCGGCAGATACAGTTTGCTGTATCGATTACACATCTTGGCGATTTCCAAGTTGAAGGTCGGGCTAACAATAAATTCAGCGCCGCTTAAGAGTGCCATACGAGCTGTTTCCGGATCCAGTACCGTCCCGGCTCCCAAAAGGACATCCGTTCCCTGATATTTCTTGGCTAAGGTATCAATCACGCCATGGGCATTAGGCACCGTAAAAGTCACTTCCAAACAATGTATGCCTCCAAGAATACAAGCATCACTTGCCAATACCGCCTCTTCCGCTGTTTCTGTTCGAATAATCCCGACTGCTTGATCTTCCAACATCCGTTTTAAAATTTCATGCTTTCTCATAAGTTCCTCCTTGTTTCACATTATGAAACGCCGTTTCCGTATTATGGAAAAGAAGAAATTGCTTTCGCAATCTATCCCTGATATCCCATCCGTAATGAAATTTGATACGCTGCTTCCTTGACTAGATCTACTACTTTTTCTTCTAAATATTCATAGGTGTAAATCTCCAATGGTCCCGTTGAACTAATGGCTGCAATCACGTTTCCCGTATAATCATAAACAGGAACCGCAACGCATCGAATGCCCATCTCATTTTCTTCATCATCGATCGCCCAACCTCGGTTTCGAATCACTCGCAACTCTTCCTTCAATAGCTTCGGATCCGTAATGGTATTCTCTTTCACCTTCGGCATCCCCTTCTCACGAAGAATTTTATCAACGTCCTTTTCCGACATAAAAGCCATCATCGCCTTCCCAAGTCCCGTATTATGGCACATAGCGCGTTTGCCGATTTTCGAATACATGCGAATCGTACTGAAAATCTCAATCTTGTCCAAATACACAACATCTCCATTTTCAACAATTCCAAGATGAACCACCTGACTCGTACGATCCTTCAACTTATGCAGATACGGCAACGCCTCTGTCTTCAATTCGATATTGTTCAAATAGATGCTGCCCAAGTTAATGATTTTTGGTCCCAAGCGATACCGTTTTTCTTCATTATTCTTCTCAACATATCCCCATGCGATCAGCGTCGCCAAGATTCTGTGTACCGTGCTCTTATTCAGCGTCAATCGTTCACTAAGTTCCTTAATGGACATGCCTCGTGATTCCATAGAGAGGGTTTCCAAAATTTCAAATGCTCGATCAATTGATTGAATGGTATTATTCATGCTTCCACCTTCCGTTTCGTATTATGAAACCGCGTTTATAATACCATATTAACTTTTGAAGCCGACCTCGTCAACTTCGAATTGATAATCGCTCATATAGTTTGATCGCCAGTGCGGAAGATGCTTTTTCTGTCGCTTCATAATCCAACATACAAATCTTATCTTCAGTCCATCCAGACTTGAGAAGAACCTCATAATACAACTCTTGCAGGATTCGATTCCCGCCAATCAATACATTCACATTACCCTCAGCGCGGCTTAACAGCGCCAGTAAATCGTTATAGGCCAATGCACCCGCCAAGAAATTCGCGCGTTGATTGTCCGTCGTATCGCGAAGCGTATCCAAGACTCGGACCAAAAAACAAGCCTTCGTCATCCCGTACTTCTTCGCCGCATCCATTCCCATCGCCACAAAATCAGGATCAATGGTTTGAATCAACTTTTCAGATAATGAATCTGACAAGATCGTATGCCCGCTAATTGCAGCTAGCAATTCTCCTGTCAATGTTGTGCAGCAACTTTGAATCCGCTGATTCTCATCAACAAAAACAAACTTGGTATGGGAGCCAGGAGAAACAAAAACAAACGCCTCTTCCATTTCCTGAAGGATACCTGCGCCTAAAGCTTCTGCCTCTTCACCTCGCATCATATCCATTTGTCCAACCCAATCATCAGACGCAGGATCTACCGCATTCTTTACTCCTGGAATAAAGCAAATCGGTTGATCCACAATCTCAGGAAA
Organism: Clostridiales bacterium; assembly: GCA_013619125.1. Taxonomy (GTDB): domain Bacteria; phylum Bacillota; class Clostridia; order Tissierellales; family GPF-1; genus GPF-1. The sequence goes on from JABXKS010000086.1 coordinate 13,290, forward strand.
GGTGACCGCCTTCATTCCCGCTGCAAGCTCTTCAATTCCAACTGGGGTTGGTAAATGCGAAATCTCGATCAACCCTAAGTTCGAGGTGATCATCCCCGATGCCATAATGGCAGCTACATCTTCCAAAGTGCAGCCGGCTTCCTTCAAGCATTCTGTTATCGCATCCCGCAAAGCGGTTTTCAATCGCTCATTGTTTCCATCTATCGCAGTCATCCGAACGCCCGCTTCTACTTTTATACAAGCTCGAATTTCCCCGTCTTCTATATAACGAACTCTCATGTTCGTAGTTCCCGCATCTATTGTCAAATAATTCATGTATCGTCCTCCATCGTTTCACATTGTGAAACGTCGTTCCTATTAGATGATAATAGTTTCGTAATGCGAAACGTCATTCCGTATTACGAGTTAATACTATCTAATTTTATTTTGTTTGTCAATCGTTTTCCCAAAGTTAATTTATTATCAATGAATTCACCACTCATTCTTCAAACAGAACAATAAGTAGTGAATTCATTACGCGGTTTACACCCGCTTTTCTGATTTTTGTGCTAACCGCTTCTTCCTTTTCTTTTTCAAAACAAGGATGAAAGCAAGTGCAAGCACAAGCATGGCTGCGCCAATATAGATTCTGATATCTGTCGTTTTCTCATACACAATAAATACAAATTGCTCTTCTGGCCACTGAAACACAAGATAACTGCCGTCCCAGACCGTATCCAGTGACTGCCATCCATTGCCCAACCAAGCATACAACTCATACTCTTTTTGTTCAGGTGCATGAAATCTGAATGTATAGCCCTCGTTCGCGATTTCATTATCCTTGATTTCTACCTGCATCTGACTAATTTTATTCATATCAGTGAGCAAGTCACTCTCAATATCATGGTCCTGCGTCATTTCAAGGGATGCGCCCGGTGTGAACAACCCCTCCACCAGAAGATCTGCCGTTTCTCCTTCTTCTTTACAGGCAAGAACTTGTTCCAACGGAATATATTCCGCTATAATCGTATCTGGAAACACCAACTGATCAAAGTCATACTCAGACCACTGGCCCAAGTACCCTGGCTTTTTAGGAAGTTCCGGCAACTCTTCAGCTTCTATACTTTCCATATATTCAAATGGATATTCAATCGCCGTCTCTTCATCGACCACAAACGTCAATTTAAGTTGTTTAAATGCTTCAGGCAAATTCTCATCCTCAAGTAAATACTCGTAGGTAACAGGTTCCGCTTTTTCTGAATAACTGATCCCATCAATTGCTGCCCACTGTTCACTGACAAACTCATTGTTTGAGATGACAGGTTGCAAGTCTTCTTGAGGTTCCATTTCATCATCTATTCCGGATTCTCTTTCATTTTTCTCAAACATGCCATCCTGTACATCGCCAGCAATCATGCCAATGAATTCCACTGCATGATCAATGGTTGTCATCGATCTACAACCTATAATTTCTACTCCAAATCCAGCAATACCACCGATATAATCCAGCCCCGACAAGTGGCTTAAGGAATAACTGTTTCGAATCATCGAATAGGAACCGCCGGCAATGCCGCCAACATAATTGCCGTCATCACTGACGACTTCACTCATGTTAAAACATTCAAACAAACTGCCCAGATCCATGCGCCCAACGATTCCGCCGACATAATCTTTTTTCGCTGTAACCAAACCGGTGTTTTCACATTCTGCAAGTACACCCTTTGTCTGGAATTGAAAATTTATTACGTTGCTTTCCGAGGATGTAAGATCGCCTTCTGGATCGAAGTCATAATCAATGGCGAGGGCGCCAGATATTCCGCCCACATTAATATCACCATTGATAGTGCCTGCATTCGAGCAGTTGAGAACATATCCAAAGGTCGGTTTCATACCTTCGAATTTTTCTGCATCGGCTGCCGATAGTTCCTCGTCCGAAATATCATTAAAAATTGCTCTGTCTTCATCCATGGAATTTCGATATCCTTCTTTGATCAAATCAACGACCACAAAAACCTGATCATTGATCGCGCGAAGATCGTCTGTCAATTCATCAACGGTATTCGTGGCTACATCATTCAACTTTGACATCTCTGCAATCAGTTTGTCGCCAGAGACGAAAAGGTCATTTTTTGCAGCATCCACGCTTTCTCCAAGCAGAGAAAATTTCGGTGCCCCAAGCGATGCCTCTCGATCCAGCGTTTGCTTCATTTGATTGATGGCCAGGGTGAAATGACCGCTTGCGCTTTTAAACTCACGGGTTGCCTGCGAGAAATTGTCCATGCCATGGCCCATCATCTTCGACGCATTCTCAAATTCAACAGCCGCGTCGTGGAAATCCTGAATCCCCCGGTTCAACCAGTCAAGGCTTGTCTGAAAATAGGAAGACGCCTGCCGAAAGTAGGTCATCGCCAGCGAGACTTCTTCCGAGTCCTTTTCGTATTCATCCTGCAAATGAACAAGGGCTTTGCTCATTTCATCTGCCGCCAAATCAAAATTGATTTGGGCTGTTTCTAGGTCATCTTTTGTCTGATCGATAATCTCGTCCACATCGGTGTGAAGGGGATCTTCCGCCGCCGATAGAATATCCGTCATCTTCGATAGAGCATCTGCGAGCGCATTCATCCCGCTGTTTATATGCGCCATGCCGCTGTTGATCTCTTCTACGGCTTGGTCCAAAGACTCGTTATTGGAAATCGCTGCGTCCAGATGATCAAACCCTTGCTGCATCTGGTTTGCACCCTCTTGGATTTCACTGATACTCACGCTAATGTCTGTCAACCCGTCATTGATCTCTCCGATTCCCTTTTCGACTGAATCACCAGACATGGCGATGCAAATAAGCCCTGCATTCATCGCCTCCAGACCCGCTGAAACATCAACTGAACCAGCCTCGAGTTCCGCTGTTGCGCTTTCAAAATCGACCAGCACATTGTGGATGCGATCCATCGTATTGTTAATCGTTTCAATATTCTCGTCGGCAAAATCGACGGTTCTATCTGATAAAAGCTCCATTCGATCCGCAAGATTGGCAACAGATCGATTCACCGTTTCAAACTGGCTGCTTACTTCTTCATTGCTGCTGTCAATATCGTTATAGGTTTCATCGATATTGTCTTGCAACGTATCCAATTCCTCTTCCAGCTCCCGAAAAAAATCATCATCGCTTTTAATCACCTGATAGGGTTCCATCTGCCCGACGATTCCGCCTACGTCTTTGCGGCCAAATACGTCACCACGATTCACGCTCGACCCGATAAACCCATCTTGTCTGCCGGCGATCCCGCCAACATTGTAGCCGACATGGGGATATCCAACAACGCCCTCGTTCACACACCCTTCTATAATACCTCGATTGAATCCTGCAATTCCTCCGGAGTTTGTTGCAGTAATGATCTCCTCCTTTGAATTCATTTCAGGAATGCTGATATCTTCCAGCTTTAGGGTTGCCGGGGTAATCGTTGTATTGACAGCTCCCTTGTTCCTGCAGTTCTTAATCAGTCCATAGTTTTCACCGGCAATGCCGCCCGAAAAATTTTCGCCGGTAAGTTTTCCTGTAAAAGTACAATCTATGATCTGGCCCGTCTCTTCATTTTTAGCCACAATTCCACCGACATGATTTTTCCCAACCAGGATGCCGTATACTTCGCAATTTTCTACGATACCTCGGTTTTCACCGGCAATGCCGCCGATTCGATTCTCTGTTCCTGTCGGTTGAAGATTGACCTCGACCTTCAGATTTTGCACAATGCCTGTGCTTTGAATGTATCGAAACAATCCAAACGTGGAACCGTCATGAGTCAACTTCACACCTGAAATGGTATAATTCTTTCCGTTAAACTCCCCGCCGAATGTTGGAATGCCCCGAAAATTTTCATCATTAATCTGGATATCATTATTTAAAATGACCTTTAATCCATGAGAGTATGTATCGAGGGTGCAATCTTGGGCAAGTTGAATTAAATCTTCTTCATCATTAATAAAATAGACCCTTTGTTCAAGGCTATAGGCATTGGTTTGAACCGTGGATACCAACAAGGCTATCACCATCAGCATGCCAACAAATTTATTCCATTTCATTTTCATCATCTTCTCTCCCAACATTCACAACACCTTTAACATTGCCGCGAATCGTGCCATTCACTGTTGCATCCATATATCCATTCACATATCCCTTAAGTTTCCCATTGATTTTCATGCTACCGGACTGGCTGCTGATCAGCCTATCCCGTTTTATGACAAATGCCGTTTTTTCAATAATCGTATCACCCATCAAAAGGGTTTGCGGCAATACCCCCATAACCAGAATCAATGAAATGATCGTCCCTCTTCCAAGACATACGCCGATGGATCCGACCGCATAATTTGAAGATAGAAACCCGATCAGAATGCCAGACGACGCAAGAATCGTACCGGATGTGATAATGGTTGGAAAAGCCTGGTTCAAAGACATTGTCATCGCGTCTTTAATATTCATCGTTTTCTTTAACTCCATATACCGGCTGGTGATGACAATGGCATAGTCAATGGTCGCACCCATTTGTATCGAGGTGACCACCAGATAGCTTAAGAAGAATATATTGGTTCCCATGATCGGCGGGAAAGAGAAGTTAATCCAGATACTCCCTTGGATCGTTAAAACCAAGAGCACTGGCAAACCCGCTGATTTAAAGGTAAACAACAAAATGAACATAACAAAAAGAGCGGATAAAACACTGATCAGAACATTGTCAAAAGCAAAGAAGGTGGCTAAATCCTGATCGCTGGTGGATGCACCTACGATATAGGCTTCGTCATAATATTTTTCAATAGTTTCATGAAACTTTGCCAACTGTTCAAAAGTTGCTTCGCCTTCTTCTGACAAATCCGTAATCAACAAAATCCTCGAATATTTTTCACCTTCCAATTGATTTTTCCCTCGAGATAGCTCTTCATACAAATCGTTGATCTCCGTTTCCAGATCCTCATCGAGAGTTACATACCCTTCCTCCTTTTGATCATAAAGATACATGAACATATCAATCAAAGGAACCGAGTAATCCTTGAGGCCGTTGATCAGTTTGCTGTAGGTTTCCTCATGCACAGCGTACGCGCCATAGAGCATTTCCGCCACTTCAATATCCACATCCGTTAATTCGGCAAACTGCCTTGGGGTGAGCTTGTCTGCGACCATATAACCGTCTCGCGCTTCCGTATTGGCAAGGCCGACCGTTTCCGTCACCATCCCATAGGACTCCAGCTCCTCGAGTAATTGGGCTTCCTTTTCATAGTCGCCTGAGGGAACAACTACAGCCATAATATTATCTTCCCCAAATGTATTTTTAATTTTCTTCTCGGCAAGTAGTGTTTCATTTTGCGCAAAGGTAGTAATGGTGCTGTCGCCAAATACATAATGTGTCTGATTGGACAAGTAAAAGGCTCCAATCAGTATCACAATAAAAATCGGCGGGATGATATATCTTGTTTTTCCAACAAAAGCTCCCCAGATGGAGATGTCGGGTACAAAATTCTTATGAACGCTTTTGTCCATCAGGCCACTGAAGATCATCAAAAGTCCCGGCATCAGTGTAAAGACCACAAGCAAACTAAATACCAAGGCCTTAATCAAAACCATGCCCATGTCATAACCAACCTCAAATTGCATAAACATCAGCGCCATCAAACTGGAAATCGTGGTTAAACTACTTGATGAAATTTCCGGAATTGCTTTTGACAATGCTTGAATCGCAGCTTCCCTTGCCTCAAAATGCTGTCTCTCTTCTGTAAATCGGTGGCATAAAATGATGGCATAATCAATGGCAAGAGCCAATTGCAAGATAATCGCAATGGAATTGGATATAAAGGAAATCTCCCCATAAATAAAATGCGTCCCCATATTCAAGAGCGCTGCCACACCAAACGTGATAAGAAGCACAGGAATTTCCATATATGTTTTTGAGGTAAAAAGCAGTACCCCGAGTATGATAAATATCGCAATAAAAAGAACCGTTTTAATCTCTTTTTCCAAGTCTGCAGCCGTATCTTCTGTGATTTCACTATGAACATAGGTGTCATAGTCTTCAAGCACTGCGCTTACCTGATCCATGGCTTTTATGGTTGCTTCATCCTTTGCTTCCTTATCAAAAGTAATGGAAAACAACGCTGAAGCCGATTTAAAATGCTCGTCACTATTATCGAAGGTAATGCTATTCACACCACTGATCGTTAACATTTGGTCTTTCAATTGTTCTGCTTTTTCATAAGTGATGTTACTGACCATGACACTTGCCATGCCGTACGTTGTAAACTCGTCTTCCGATATAATAAGACCTTGCCTTGTTTCTGTATCCTCTGAGAGATATTTTGTTATATCATCATTAACATCTACCCAGGTTCGAGAAAACAGACAAAAAATACAGGCAATCAAGTATATGAGAATAAACCCTGTTCTTTTGTCCACGATAATCGTGGACAGTTTTTCAATAAATCCAACTTCTTCTTTCTTTTCCATCGCTTGCTCCTTGTTTCATCTCTATGTGTTTACATTCCTTAAAGTATATGCCAATCCAACTTTTTCGCCATAGACACATCATAAAATTTGTCAAAAAAACAAACAGATTCAGGAAATTGTCTAAAAACAACCCTTATGGTATAATTCGGAGTACTGCAAAACCGGAATCTTTCTTATAGGAGACTTGTATGAAAGCTGAAATGACAAAAGACATCCTCTGTGCATCTTTAAAGAATAATCTTGCACATAAGACACTTGATAAGATCAGTATTAAAGAGATTACAGACGACTGCGGATTAAACCGACAAACTTTTTATTACCATTTTGATGATATATACCAATTAATGGACCGGCTATTGAAGAAAGAAGCCGTTTCGATCTTTCTTGACCAAGGCGAGCTTTTGAACTGGAAGGAAGGATTGACTCTGCTTTTTGACTATATCACCGCCAACCGGGACATGTGTTTTAACGCGTTGACTTCTGTTGGCAATCAGTATATCTATCGGTTCTTTTATGATGAATTGTATGCCATTATTCGAAATAACCTAGAAAACACGGTAGAAGGGTGCGGGCTTGATGAAAAGCATAAAGAACAGCTGGCCCAGTACACTGTGATTTCCTGGGGCTCATATATTGTTGCCTGGATGAGGGGGATTGTTGAAGAGACACCGGAAGAGATCACGGAATTTTTGATTGGTCGAATCAGACACGATCATCCCACGATTTTAGACATCTAAAAAGCCCGCCAAGTGATTTGGCAGGCTTCTATCCGATTTACTATTACTTGGTCTTGTCTAATGCATCACGAATGCGACTGGTTTACCAGCAATTTGCTTCTTTATATACTCATACGCTTCTTCAAGATGAGAATCCGCCGATCCCGCGCAATACTCCGCGATAAAGTAGGACCGGATCACAGCCAGAAGCGCATCCCCTTGAATATTCTTCTCTGACCGTACCCAAAGATTGTTATATGTAATAACATTGCCATAGCCATTCTCATTTTCAAGACCTGGATTGGCATAGTCAAATTCCGCTTTTCGAAATCCCATACTGCGCCAAAATTGATCACGTTGAACACAGGTAACACCGCTGAACGCCTCTTCTGCCGCAAGCTCTTCCTCTGACAATCCTTTTTGATCCAAAACCTCGCAGAACCAAAATTCATCTTGATGTTGAGATATTAAATATTCAATTACCGCTCTTCCCAATCCCAATTTTCGGTACTCCCTATCTGTAAATGCATAGACAATGCCGTGAACCACACTACCGCCTACCCACAGACGGACCGAGACGGTTCCGCTTACTACACGCCCCCCTTCTCGCACATAAGTGAAGTGAAATTGCGCATGATCGTCAGCTGCAGCTAAGATCTCCAAAAACTCTATTTTGGTGTCTTTATCACTTTCCAAGCGGATCGCCGCATTATATCCTTCAAAGAATTGAAGAATCAATTCCTCTTCAGCATCTTTCGCATTCATCATGACTACTTGATTCACGATACTTCCCCTTTCGGAATATTATCTTTGATGATCGTATTCATAAAACCGCAAACTCTCCAACACATCGTCCCTCGAACCAAAATCTGCATGTTTTTCTCCCCTGTTTTCCACAACCCACAAAGCCGTATCTTGTTTTATCCACAATCTATTCTATTTTCAACTCAATCCTCTCCAAGAAACCATCTTTCTGTTTGCTTTTCTCATACCATTATATGGGTTTCCCAGTGCGCATACAAATGAAATGCTCTCCCCTTTAGTAATCCATTATTCTCTCTGTCTCAAATGGAAGACCATTTTATGCCACAAGAAAATGCCTTGCTTGATCGCATTTGAAGCATAAAAAAATCTCATCAATTTCTGATGAGATTTAATCCTCGTATGCTTGGAAACCAATTCATTTACCGTTCAGCGATCACAATCCTATCAACCAACGCATCCACCACTTCATCGCTCATATGTGCCATTACCTTGTGCGGTGCGCCTTCCACAATGAAGTGGTCCATCTCGGCGAGTGGAGCCGACCGCTTATACAAATCCACCACACCATCCGGAATCACTTGATCATACTCAGCTGTAACCAGCAGTATTTTACCCTGATACGTCTTTAATATCTCCCACGCATCACTGTTTTCATAACTTTTCTCCCTGCGAATACATGCCGTAAATCCTTGATCAAACTGTAAGTCGTAAGCCCTATTGTCATATGCCGCGGGTACAATTAAAACCAATAGCCGCACATCAAATTCCTCCAAGAGCCGAACGGCCGTATACCCACTCATACTCGCGGCAACGATGGCGATCGACTGATCCTTTGGCGCATACCCTTGAATCACTTCAGCGGCCATTTCCGTACGCTCACGCAGCGAAGAATGAACCAACTCCCCTTGCGTTTCGCCATGGCCAATAAAATCAAATGCGCATGAAGAAACGCCCTTCTTAAAAAGGCGTTCCCGTAGTCGATCAAATCTGAATCGATCCGATGTACCCGCTCCATGCAAACAGAACAGCTCGCATTGATCAGTTTTACTTATCATGTCCCCTAAAAGACTGTCCTGTTGAAAGGGTACAACGATTTTTTTTCTCATCATCTTCCTCGACTTTCTTCTAAAAGAATAAAGTGACTCCAATTGCAATCAGCATAGAATGTACAAGCATTTGAAACTTCGACTTGCTGATACGATCAATCGTGCGATTTCCCACGAATAATCCCAGCGCAACTGCAGGAATCAGCAGCACAAACATCTGGAAATGTGAGCTGTTAATCTCTCCACGCGTTAAATATCCGAAGATGATAAATGGATTCAGCAAACACCAGTACAAAGAGATCATGCCTCGATACGTCTTCTTGTCATGGGTCACCTTGTCCATATAGGTACCAATCAATGGACCGCCAACCCCATATGCCGCCTGCATAAATCCGCTCAAAAACGGATAGGTCCGATGATGCATCTTCATCATCGCGCTCGGATGTTGGTCACTTCCCTGTTTCAGCATTCGAATGCTGAAGAAAGAGTTAATAATAATAAATGCACCTAGTAGTACATTCATGATCCCACTTGGAATTAAATCACCCATTATAATACCCACCGGCATGCCGATCATAGCAAGAACAAACATAATGGCGAACTCTTTCTTAATTAAATGGTCCCGTTCCTTATAAGCGACTGCTAAAGACTGAAACACAGACATAATCAAAAATACCGGCAAAATCTCCAGTCGATCCACAACAAATAAACTCAACGGAAGAGCAAAAATAATGGCGCCAAACCCTGAAATTGTCTGTATGGTGTACCCGATAAAAACAATCACGAATAAATAAATGGAAACATCTAATGCTAAATTCATACATCCTTCTCCTTTAAAAAAAGCGCAAAGGTTTTTACAAAAGCAAAACCTTTGCGCCGTTACTCATTTTAATTTCTAAACTGCAAGTTCTTCTTCTTGAATCGTTCCTACCGATTTTCTTGCTTTTAACTTTGGAAAGCCAATAAACAAGCAGATCAGCGCCGACACCATAACCAGGTGCGAATATGTGGAATACCTGATAATATCAACAGCAACCAACTCACCCGATGTCATCGATGCAGTTGCAGTGGAAGCCGCCGCCAACATCATGCCGCCCCAAGGAACGTTCGCCATCGTGGATGTCGCAAACATATCAAGGTACGCCGCTGTTCTTCTTGGGTCGATACCGAATTTCTTTGTTGTTTCCATCGCAATCGGTGCTGCTGTTACAATTGCAACTGTCGAGTTCGCAGTGAAAATCGTAACCAAAACAGTTAACCCAATAATGCTCAACAACCCGGTCTTTGGATCATGCGCTTTCTTTTCCAGCTTTTGAACAATCCAATCGATCCCGCCATTGTACTTAATTAAACCAATAATCCCGCCAACAATCAAGACAATAATTGAAATCTTTGCCATCCCCATCATGCCTGCCTGTGCAGTAGTCAAAACACCAACCAATTGACCGAATTCATGTTCAAACGCATTGAAGTACATCCCAATGCCGCCAGCCAATAGAATACCGGAAAGCAAAACATAGAATACATTGGCACCCAATAGCGCAGCAACCAATACAACCGCGAATGGAAGTACTTGCAACAGGTTAAAGTCGCCTGCAACAAAGCTATAATCACTGCCCATGGTCATGATCGCAAAGGCAATCATCGTAATGATCCCTGCCGGCAATACAATCAAGAAGTTCACGCGGAACTTATCTCTCATCTCAACACCGCAGAGTCTTGTTGCCGCGATCGTTGTATCTGAAATAACGGACATATTATCCCCAAATGCCGCGCCGCCCAAAGTTGCGCCAACAACCAATGCTACCGGAATCCCAGTCGCTTCAGCCAAACCGACTGCAACTGGCGCCATCGCCGTTACTGTACCAACTGAAGTTCCCAAAGACAATGCTACCAAACAAGCCACAAAGAAAAGACCTGGCACAAGCATAAAATCAGGTATGTAGGTTAAGAATAAGTTCACTACGCTGTCAACCGCGCCACCATCTCTGGCAACTTTCGCAAATGCGCCCGCCAACAAGAAAATCATAATCATGATCACTGTGTTTTGATTGGCCGCCCCTCTTGCGAAGGTTTCAATCTTTTCCATAGTCGTACGATTTTTGTTCATAAAAATGGCAATAAATGCTGCGATCATAAAGAAGACAAGTGCATCAACCACTTTTGAACTTCCCAATGCAATACCAAAGCTAAAAGTTAACGCGAGAAATATTAAAATTGGTAATAAAGCCGTGAAACTAGGTTTTCTTTGGTTTTTCATGTAATCCTCCCATTTTGTCATTCTGATCTTGCTATCATCATTTCATCCCGGCAACGGATTACTGGATCCTAGCAATCCGTTGCCGTTGATGAATTTCCGAATCATACATCCATCCTACTCGTTCTTCTACTCTATTGATCAAACGCTATGACTTGTAAGCCATTGTGCGTTTCGTGCGTTTTACTTGTAAATATGGGCAATCAATTCTGGACCAAAGGCTTGTGTCCCTGCAAAAATACCACCCGTTCCTCCGGTATGGATATAACAAACCTTGCTTCCTTTTGGAATTTTACCGGATTGAATGTAACCCAACAATCCCGAGAAACTTTTACCGGTATATACCGGATCCAAGAAAAGACCTTCTTTTTTAGCGACTTCAATAATCGCTAAACTGCCTTCTTTAGTCGGTGCGCCGTATCCATTTCCAAGAAATGCTTGATCAATATTGATCTCCGCCCAAATTTCATCATCCGATGGCGGTTCGATCTCAAACTTATTAAACAAGTATTTCACTCGATCAAAGATATCTTGCTCTCCAACGACTTCACCAGGTCCATATCTTCGATTATTGATTGAAATAATCTTGGTTTTTGACCCAGTCAATAGCTTGCCAACAATCATACCTGGCAATGAGCCTGCTGATCCATTAGCATGGAAAATATAATCAATCTCTTCACCCAATGCCTCCGCTTGACTTGTAACCTCAGCGAATACTTCCATATAAGCTACCCAACCAGCAGGACTCGTACATCCAACCGGAACATTCATCACTTTATGACCCTCGGCCTCATTATCTTGGATCAACGCGTTCACTTTGCGATCCACTTTCGCCCACAATGGATTCATATCGTAGTTTCCTTTTGGCTCATCACGATGAACCAAATGAATCTCGGTGCCAAGCATGCTGTTCAACAGCAAATTGCCTTTACGCTCTTCTGGATCTTTTTCATTCTTCGTATCGCCCAATACTGCGATGCACTTTAACTGATTGATATTCGAATACTGCGCCAATTGAAGCGCCGCATTAGATTGATAGCCACCAACGGTAATCAAGGTGTCAACCCCTTGCTCTTTCGCTTCTCCAACGATGTATTCAATCTTACGCACTTTGTTGCCGCCAAATGAGCTTGGGCCAGACATATCTTCTCTCTTGATGAAAATATCCACGCCATAATCATCCGATAAATTATTCAAACGATGGAACGGTGTTGGAAAGAAACCCATTTTTACTCGTGGGAGGTCTTCCAATAACTCAACAACTTCTAATGCTGTATACGCTTTCATCATGCTCCCCCTATTTGACTGCGATCATTTCGATTTCAACCATTGCCCCTTTGGGCAACTCTGCTACTTCAAACGCGGCTCGCGCCGGAAATGGTTCTACGAAAAACGTTCCATACACTTCATTCATCTCAACAAATGTTTTGATATCGGCCAGCAATACAGTCGTTTTGCATACCTTGTCCATTCCGCTTCCCGCTGCCTCTAAAATCGCCTTTGCATTCAACAAAGATTGTTTGGTTTGCGCCTTGATGTCATCCCCTGCAAACGCACCCGTTTTTGGATCGATTGGCAATTGCCCCGATACAAATAGAAATCCATTTGCTTCGATTGCCTGTGAGTAAGGTCCGATTGCACCCGGTGCCTGTTCTGTTGCTACTGCTTTCATTCTTTTTCCTCCTGTGTAAGAAATCCTTTTCCTGTCTGCCAAAAAAATATCATATTTCCTAGTTACTTTGCAAAACATTTTCTGACAACTCGTTCGATAAACCTAGTATAACACAATTTTTTCATGATGCAAATATTTTTTTACAAAGAAATAAATTTTATTTTATGCAACAAAATTTGCATCACGCTTGAAAAATTTTCAATTAAACGCTATACTAATAAAAAGACATAAAAAGGGTGAAAAATGATGGTTTATGAAGAACATATAAAAATGGCAAATTACTTAGCTACTTTGTTGGGCGAAAATACCGAAGTCGTGCTCCATGACTTTTCCAATCTCGAGCATTCGATTGTGTATATCGTCAATGGTCGCATTACAAACCGGGAAATCGGAGATACCGTAACCGACTTGTTACTCGACTTTTTAAACAAGAAAAAAAGAATCCCGGAAGGATTCCTCTGCAACTATACGTCCAAGTCTGTTAATGGTAAAAAGTTATACTCTTCCACCTATTTCATTTTGGACGATGAGGAAAATCTCATTGGTGCCCTTTGTACCAATACCGACTACTCAGATTTTAACGAAGCGGTAACCTTGCTGAAAAACTTCTTGCCAAACTCGACAGCGATCGGGATTGACACCCCGAAACAGCAAGAACCCGTCATCGAAAATTTTTATTCCAATCATGAGACGCTGACCCTCGATAAAATCCATGAAGAGATCGAAAAACTGAATATTCCTCCCTTACGTATGACGCCCGAGGAAAAAATGACAGTTGTAACTTCCCTTTATGAAATGGGCATGTTTATGCTGAAAGGAGCCGTGCAAGCGACTGCAATCCAATTAGAAACCTCAGAAGCAACGATCTACCGCTATATCCGAAATGCAAAAAATCAATAAAAAAATCAAACCTTAAAAACCTAAAATAAAGCCCTCTGGAATTCTTCCAGAGGGCTTTATTCACGCAAACACGCTTTACCATCATTTTAATACCTGGTGCTATTTTACTTATTCCGCATTCTCTTTTGTGATCAACTTCAATGGAATATTGATTTTTGCTTCTACAGATTCCCCGTCCAATACTTTCATGGCTGTTTCCAATGCCATATGAATTTGGACATCAGGCTGTTGCATAACAGTTGCTGCCATTTCACCATTCTTAACAGCTTCTACCGCGTCCGCTGTTGCATCGATTCCATAAATCTTGATCTCTGCTAGACGATCGGCTGCAATCACCGAACGAACGGCACCCAATGCCATTCCATCATTATGCGCGTAAATTGCATCCAACACTGGATTGGATTGAAGAATGTCATCCGTAACACTTGCACCTTCTTCACGAGAGTAGTTTGCTGTCAACGATGTAACGACTTCGATGTCTGGTGCATTTTCTTTTAAGTAATCAACAAAACCAGCTTGACGGTCCAATGCAGAAGGTGCGCCTGCAATGCCTTCAAGAATCGCTACTTTCCCTTTTCCACCCAAATCTTTGATCAATTGTTCCGCATCCAACATTCCTGCTTCTTTGTTGTCAATATCCAAATGTTGAAGTACTTCCCCCAAGTTTGAAGGTCTTGTTACCGTAATAACTGGAATACCTGCTTCATTTGCTGCCAATACGGCTGTTCCAACTGCATCTGAATCTACTGGGTTTACCAATAGAATATCGACTTCTTTGGTAATAAAATCTTCAATTTGTGTTGCTTGTGTTTCTGCATTGTCTTGGGCATCCAATGTAATTAGCTTGATCCCCATTTCTTCAGCCTTTGCAATCGCCGCATCGTTCATGGTTACAAAAAAATCATTCGCAAGGGTTGAAACAGCGAAGCCCACAACAACTTCATCCGACTCTCCACCTGCAGAACTAGACTGACACCCTGCAAAGCTCATGGCACACAGAATACCAACCAACAATAGTACTAACAACCTCTTTTTCATTTTCCTTCCTCCTTCAAATCTTTCATTACTCATTCTAAGCCTTGCTATTCTTTCTCTTAAGCAATACCGCTGCTAAAATGATCATACCCTTCACAATCTGTTGAAAAAACGGACTAATACTCAGCATATTCATTCCATTATTAATAATCCCAATAATCAAGGCACCCAAAGCAGTTCCCGTAATGGTGCCAATTCCACCAGAAAGGGAAGCCCCTCCTAAAATCACGGCAGACAACACATCCATTTCCATTCCTGTACATGCCGTAGGTGATGCGGTTAACAATTTCGATGTTGTCATGACCCCACCGATCGCACACATCATGCCCACAACAACAAAACTCAATACCTTATAACGATTATTAGGGATTGTCGATAGCGTTGCTGCTTCACTATTTGCTCCAATTGCCTTTAAATACACCCCATGTTTGGTCTTATGTAGAACAAAATATCCAATAATAAGTAGGATTACCGCAACGATGCTCGATACGGGCACTCCTAATATATGCTTAGCGCCTATGAATGAAAAACTCTCCGGCAGACCCGAAAAAGGTTTTCCCTGGGTCCAGACCAAACCGATTCCTCGAATAATCCCCATAGATGCCAAGGTAACAATAAAGGATGGAATTCGACCATAGACTGTCAATACACCATTAAATGAACCAACCGCAATACCAATAATTACCGCCGCCAGCATACCCATTGATTGTGATCCTGTGGTTGTCATTACCCAGGCACAGGCGATCCCCGCCAATGCCGCTGTCGAACCAACAGACAAATCAATCTCACCAACCAAAATCACGCACAACATGCCGATGGCAATGGTTAATACTACCGAGATTTGACGAGTTACATTTAAAATGTTTTTTGCGGTTAGAAAATACTCCGATGAAAAAGCGAATAACACACAGAGAATAACCAAGATCAATAACAATCCAACTTCACCCTTAAGAATTTTAGCAATTTTATTCCAAGTAGACTCATTCTGATTCATTGTTTCAACCTCCTAAGGACAGGGATAGAAGTCTTTCATTAGTCACTTCTTCAGGCAGAAGTTCGCCGACTACCTCACCTTTTCTCAATACCAGGATTCGATCGCACAAATCCATTAATTCTTCAAATTCCGATGACATGACGATCACGCTTTTATCTTTGCGACTCAATCCCTTGATCAAATCATAAATCTCAGTTTTCGCGCCAACATCAATCCCACGTGTCGGCTCATCCATCACTACAATCTCAGGATCGCTCATCAACCATTTCGCCACAACAACCTTTTGTTGATTCCCTCCCGATAAATTCTTCACGGGCATCTCTACCCGTAGTGGATTCACCTTTAGTGACTCACCCATTTTTACACTCAATTTCTTTTTTTTCTTATGATCAAGAAATCCTAACCCATTCTCAATCTGATCAATACTTGCAATTGTCATGTTATTAGCAACACTGTCTTCTAAAAAAAGTCCCTCTTTCTTCCGATCCTCTGGAACAAGAGCAATACGATATCGCTTGGCATCCCTCGTACTTGACAAGATCACTTTTTTTCCCCGAATCAGAATCTCACCGCTTTCCGGTTTTGCATGGCCAAACAAGCTATGTGCCAATTCACTCTTGCCAGCACCTACGATTCCCGTTACACCAAGGATTTCAGATTTCTTCACTGCAAAGCTAATCGGCGCCTGCATGCGGTCTGTCTTATATGACCGCAATTCCAGCATTACCGCTTTACCACTTAAATCCTTCGATTTTCTGCTTCTCTGAGAACGGATTTCCCGACCAATCATACTTTTAATCAATTGGGCTTGTGTCACGTCTTTCATAACAAAAGTGTCGATCTTCTTACCATCTCGCAAGACGGTGGCCCGATCACAAATCTTGAATACTTCCTCCAGATAATGAGAAATGTAGATCATCGTTACCTTATTTTCTTTTAAATTATTCATGATCTTAAAAAGGGTTTCTACCTCTACCTTGCTCATACCAGTCGTTGGCTCGTCCAACAATAAAATTTGCGAATCGACTGCCAAGGCTTTTACAATCTCGACAATTCGCTTCTGACCCATACCCAAATCAGACACCATTGTTCTTGGATTAATATCAATGCCAAACTTGTCTAGATAAGCCTGGCTATTGGCATAGAGCGTCTTTCGATCGCATACACCCATTACACCTTTCGTCGGTTCGTTACCAAGATAGATGTTTTCTGCAACTGTTAAGGATTCAATCAAACTCAATTCTTGATAGATTGCAGCGATGCCCCTCTTTCGCGCATCTTTTGGTGTTCGAATCTCTACTTCTTCATCGCGAACAAAGATTTTGCCCTCATTGGCTTCATGGACACCTGTAATAATTTTTATCAAGGTCGATTTTCCTGCGCCATTCTCCCCCAAAAGAGCGTGTACTTCTCCTCGCTGTAAATCAAAATCTACTCCCTTTAAAGCTTGGATTCCGCCGAAGTTCTTTTTTATGTTCTCTAACTTCATTTCCAACTTCGCCATCGCCCCTCCCTTCTCTCCATACGCTTACATTGCTCGTCATTACATTACGGATAATACTTCTTCTCGATTTGGAATCGACGATTGAGCACCCTTGCGTGTTGTACTGATGGCTGCAGCCGTCTTTGCGTACTTTAAGCATGCTGTAAAAGATTCGCCCATGGACAATGCCGCTGTAAACGCACCAATAAATACATCGCCAGCCGCAGTTGTATCTATACTTTCCACCGTTATGGGATCAATCCAGAAAAACTCTTGATCAACATAGGTCACAGCACCTTGGCTACCTAAAGAAACGATCGGTGCTTGAAACCCTTTTGCTTTCAAGGCATCTAGAGCTAACTTTGCGCTCGCTTTATCCGTCACCTTAATGCCGGTTAAAATTTCAGCCTCTGTTTCATTAGGCTTTGTATAATCAACCAGAGCAGCAATCTCATCAGGGATCCCTCCTGCCGGTGCAGGTGCCGGATCTAAAACAACAAGTAGACCTTTACTCTTTGCCAATCGAATAGCTTCATAAACTGTTTCCGTTTGAATCTCCATCGTAATCAACAGAATATCCGCCTGATCAAATATATGAGCGTTTGCTTGTACATCTGCTGGGGACAAGAGTCGATTTGCACCAGGTGTGAAACTAATGGAGTTTTGTCCAGATTCATCCACCCAAATCATAGCAACCCCTGCAGTCGACCCTTCTTCAATCAGAATCGAATGGGTATCAACAGATGCCTCTTTTTGCTTACTGATCAATTCCTGACTAAATCCATCGTCCCCTAGCTTCGTGAAATACGAGACTGTTCCACCTAGTCGAGCAGCGGTTACAGCCTGATTTCCACCCTTCCCACCAGGAAAGGTTTGAAAATTGTCCGTCATAATCGTCTCTCCCGGAGAAGGGAATTGCTGCATAAACATAACCAAATCGATATTGATGCTTCCCATGCATAATATCCGTTTACCCGAAGTTTGCGTCATTTGATTTCACCTCGCAGACTTTCCACTTCCCTCATAAAGGCTTGTGTTCGCTCTAAACTGATCGGATTTTTCCATTGGCCTTCTTCTTTAAACCAGCTACCCACAATAGCACCATCAGCAACCCGTAAAAGCTCTTTGGCATTCCCTGTAGATACACCGCTTCCTAACAAAATCGGTAATTTCACTGCGGCTTTACAGCTTTCCACACGATCAACGGATGGTGGTTTCCCAGTATCAAATCCAGTTACAATAATGGCATCTCCACCCTGTGCTTCTACATCCATAGCCTGTTCCTCTACGCTTCGATCATGGATAATAAAGTGACTGCCATGCTTTACATTCACATCACACAAGAAAGCAATTTCTTCAGCACGTAAACGATTTCGCATGCGAGCCGCCTGACCACCCACCGCTTCGATGTATCCCGATTGTGAAATAAATGCATTGCACCATTCAAACACTCTTATCCATTTTGCATTTCCTGCGACGCCACATGCCAATGCTGGCAAAGCGCCGTTCATATGGCATTCGACTCCAACAGGAATCGATACATGTTTAACAACTTCATGTAGTCCTATAGCCAAAGCCGCGGTTGTTTCAAAAGAAATTTCATCTCCTTTTAGATAAGGAATATCCCACATGTTTTCCACTTGAATACCATCTACACCAGCAGCTTCCAAAATCTTTGCTTCCTCAACTGCAATGGATATGATCTTTCTCATATCCATTACCGTTGGATCATAAAGAGGGGAGCCAGGCAATGGTCTCAGATGTACCATGCCGATAATCGGTTTCTCGTTCGTAAAAATCGTATTAATTTGCACCCTCAAAACTCCTTTTTAGAAATTCACACCAGCGACCAGAATAATATAGCTAAACGGTGTTCGTTCACCCGTACGCACAAATGCTTTTACTTCTTCACCCTTCAACGATCCATTCAACCAAAGATCTTTCATCTCCACATGAGGGATAACGTTTTCTATCAATGCATTCCCTTTGTTTTGGAAGCCATCAATTGTTTCTCTAAACTGTGCATATGTAGCGGGGCTGACAGATTTGGTTTCTTCCGAAACGATATATTGCTCCACTTCCAATTCTTCCAAAACCACCCGCAGCACATCATTGACGACTGGAATATTTTCTGTCACAGCAAGATCAATGGTTGTTGTCAACTCATGACGTGGAAACGGACACCCTACATCTCCAATGAGAATCATATCCCCATGACCCATTTTCGCAACCACTTCCGACAATTTCGTGTTGTAAATTCCTGTTCTTTTCATACCTTCCTCCTTATTGTTAGTTAATCGATTAACTAAGTTTTCTATTAAAACGGCAGCCGTTCATCCGATTGCCGTTCTACTAGTTTCGAGTTTAATACCACATAATTTCCTTTTAGACTTTCCTTTCCCTCGATCGCATCCAACAGCAATTGCGTTGACATAGCACCCAATTGCTTGGTTGGGTTATCGATGGTTGTCAATCTCGGATGAATAAAGTTTGAGAAGAAAATATTATCATACCCGATCACTGCAATATCCTTCGGAACCCGCAGTCCCATATCCGTTATGGCTTCTATGGCACCCCATGCCATAATGTCACTGCTGACAAAGGCGGCCAGTTGTTCCTCTTGTTGATAATTCATTAAATACTTCTTCATAACTTCGTATCCCGCTTCAAAAGAAAAATCACACTGAAGCATCTCTACATCGGAATCCGTAAACCCTTGATCCAAAACATACTCTTGAAATCCCATCAGTCGTTTCTTCGCATTGGGCACGATATCCACGGGTCCAACCAAGCACAGGAACTTCTTGAATCCCTGATCGATAAACCGCTTGGCGACACGGCTTCCGCCCTCATAATTGTCTGCGAAAACAAAAGCAATATCCTTTTCCGTCTCGAATGCAGGCCGGTCAACAATCACCATTGGCACTGGACGTTTTTTGTTCAACTCACGGTCTTTCATTCGTGGAGCGACATTAATAATTCCATCCACACCGTTCTCAATAAAGGTATTAATGATTTTACGTTCCTTTTCAATACTTTGATCGGAATCACACAAAGTAATGTGATAGTTTTCTTTATTGGCAACCTTCTCTGCATATTTCACAATCTCTCCAAAGAATGGATTCGTGATATCCGGTACTATCAGTCCAATGCGAAAGCTTCGGTTCACTTTCAAGCTTCTCGCGATTGTATTGGTTGTATAATCGAGTTCTTTCATCGCCTTGGTAATCTTCTCGATCAACTCGGGGCTTACATATTTCTTCCGAGTGATCACATTTGATACCGTTGCGGTAGAAACACCCGCTAGTTTAGCAACATCCTTGATCGTTGCCCTCATACGAATCACTCCTTTATCATTTTCAGTTAATCGTGTAACTGTAATTTCACTATACCCTTAGTAACTCTGTTTGTCAATTTTTTCCGAAGTTTTAAAAAAAATAGCATCAACGCCTCCGAAAGCATTTCTCTGGCCATCAAGGTATGGAGCAATTAAAAATTGTTTTGTCCAATGAAAAAGGAGCTCTCGAGCTCCTTTCTCCAATCAAATCCATTCATTCACTTTACATATATCACTTTCTTGCAATGTTGATTCAACTCTTGCCGTTTCTCTTCCGACAAACTGTAATTTGTAATAACACAATCAAAATCTTCCAATTCTGCATGCTTTGCAAAATAGACCTGATCAAATTTAGTCGCATCCACCAAAAGAACCTTCTCTTTTCCCGCTTCCAAAATCGCGCGCTTCACTTCAGCGTCACCAATCTCAGGCACCGTCGCCCCCGCTTGTACACTGCAGCCATGGCTTCCTATAAAAACCTTGTCAATATGGTACCTCCGAATGAATTCAACCGTCATAGTGCCGAATACACCTGCAGAAATATCACTGTACTCTCCTGGCGCAAGTATAAGTCTATTTTTACCAAAATTCCCGATATAGTTAATCGCCGGCCAAGAGTTTGTGATGATCGTCACATGTTTCGCCGTTAGATATTTTAACATTTGCAATACTGTTGTTCCGCAATCAATAAAAATCGTATCTCCGTCTGAAACGAGTTTTGCCGCTTCTTTCCCAATATTGGCTTTTTCTTTCATTTCAAAACCCATTTTCAACGAAAAGCTTGGCTCACCCGCTGCATCTTCATTCAAGTAGGCTCGACCATGCTGAAGATAGACAAAACCTTGGCGTTCAAGATATTTCAAATCCCTTCGAATTGTCATGCTCGCCACATCAAATTTTTCAGCCAATTCTTGAATTTCAACAAATTCATTACTATGCAAAAGCCTCTGTATTTCCAACCGTCTCTCCGTTATATTCATCTTGAATCCACCTCCCGCTTGTTTTGCTCACATCTTAACACTTATTATACAATAATTTTTATCCAAACCGGATACTCAATCCAATACGGGAGGCATAGGCCAGAATCTCTTGGATTAGACCCTCATCGCATTCGCCAATACCCGACAATGGATATTTTACTCCAAGCGCTTCATATTTTCCGATCCCCAGAGCGTGGTACTTCAACAAATCAATTCGTTCGACAGAATCGCCCAGTTCCTTGATGAAATCCAGTCTCCTCTTTATATCAGGCAGATCGTCGTTCATAGTAGGAACAATTACCATTCTGACCCATATCTTCTTCCCTTTTTCAGCGATGTTTCGCGCATTTTCAAGTATGATCCGATTGTCAGTGCCCGTACAGAGTTGATGGATATACGCATCCATCGCCTTGATATCCAACAGAATCAAATCACTCATTTCCAAAATCGGCCAGACTTGATCAAAACTCCATAATCCGGCCGTATCGATGGCAACATGAATGCCTTCCGCTTTCAGTATGCGAACAACTTTCTCAAGAAATTCATTTTGTAAACAGGGCTCGCCGCCGGAAAAAGTGACACCGCCCTTTGAGACATCATAGAACGCGCGGTCTCGAAGCAACCGTTCAACCAGTTCCTCGGCTCCCACTACTGTTCCAATATTTTCATATGCGTTATACGGACAAACATCCGCAAGCGTCGCAAGATTTGTACATGCGTCTCGGTCAATTTCACATCCCTTAGTCGTTAATTGAATCGCATGATTGTCTGCAGCCTCTACACATGCTCCACATCGTTTGCATAAATTTTGATGAAACATCACTTTTTTATCGGGAAACATTGCTTCAGGATTCGCGCACCACGCGCACCGCAGATTGCAGCCGACTAAGAATACCGTAGAGCGAATTCCTGGTCCATCTTTCGTTGAATACCGCTGAATTTTTGATACCAAGCCTCGTGTTTCCATCCATTCACCTCTACCACTGATGCTCTGTTCGTTCAATGATCGCATCCTGCGCTTCCGGCATCAAAGTCGAGAATAAGGCACAGTACCCGGCAACCCGCACCATCAAATCCACATGATCTTCAGGATGCGCCTTCGCATCTCGTAGCGTTTCGCCATCAGCAATATTGAATTGATTATGAAAGACATTCTTAAATCTTGCCACTTTGATAAAGTTGATAAACTTCTCCAAATTCTCTTCTCCGGCCAAGGCACCCGGCGAGAAGCGCATATTCAACAACTGTCCGCCAGCCATCCGATCGTTCGGAAGTTTCGAAATCGAGTTAATAACTGCTGTTGGTCCCTCTCGATCGGCTCCCAAGCAAGGAGATGCCCCCTCGTTTAATGGTTTCCCCGCCAATCGCCCATCCGGTGTAGCCCCTACATCAAATCCATTTGGCACGTAGGAGGTAATATTCGATGTCGACATCGTGTAGCGACATCCTTTCGGACCGCGCCCGTGTCGATCTGTACGATAATTCGGCAACAAAGCCAAGTACGATTCATAGACATTGGCGACAATTTCATCCACTTCATTGTTGTCATTGCCAAACTTCGGCACGGCCCTGCACAGTTTGCGCACTTGTGCTCCCTCAGCGCCTTCAAAATTGGCATCCAACACTTCCTGCAATTTCTTAAGGGTTAGTACTTGTTCATCGAAAACCAGTTTTTTGACCGCATACAACGAATCACCCACCACAGAAGGTCCAATATTGGACTGGCTGATAAAATCATACTCCGAGCCGCCATTCTTCAAGGTCTTTCCACGTTCTAAGCTGCAATCAATCGTAGAGGAAGCAAACGCATCAGCATCATGATGCTTCAAGGCACGGTCACAAACCAAATCACAATCCACAGCAAGATCCGAGTAAAAACGCAACGCCTTTTCCCAGGCCTCCCACAATTTATCGTAGGATTCATATGCCGCGTCACGCCCCTCTTTCCCTGTAATCGAGAGAAGTTGAATGCCTGTCTTTGGATCCATTCCATTGTTTAGAATAAGCTCGAAAATTTTACCAAAGTTGATATAGGTCATGCCGGTAGCACGATGGCCCCATTTCCCCGGAATCGCAGTTTCCACACATCCCATGGACGCATAGTCCCGGGCCGTTTCCAATTCCAGATCCAAAGTCATCATCGCCGGAATCACCACCTCATCACAGAACAAAGATGGCATGCCGAAGCCCTGACGAATCAACATAGCCGAATCCTTCAATAAATCATCCGGTGTGTCTTTGCTGTAACGAACACTTAAATTCGGTTCCGGAAGCTTGGACTGATTCATGGCTTCCAGACAAAGATAGGAAATGTCATTGGTGCCGTCCGTGCCATCCGGCTTCATTCCACCAACCATTAAGTTTGAATACAATGGATAGCCTCCGCTGTACTGGGTATGTCCCCATGGACGCACCTTATTCAGGCTGTTGGTCATGATGAAGAAATGTGTCAAAATCTCTAAAGCCTTTTCCTTGGTCAAGACCCCAGCTTCCAAATCCGCCTGATAATACGGGTAGATATATTGGTCAAATCGACCAAAGGAAAAGGAATGCCCATTGCTTTCGATCATCATCAGAAGATGGGTCAAATAAACCGTCTCCACTGCCTCATAGAAACTCTTTGCCTTTCCCTCCATAAGATTCTCACAAGCCTTACTCATATCCCTTAATTCTTGCTTGCGTTTTTCATCGGTTTCCTTCTGGGATTTTTCCATCGCCAATTTTCCGAACCGTTTAATATATTTCAACGCCCCGTTCATCGCAATGATTGAAGCTTCATAGTAATCTTTTTGTTCTTGTGTCAGATCTGGATTCTGTAGCTTCTTCTCCGCGATTCTTGCCATTCCGCCAAACCCGACTTCCAAGACAAAATCATGGTTGGGAATAACATGCCCATCGCCGGACATGCTGATTCCACCCCGATGAAGCACGCCTTGTCGTTCTGCCTGTCGATTGATTTCTGGAAGATTGTGAAGCACCTCTTCCGCATGGGTTTTCCCTTTCCAATAGGATTCCAGCGGACGCAAGCGTGCCTTGGTTTCCTCTGTGATCTCAAAGTAGTCGCCTGAGCGTGATGAGAATTCATCCAATTCTTTGATCACCCACTCAAAAGAATATTCCGGAAAAATTGAAGCTGCAAAATTTACGCTCGCCTGATTACCGAAAATCAAACTGTCTTCTTCGATGTAAATTGTCATTTCCTCAAGAATTTTATGAAGCGCTTTCGCTCGACGAACAACAATTGCTTCACCTTCTGTTTCTTGAAAAGAGCGAGTGACGATCTCTGCCCGCTCAGGACAAATGGAAGGCACTCGATTGTTCATTCGGTTCTGCAATTTTCCAATCCTCTCAAAATCACATTCCGTGTTTGATGGAACAAAACTTAAGCATGTATTCATCTTATTCTCCTTTTGACCTTTTCAACAACTTGCCCTTATATATGATCTGTTGAATGCTCAAGTCCTCATCCAATAAAACCAAATTCGCCAATTTTCCTACGGACAGGCTCCCTTGTTCTTCAAAAATACCAACTGCTTTCGCAGGATTCTTCGTTGCGCATTTCACCGCTTGCTCCAAGGTGAATTCTGTTTTGTTCAATGTCGCTTTCAAACACCCCATCAAACTGATGGCAGGCCCCGCCATAGCACCGTCAGATTGCATAAACCCAACCTTGTCTTTCACAAGAATGGCGTCACCGGCCAAATCGTATTGTCCGTCCGGCATGCCTGTCGCCGGCATTCCATCGCTGATCAAGATAATGCGGTCGTCTTCAAATAATCTCATTGCAGCATTCATCATGCATGGATGAATAAAATTCCCATCCGCAATCATCTCCACCATACAAGATTTCTCTTCAAAAGCGGCGCCGACAATGCCTGGATTCCGATGATGGAATGGCGACATCGCATTAAAGAGGTGGGTTGCATGACTAAATCCTGACCGAAAAGCACCTTTTGCTGTTTCATAGTCCGCATTTGAATGCGCAATAGACAAGCGAACACCCTGCGACGCTGCTTCAATCAGTTTCTCAGCCCCCGGCAGTTCCGGGGCTACGCCCAAAATTTTGATCTTTCCCTGTGCTGCATCCTGCAACTGATAAAAAAAATTTAAATCAGGTGGAATCAAATACTCGCTGTTCTGAGCACCTCGTTTCACTGTCGATATAAACGGCGATTCCATATTAATACCGATCAATTCAGCACCGAAACGATTCCCATATGCACCAACACGTCTGCAAACTTCCATCAAGTTTTCTTTGGGGATTGCCATGGTTGCTCCAAGGAAAGCTGTCACCCCTTCACTTAGTTGAAATTGAGCGATCTTCTCGATTTCTTCCCCTGTCGCATTGCAAAAATCGATATTCTTGCTGCCATGAAGATGGATGTCAATCAACCCTGGAATCAAATAACCGCCTCTGCCATCCAAAACAACCTCATTCTCTTTAGGATGCAAGTCTACCTGATCTGAAATTTCAATAATTCGCTCTTCGGTCAACCGAATGCTGCCAAAAATAAATCGATCTGTTTCTCTAAATATTTTTACATTTCGCAGAATCATACGTTCCACCGCCCTCCCGTTTCACTATTTATTGTAACACAATATAACATATCATCAAGTGAACTTATGTTATATTGTGTTTATCCCTTTTAGCTTCTCCTGCCAATACACCACCAGATCACGGTAATCAATCCTATCTCCAACAAAAATCAACGAGCGATCCCATATGGAATCGCTCGTTTTATCATCCCTGCTTTACAGCAGATTTCCTATATGGTTCTGTACCTTGTGGGTGAGTTTTAACACCTCGGCATACTCAAACAGTGTTCGACTATCCTCGTCCGGATCCTTCGCATAGCGCTGAACAGCCAGCTCAACGACTTCTTCTCCCAATTGCTGCCTGTGCTTTACAACTTCACAGATCGTACGTTCCCGATCAAAGATCCTGATCCTTGTGTTATCCACCATCATGGTAACCAACCCAATACTCAAAAACTTCTTCTCCTGATAAAAAGGTTCAACTCTCAAGTCATCGATCTGATACTGATCCTTGTCACCATCCTGATCCACTGCGATTTGCCATTTTGAAGGTTTTTGATCCGCATAGTTGTAATAATAAAGCGCGCTCTCCAAGGTGATTACGGCTTCTGGAAATAACCGAGAAAGAATCACTTCTTCTTTGATTTTATCTTTCATGACTGCACCTCACGATCTTAGGCAATTTTATTAGAAATCGTATACAGCAATCTTATCACAAATCCTGCATATTTATAAATAAAAGCCTTTTCCCATTATCCACTTTCAGCTTTTGACGGTCCGTCAATTAAAAAATCAAAAAGAAAAAACGGGTCTGACAAAATTTCCAGACCCGCTCAAAGTTTTTCAATTCCTGTACGGGAACCGATTATTTTTTCATCAACACCAAGGCGCTCTCCACCTGCAAGGCAACCCCTAAAGGAATACAATCCTCATCGGCGTCAAAAGCCTCGTTATGCGGAGAAACCGTTGTG
>JABXKS010000087.1 GCA_013619125.1 Clostridiales bacterium
CAGTTGGAACGAGTTCTTAACATCCTTGAAAATCCAATGGCAAGTATACACTTTTTCAGACCTGAATAATCGATTTTACTCATTACGTAACATTATACATTATTTCCAATAATTTGAAATAACAATCTGATTATTCATAGTGAAATGCAACTAGAATCGTTGAAGGTAAGATGAGCTGAAAAAATATACGCCAAACAATAGACTCATTCATCAACGTTTTACCACTCTTTAAATGCTTATTTTAATATAATTTACCAAATTATCCAAATATGTTTTTTTGAGTTTCCACATGACAACGAACTAAATCGCTTACCCTGTTTTGATAATCGATGACCTTCTAGCATTTCCTATTCTTGATCAAATTTCGGATAGTTTTTTCGCGAATCGGTAAACGTCTATAAATGTTTTAATCGGTTATAGTGATGAACTCACAGAACGCTTCCTGAGAGGCGAACTTCAAAAAGGTGCCCACACACATAAAAAAAGCCAGTGCCTACGCACTGACTTTCAACCAATTTATTCAATACTATTCAAACTGCATTATGATAGTGGAAGATTTACCCGATGAACGCGTTTGGTTTTAGCGTCTACTTCTTCTACCACAAATAATTCTGCAGTGACTTTCACCGTGCCATCTTCCCCGCGGATCAACTGAATTTCAATTGTTGCCTCCGTTTCACAAGGCAATTGCTTCAGCAATTCTCGCGCATCCAAAGCCTGCATCGAAATCTTGATTTGGTCATTTCCATAAAGAATCGTCAAATTGCGATCATCTCCAAGCTTGGACAGAAGGTCTGCAAACGGAATCTGTAGCTTAACCTTCGATGCATTTGATCGAACCGGTGCTTGATACTCCACTCGGCCCGTCTCTTTATCTTCCTTTTTCAGGAGTCCATAGTTTCCATCGCGAAAGACTGCCGTCGTTTCACCACTTCTCGTCTTTTCTTGTATCAATGCACGGGGTGCGCCGCCCACTGATGGTGATTCCACCACCTCCGGCTTTCCCTCCCAATAAATCATATATGCACGTGCTTTATCATCTGACCCACGTGTTGAAATTGCAGTTTGGTTCCCAAGTACATGAAGGTCGCCGACTTGGCCTGGGATCCTTACTGAATCAATGAAGTTGCCTTTCACGTCATAGCGAGAGATTTCGGATACAAGCTCTTCGCCATCTTTGCTCGCTGGATAGCTTACAATTTGAAACACACCATTGTCATAATCAAACAAGGCGGGGATACGGTCCGCTGATAACTCAGCAAGCGTAATCGTCTCTATTTTTTTAAAATTAAGGTATCGCTGTATAGTGGTATACCCAACTTGTACTTTATCGATCGTCCATATCCCATCAGCATTTTTCAAAAAGAAGAAAAGTTCATTTTCATTTTCCCCAAAAGCGAGTCCCTGAAGGTCAGCTGCTGACTCCCAGCCGAACATACTTGCAAGCTCTAGTTTACCAATCCAGCATTCCTTCCCATCCCATACTATTGCACTACCGTCTCCTTCACTTGCATCCACTACGATATGATTAAAGCTTAAATATTTTCTCGATAAATAGGCGACTGTCGTGTCTTTCGCATCGATGGGGCTAACTTCTTTATCCATGCCGCGTATTCTCGTTTCTGTTCCTAACTCACGATTAAAACGATACGAGGATACACCATATGAAATCTGAAATTCTTCTAACATTTCACTTACCAAAATCGATCTTCCTACATACCAATGGGTAGAGAAAAATGCATTTCCACTGATGTGAATTTCTCCCTCCGTTGATAACGTCTGGAGCATCACCTCGTTACCAAACGATGTCACGACTAAAACATCTCCCGATGAAAGGATTGTGATTTCTTCGATCTCTGCACCTTCCTCCATCGTTTTCTCCAACTCCATCAATAACTCAACTTCAAGTTCTGTGGGCTGTGTCGATTTCGTTTGCGTGCCTGCAAAAACATAAGATCCCATTAAAGCCATACAAAAAGCGAGTAAAAGCACTCCTGTTTTTTTCATAAATATCCCCATTCTCTTTTTTTAAACCTTATCACTTTTCGCATTATAATTCCATGTTTTTACATTTTTACAAACTATTCTCTTTTGACCGAAAACGAGCTTCAGACAACAAAATCAAACTCACAATTGAAAATGAAGAGTAAAACAAACGCCCCGGAAAATCCCGAGGCGTTTCATATGGTACTACTTATATGCGGTTACTTAGGGTACGATTCACCGTAACTTTGTACACTTAGCATTTTCCTATTTTTCAGAAATATTTCAATATAATCTGGTTGTATTTTTCTAAAACTTCCTCGCTGCTGTGTCTCTTGGTACGCCTGCAAAACAATGTATCCTTCTCGCAAATGATGCATTTTCTTTTACTCTCTCCAATACAATCACGGCTAATCTGCAACCCTTGAGCATCAAAAACATCAATATCAAAAATTCTTCCTAAAGCGTGTTCATTTTCAATTTTCGACGTATTCTTTTTCATATCAATCGCACCATGATTGACAACAAGATATGCCTCATCTCCTGTTTTAGAGTAAAAATACTCTTCAAAAACAATCGGAATATGATTTGATTCACAAACTCCATGTAGTAAATCCATTCCTTTTTTTTGCACCTTAGATAGCAGTTCACTTGATTTAACTGCTCCAGGGATATTCAAAGTAAAAGAAATTAATGTCATACCATATTGTTCGATTAACTCCATTTGCTTTTGGCTTCTCTTTTCACGTGATAACAAGAGTTCTTCTGGGGTAATTTCTATCATATTTCACCATTTTCTAGCATGTACATCATAACGGTAATTGCTAAAAGATCAGCTGATCCACCTGGGCTAATGCGTTTGTTAATAAAATCCTGATTCATTTCAGTAACAAATCGGCGTCCAACATCAGTTGATATACCATTATAGTGCATCGCTTTCTGCGCTTGTATTTTTACAAATTCTAAAACGGCATCATTATGTCTTCCCATAATATTACCATCTTGAGTATCAGTCATCAGTTTTAGTAAGCAATTGACCAGTGCATCATTAGTTGAATCGTTTTTCCCCATTCGTTCTTCAAAATATGGCAGTGAATTGTCAATAACTGATTTGAAACCGCTCTCAACTTCACCTCGAATCCCTTTTATACCATATTCTTTATAAAGTCGCTCGCCATAAGTCAGGTGGCTTTTAGAATGAATATCTTTGAAATCATCACGGATCAACTTCGATGAAATTTCCTTCACACGATTAGAAATTTCCTTGGAACTTATTTTCATCTCTCCCGCTTTATACAGCGTCCCTGCTGCTGCCGAAATGATTCCCAGTGAGAATATCAATCCCTTATGAGTATTTACACCTTTCGTAGCAGTAAACATCTCCTTTTCACCATGTATCCCGATTACTCTTAGCTGACTTAATAAAACTGGATAATCATTGGAATCAAAATTTGCACCGGCTATTGCACAATCATAAAAAGTCTTTTTAATCGCATCAGCACTCTTTAAAAACATTTTAAAATCCATATCCTGATGTGCACCATTATCTAATTGATCCACAAGCCCCGGTTTGGGGGAAGCAGAAACTTCGTATACCAATGATTTGTAGGCCAACTTTTCAATATAATCCGCAAATTTTTCTTTCATATGCTCCCCTTACTCAGGCTTATACACATAATCAATTATTTCACCATCGCGATATTCAACCTTCGCAACTATTTGTTCTGTTAATTTAATTTTACGAGGTTTTCCTGAGATGGATTCTGCTAGATTCTTCAGTTCCTTTATATCAACAACCTTAATACCCGCTTTGTTAAATAGGTCAATCAAATCTTGCCTCTTTGGGTTTACCGCTACGCCTTTATCTGTCACAACAACATCTACTGTTTCACCAGGCGTTACTTTTGCAATAACCTCTTCAACAACAATTGGTAATCTTGACCTCAATAAGTTGGCTACTACAATTGTTAACTTGGCCCCCGCAGCTGTATCGCTATGTCCTCCTGACCCACCCATAATATTTCCATTTGAATCGGTTAGAACATTTACATTAAAATTCACATCGACCTCAGTTGCGCCTAATACGACAACATCCAGCTTATTCACTGCGCAACTTTTTGCGCTAGGGTTCGCGTAGAAAGAACTAGAAACCTCCAAGTGCTTAGGGTTATTTCTAATTGATTCAACGGCTTCTAAGTCAAAACATTGAACATCAATGAGATTCTCTAACAAACCCTCTTCAAGCATTTCAACATAAAAGCCAGTAATACCTCCCATTCCAAAGCTGCCTTTAATGCCTTTAGAACGCATTTTTTCTCTTAGATAATATGCTGTTGCAAGCGAAGCTCCCCCTGCACCTGTTTGAAATGAAATGCCTTCCTTCAATAAACCTGATGCTTCAATAACATCTGCTGTTTTTCTAGCAATTACATGTGCAACTGGATCTCTAGTGACACTCGTGGTCCCTGATACAATTCCTGAAGGATCTCCTATAGAATCAACTGCTACAACATAATCCACATTTGTTTCATCAATACTGATTGGATAGTTGGGGTATTCAACCATGTTATCTGTTACTATAACTACTTTTTTTGCCATGGTTGCATCAGGGAAAGCATATCCCAACGAACCGCATGCGGATTTTCCACGGACGCCATTAATATTTCCCATACAATCTGAACTTGGTGCTGCAATAAATGCAACATCAATTATTAAACTTCTCTCTAATATTGCTCGTGGCCTTCCTCCATGTGTTCTAAATACAGCAACTTCTTTTAATAAACCCGATGAAACAGCTTCAGCAACGGGTCCTGACATATAATTTGTATCGATTCCGGATATTGTTCCATCCATAATACGATCAACAATTTGCCCATGAACTGGAAATATTGCACTTGCAGCCAATTTTATATCTTTTATTCCAAGCTTTGATATTTCGTCAACAACATTATTGAGAACATAATCACCATTTCTCAAATGATGATGAAATGAAATTGTCATTCCATCTTTAATCCCAGCTTTTAAAATTGCTTCTTTTATCGAGGGTATTTGTTTATTCATAAGTAAAGTCACACTCCATCCCAACTGATTTTAGAACTTTTATAGCTCTTAACACGATAGGTTTATCAATCATCTTGCCATAAAGCGATATGACTCCCTTCCCTTCCACCGATGCTTTTTCTGCTACTTCTATGACGTCTTTTGCATAAGAAATTTCTTTATCCGTAGGATAAAATCCGTTTTGTATAATACTGCAATGATTGGGAGAAATAGCGGATTTACCACTAAATCCTAAACTTTTTGCAGTAATAACATCCTGCTCTAACCCTTTTAGGTCATTTACATCTGTAAAAGGAGTATCAATTGCCTCTACATTGCATGCAGCTGCTGCATTAACAATTTTATTTCTAGCATAAAATATTTCTTTGCCTTCTTTTGTTCTCAAAGATCCAATATTAGCAGTGTAATCTTCTCCGCCAAAAAATACAGCCACTATTTTTTTACTTGCTTTCAATATTTCAAAAACATTTTCTACTCCAAGTGCTGATTCAATTAGTGGAATAAGGTAAATCTCATTACCAGGTAATACTTTTTCTAAAAGTTCATCTACCCGCTCAATATCCGCTGCTTTTTCAATTTTAGGAACAACAAATCCATCAACACCAGAAGAAGCTAAATCCAAGATATCGTTTTCCCAATAGGGAGTATCAAGTGAGTTTATTCGAACTGTTCTCTGACAATTTACAACTTCAATGGTTTCAAGTGCATTTTTTAATAAATTTCGTGCTGCATCTTTTTCATCTTGAGCAACGGCATCTTCTAAATCAAAAATAATCGTACTTGCCCCGAGTATTCCTGCATTTTGTACCATCGCAGGATTATTTCCAGGAACAAAGAGCATTGTCTTACGCATATAATTACACGTCCTTTCTGTATCGACTAATTGCTGTTTCCATTCTTGCTTTAATTGCATAATCAAGTGCACCTCTATCATGAATTAAAACATCCACATCTGTTAATTGATGCGCTTCAATAATTTCCATAACAAGTCCTTTTATTTGTTCACCAAATTGATTTTTCACAATACTATTAATTTCAACATTAAGTCCTTTACCTTGGCTAATAATAACGACTAGATCACTTGATTCCATACTGCCTGCTTTCACTTGTTTATTGCTCAATAACTACACCTCCTAGTGTCTCGAATCTATTATTTTTATATTCTCTACTATATTTGCACAATCATCAGATTTTAAGTATTCAAAGGTTGTTACAGGCACCATTCTTTTAACAACATACCAGTCATCATTTTGTATGGCCTCTCTTACTTTTTTAGCACTAATTATTTCATTGTTACTTTCTTTTCTGTTCACTTCTATGACTTCAACCCCATGACGAGGTAATATCTTTTTAAGTGAATCATTATATTGTCGTGTAACCGGACAATACGGTTCATTACCAACATATCTTGTATTAATATTTAATGCTTTCGCAATAAGACTTCCAAAAATTTCCGAATCAAGTTCTGTTTGAATCTTTATCAAATCATCTTGATGAGTAAAATAAGATGGGAATGTAGCACTTGTGATCATATATTTTCCGCCATTAAGAACCTCTACATTATTTAAATCTTTTATGCCTTCTCTCACAAGATTTAACCTTACTTTAAATGGAATCACCGATTTTTCTTCTTCAACAATAAATATATATACACCTTCACATTCCTGACTTGCTTTTTCCACTAAATAGCGATGTCCGAGTGTGAAAGGATTACAATTCATAACCAGTGCACCGATTTTTCCATCTTTAAATTTTTTATACTCAACTAGATAGTTTTTATACTTTTCAAAGCTATAATTCCCCCATTCAAGAAGCACAACATGAGGATAAACACTTGCTATTTTTTTAAAACCCATAGAAATGAAGATATCTAAATTTAGTGGTTTGGTGTAAACAAATAAATGCACAATACGTAGACTAATCATTTTATTTATTAATTTCTCTAAAAGTATCGTAGCGTACCCTTCACCACGATAGATCTCTTTAATAGCAACCTGTTTAATGACATTCCCCGAAAAAGAAGCTGTTGCAACAATGGCTTCATCCTCTTCTATTACTAACGTATATTCTGTATCTTCATCATGCCCTAATCCGAAATTTTTCTTCAAGAATTTTTTTACCTTTAAAACTTCAGCCTTCTTCTTTTGATTAATCTCTTTAATCCTCATATAGAAATGCCACCCCCCTGATCAAGTACGTACATTGGTGTGAATTCGAAAAAACAAAAAAAGAGCCATGTAGGGAAAGTACACATTTTTCGGACTTGACTCACCCCCTAATTTATTCCTAGTCTACAACAAGGCTTCTTTTGTCACAATATTTAGAATATATTGTATTTATTGTTCATATTGTTCATAAAAACTTCTCCGCCGCTAAAAGGGCTATGGTGCAACAGTCATAGTTTCATTAATAAATTCGATCTCAGAAAGGACACATTGATTTTGTTAACCGTTTTATGATTTAGGAAAATATTTTGATAAGATTTGAACTAAATAAAAAACATGCTGACAAGGCTTACTATGGCAGTAAGTCCTATTAGCATGCAATCAATTAATTTGTTAACTATGATCATTCCCACAAGTCTTAGTTTTCTGTTCATTGATTTCTGTTCATTGATTTCTGTT
>JABXKS010000088.1 GCA_013619125.1 Clostridiales bacterium
CCCCAAAAAAAGGCGTCCGCGTGTAGATCTCAAGGCATCATCCCAAATGGGACTTCATCCGCCCCTCCTGGGAGACCTCAAGCGGCTTGTACACATTTTTTTTAAGAAAAAGAGACGCGGCGTCACGGTCTCTGTCCATAATGATCCTCTCAAGCTCCATCAACGCCTCTGAACTCAATGAGATGGTACTGTCCTTAATCTCAAGCATCTTCCCTCCTCCTTTATGGTCCCCATGGATGTAATCAGTCTCAAGCCATTCAGGTGTCGCCTCTTTCTCGACATTTTGTCAAATGTGTAGGTCTGACCCCTTCTCGCATTAGTCATCAACAACCTTACCAAACGAAGCCAACTTTAGATATTTGGCAGGTAAAACGCCTGGTGGAATCTTCTTCTTCAGTAATTCATGAAAATTCTCATCATGCGTTGAGACAATAATTTGCTTATCAAACTGCATGCAGATCGCCCGCATAAGATCGATAAGACTCAAAGAATTGATGGAATCCACAGACTGAACGGGGTCGTCAATGAAGATGCAGTCGACATCTTCCCCATTATCATCTTTGGTCGTGAGTGCCTGAGCCAAGAATATACTAAGCGCTAACACATTAATCTGAGCAGAACTAAAGGTAAGTGTTGGGCACACCTGATCGATAGCTTCCAAGTCTACCGCGGAAATGCGAAGCTGAGGCCTATCACCTTCCATATTGCACTCAAATTTAATCCTCTTAAATTCGGGGTGAGGATCAATCGCGGTGTACAATTGATTGATTAAATCGGTTCTAAAATACGCATCGGTAGTTTGACGAATATAAGTGCTGATTTTTTCAACGTCCTCTTGCAGAGCGTTAATTATTAGTGTGTGTGCTGTTAGTTGAATGGTTAACTCATTCAGCTGCCCCTGAAGCATCTGTGGATCACGAAATTTGACGGCCATTTGAGATATCTTCTGTATTGAACGCATGGCCACTTGAGCTTTTGAAATTTTTGCAGTGCCATTAATTTGCTGATTGATGTAGCGCTCAATTGCCTCTTTGCAACAAGTCCACTGCAATGAATCATCTGGAATAGGTCTACCCATTTTTTTCATGAAGGCCTGAAAGGAGGATAGCTCTTGATTGAGCATTCCAATTTGCCCAATAATACCTCGCCTCTTCGCTGATAAATCATCAACTGATGCAGCACGGTCTTCAACAGCACAACGTTCTTTTAAACCGGTGATCTGATTCTCAAGCTCAATTTGCTTTAACTGTTTGGCCTCAAGTTCATCCGAGCAATTCGACTCCTGTTTCCCCAAAAACTCTTTGAGCGCACTCTCAGAATCATCTATCGAAACAACCAAAGATTCGAGATAACGTTGTAGAGCTCTAAAAGGTTCACCCAACCTAACCTGGTCATCTTTACGAGCTCTAAACTTTGACTTCTCAGCAATAAGAGACGCGATATCCGATAGTAAAATAACTCGCCCTTTCTCTATAGAAGTAATCTGAACACTCAGTTCATCAACTTTTTGCTTAGACCGCGTGATCTCACCACCCATAAAAAGCTGATATTCATCAGCTGACTTATTCAGAAGCGCCTCACTCAATACTTTAATCTGTTCCGCATTCTGGCTTAATGCTTTTACTGCCTGTTCATGTAGACTGCTTTGATTTTTTTGATGACGTTCGACATTTTCACGAGAACGCTCTAATATATCTTTCTGCCCATCAACAATTTTGTTAAAACTCTGTGCATGCACATTCAATGTCTCTTCATACGAGCAAATCTGGCTTTGCAACCCCTGTATGCTTTGAGTGAATTTCTTTTCGAGTGCCCCTAAAACAGGGTTCTCAGCAATACGTTGCTGAAGTAAATACGCGGTCTTATAATCCTGCTGACACACGGGACATGCAGACTGCTGGCTATTTGCGACAATGCTCGAAGCCAACTCAATCAAGGATCGAATATCTCCCGCTTGACCTTGTGTCTCATTTAGCCGGTTTTTCGTTTCTTCTAGTTCCTTCGCCGCTTTAATACGATTTGTTTCAATTTCTTGATATACACGCAGATCCTCAAGCAGAACCTCGCGGTCGCACTTTTTAAATTGACCTAAGACATAATTCTGAATCGGGTTACTAATTTGTAATGCAGACGCCTGCTTAAGCCTCCATCTTAAATAATTAATCAGTTCTTGTTGCTGATGAGATTGAGCTGCTGCAAGCTGCTCCTTCAGCCCCGTTCGCTCTGTCTTAAGCTTCGATAATTTATCAAAGAGCTCCTTTGCGGTCTCAGTTTCTGTTTGCAGTCGTTCGAGCTCCTCTTTCGCCTTCCCGAATGAAACACGTTT
This sequence comes from Clostridiales bacterium, assembly GCA_013619125.1. Taxonomy (GTDB): domain Bacteria; phylum Bacillota; class Clostridia; order Tissierellales; family GPF-1; genus GPF-1. The sequence goes on from JABXKS010000088.1 coordinate 2,327, forward strand.
AAGCTTAAGCTCATCCTCAGCTGCATTTTTCTTATCCATCACCGATTTTATTGTCTCAGCAAGCTCGTTTTGTTCCTTCTCCAATTTACGCAGACCGGACTGATATTCAACGAATTTTGTTACTTGAGTTAAAAAATGCTGAACAGCTTTTCGTTGCCCATTAAACTGATCAATCTCTGCCTGAACATCTGTTTTATTGGACTCTAATTGATTTATATTGTCTGCATTCTTGATAGCTTGATCTAAGTGTGCCTCGTATAGCTTAAGCTGAGCAAGCTTTTCAAGCTTACGTTGCGTTTCCAACAAGGAGTTTAACTCCTTCTCTGCGCAGGCCTTTTTCTGATCAAATTCACGCATAGAGTCAGACGACTGTTCCTCTAACGGAACTAACTGCATCAACAACTCATCATGAAGCAGTTGGTTATGCTGAGCGTCAAATGGAGAAAATGGTTCTTCTGAAATCTGATTGATTTCAGAAATCAACTGATTTGCTTTATCAATTGGGTTCTCACGTGTTTTAGCTGCCGTTAAATCAGCCTCACACTTCTCAATTTCTTGACCAAGGTCCTGAAGTTTTTTTTCTAATTCATTTTTCACCGCCAACAGAGATCTGCGATTGTCATCTACGCCACTTAAATCACCCACTCCCTCTACAAATTTATCATATCGCTTTTCTGGTGTAGTCTCCCTCAAAAAAGCATCAATCGCCTCTTGAGACAAAAGCATCCTTTCAAAGAATTTAGTCCCTGCAAGACACTCACGAGGGAAATCGTAATCACAACCTCTGCGCCGAGGAAGCTCATAATTTGTTGAAAACAGATTTCTCGTCCCAGATGCGTAAACCTCTACCATTGTTAACGGTTCTTTCTGGACATCTGTATCTTTAGCTCCAACAGTTTTATTCCGTAAAAGATACTGCCGTCTTCCTTCTTCATTATTAGATTTTGCATCACGCTCATATCCATTTCTCAAAGTTACATCACGCGAAAACCGGCTTATTTTTCCTGTAATGGCATAATCAACAGCATCGAAAAAAGACGTTTTCCCAAATCCATTAGGCGCGTAGATAGATGAGAAATTTGCGGCATCTCCTGAAGTGGGTAGCGTAAAATCAAAGGTGCCATCCTCTTTATTCAGATACGATTTAAACGCTTGGATTTCTACTTTTTTAATCTTCATCAGAAGCCACCTTCATCGCATCTGTCAGCGCTGCCTTAATCCACACTTCTCGTGCATTTTTACTATGTTCCTTTCGCGAATCTGATGAAATTTTTTCATCAATCACCCCTTGCCCCCACTTGCTCAACAGAGGAGGAATGGAAGTATTTTCATTTTTATACCCCGACAGATCAATGTGAGAGAAGAGCAACCGACGGTTCAACATTTCGATTATTGATTTTTCAGAGGTTGCATCATCCGACCCAGCTGGCTTTTTCTCTACCAGTTTACGCATGTAAAGTTTGTCATTTTCGATCTCATACTTGAGCGCTTTAGGAACGTCAAAACTGCAGATAAATACGAGGTAAGAATTCCAATGCTCAAAGTCAGAAATTTCCCCTGTTAGGTAGTCATAGCTAATGCAATCGCTAACTTCGCGCCACTTCTCTTTCAGAAGCAAATCACTACTCACGGAGCAACAAAACGCCGTTAGTTTGGATCCATGATTGAAGGTTGTCATGTAACTTGAATTACTTATTCCTTCGTGCATCGGTATAAAGCTCAAATCAATATCATATTTTTCAAATGTTAATTCCATTTATCAATCCTCTCCGGCTAAGTAGGGCGCATACTTAGCTTTCAGCAAATTTACAATTTCCCGCTCATGATCAATCACATTTAGATTTTCAAACTCATCTTCGCTCTCAAACAGACAGTCATTGTTCAATTTCACCCAATGAATAACATTGTTTCTTATATTTTTATTAAGACGCACTGTGGCGATGTCCTCAGATGATGGTTTAGAGATATCTGGGTTATGTTTATTCAACTTTTCCTTGTCAAGGATGGGATTAGGAGGTTGGTTACCATTAATTAACAATATAATTTTTGATTCATCCCGCAAAGAATCAAGACCTGGAGTCTGCAATAAGAGATCTCTGTAAACGTGCTTGTAACCAATAGCGTTATTAGAGAATATAAATCGATATAAATCGAATATTTCGTCAAAATAAGAAATCTCCCCTCCTTCGGTAAAGCTCTTTAGTGGTTGAATAGTTAGTCGTATAGTCAAAAACTCGAGAAACCATATCCACAGGTTCGCATGTTGTAGCTCTTGATGTTCTTGCCGGTAAGCCAACAATTTCTCAGAAAATTTTTCCAAGATTGTTAATGGAGACTCTTTTGATGGAAGTATGTGTTTCCGAATAACCTCAGAAAAAACAAATCTAACACCGTCTAAACTTTTTTCATTCAAAAGGTCATCGGCATAAAAAATATGTTTTTGACTGTACTTAAAATCAGTTAAATGTAGAGGTTTTAACTGTGCCAAGTTATGTTCTTCAATAAGATCGCTATATGCGTTTAGCATCACCCCACAAATATGACCATGGTCTGCCTCCGCATTATCCATCCGATTTTCAATACCGACCAAGAATACGGAATCGGTTTCGGTATCAATCTCAAAAAGACCTCCTCCAGAAAACCCCTGGACACTCTCTCTATCTGCAATTGATTTGTTTCGGAAAAACAATTTCCTCTCAAACTCTTCCTGATTATTTTTTTCTAAATCAAATGGTCTTATTTGAGAATGCAGCTCAGGTTCGCTTTTACGCTCATTCTCTGGATACCCAAGCAACGTAATGGACGCATTGTGTTCTATCTCATCAAACGAGGCGCAGAGTGATAGATCTGACTGGTATGGAATCATTAGTATTAATGCATCCCATTTTTCACTATGGAATATCTCTGTAGGTACCAAAGAAGTCCCATCAGGATATTTTTCTATTGAGATCTCGGTACATTTAGGTGGGTTACAGCTATCAGTATTGGAACATACCGAACAGTCAACACAGTTAGGTTGTCCATACGACCCACATTTCATCACTACATGCTTGGCCGTTAAAACATAGCTATACTTATCAGTTGCACCATTTAGAAGCACGCCACTTCCCGTATTCAGTTTAACTGTGTGCTTTTTAGCTATGTCCTGTAGAGTAGTCACGTTGCTCATAGCTTGAAACCTTCTGTACTGCACTTGTACTTACAATTGATCTTGCTGGAATCATCCGTGTTTAACGAAGTGTTTATTGCACTGCACACACTCAGATAATTAAACCAAATATTTGAGTGTGGGTGTCGATGGGCAATTCGAGCCAACGTCCGTTTATCGGGGTGCCCATGCCCGCTTCCATTCGTCGAAATGACGTAATTCTGGCAATCTATTAACTCTAAAAATATAGGACTGGTATTGTATTGACTTCCATGATGCGATAATTTTACATAATGCACCGAAAGAGGATTGTCTGAGCTGTATGAGAGATCATTCTCATCCCTCAATTGCTTAATGCTATTAACGATTACTTCATCATAAGCATCACCAAGCAGAAGAAGCCTTTTCTGTTCAATTTCAATCAATAATGCAATAGAACTACCATTCATATCAGAATCATCGTCTTTAAAGACATCATCAGTTAACAATTGATCAAAACTCATTTCATAATCGTTATCCGCCCCCCCTGTCTGAGAATTTCGATCCTCCTTCTTCCATTTTTTTAGTAATTTTCCCAGCTTTTCTCGGGTCGGCGATAGGATGGTTATTTTGGCTCCTAAATCAGTATAAACCTGAGGAACCTCAATTAATTTTTTAATCCAGAATCCTTTTTCTTCAATCAGCTGCTCAAAAAGAACACCTTGCCTAATGCTGGTCAAATTAGATATGCTGGAGTCAAAACTAAGGTAATGAGTTTTATCAATAGGCTGATTAAATGATTTGTCGATTAATGTCCCAGAATTAAACCAAATCTTATCAGTCAACGTCTCAAGGAAACCATTATTTTTAAACCCCTTCAGCAAGCCAGCAACATGATCTTCATCAACATGTGAAAGAATCAATAGATCAATGCGTTGCCCCTTTTGTTTTATCTGCCTCAAGGCTTTATACAAATCACCCTTTCTCTGCGTAGTCCTATAAGTCGAGGACATTCCGCCATCCATCAAAAGGTTTCGTACCTCCCCCTCATATTCCCATGAAACAAGAAGACTATCCCCATTCTTAGCTTGTAATACTCTAAACTCCATAACGACCTCTTACCTGACTCCGCAAAATTTAATTCGACAGTGGAACCGGGAATTTATTCCCAAAAATACATGATATGGGGTTTTAAACCCAAGGTGTTTTCTTGGGCAATTGTTGAGTTTGTACATTGCTTGCTAAACCTCCGCATCGGCAAGCTCCTACAGAGCTACACATTTGTAATACCTGAACTTTTTGATGATAACGCCGTGTTCTGTTGAATTTTTGGAGTGGATACTTTTGTGTTATCAAACACAGAAGGAGCAACGGATAAAATTTCAACAGGAACACTTTGTTAGCTTTTATATTGCTCTAATTCTTTCAGGTTCCGCCTCAAAACATCTATCTGCTGCTCCGCAGAGATTGGGTATTGCTTGCCTTGCAGGACTATGGTTCTCGCCTCCATTGGGAAAAATAGGCATCTCGCCAGCCTTATACAGGTCTCAAACACAATTTCGGCCATCATCCGATAATGATCGTCACCTGAGTTACTTCTAAGAATATTTCCCGAATAATCAAATGCTTTCGATATCTCCGATTTCTCTATATTCAAAGAAACATCGTCTTGAATTCTACTATCATAAAGCCCCTTGAAAAGGGCCTTTATAGCAAGGTCATGATATTTTTCATCTACTTCATTCATTGAGGTTTCTCCATGAAGCTAACATTACGAATAACCCGCCCATTTTCCATGTATCACCCCTATAGACCCGACTTTTGGATCGGATATCAAATATCCAAAGGGATAAAGTGGAAAATTCATAGGGCCATGAGTCCTTGTTTGGGTGTTCGATACTAGGTAAGCGTCGAATAAACCCCATCTTACGCAGTCAGTACAATTATGCCATGGTGTATCATTACTAACCCACCATGGAGAAATTGCATGAAAACTCGCAA
>JABXKS010000089.1 GCA_013619125.1 Clostridiales bacterium
GTCATCACTTCCGTATCTGCCGTTACAACTCCCGTCATCAGCAACCGCTCTTCCACCGTTGTTGATTCTAGTGTCATCGTTTCCATTGTTTCCTCTTCGCTAACTGCTTGATTTGCTTTAGCTTTGCTAATTCCATATGCGCCGGCAACCACAATCAGTACTGCCAAGATGATTATCCATTTTTTCTTACTCATACGTCCCATCCTTTCAATCTTCTTAGGTATATAATATCCATTAGCTATAGAATATCCAATAGATCTAACAAGATGTACACAAAATTTTAAAAATTTTATAAACAACTAAAAAACCCCGGCCGTTTTGTAGCTTTCGCACAAACAACCAGGGTCTATTCTACTCAATTCTCTTATTTCTCGTTTCGCTTCGGTTTTCTTTCCCACGCATTAATCGGAAGGGTGAAGATGAATGACACGCCCGTATCTCTGGTCGACTCAATCCAAATATCCTCTTCATGGGCACGCATAATTTCCTTCACAATGGATAACCCAAGTCCCGAGGATTTTTTCACCTCACCCCTGGATGTATCCAGCTTGCTAAACCGTTCCCAAATCTTCACTTGTTCGTCTTTTCGAATCACGGCGCCCGTGTTCCGAATGGTAACGACTAGCTTTTGATTTTGCACATGGGTTTTCAATTCCAGCGTTCCTTTTTGATTAATAAACTTCATGGCATTGTCCAATAAATTATAGACAACCCGCTGCAAGAGCGCACGGTCCGCCACGATAATTGGAACCTTATTAACAAAGTGAACCTGTACATCCACTTTCTTCTCATCAATTCGATGCTCAAACTTGATCAACTCATTGACAAGAAAATCATGAATTTTGATCTCTTCGAGTTCCAACTTTGCCGCACCCGTCTGCATCCTGGAAAGATCCAGGATGTCATTGGCCATCTTCGTTAAACGGCTGCTTTCATCCGCCACAATTCGAAGATAGCGTTCCTGATTTTCCGGTGGAATGGTGCCGTCTAAAATTGCCTGGGTATATCCATTGATGGATGTCAATGGTGAACGGAAATCATGAGACAGATTCGATACAAACTCTTCCCGTTTCTTCTCCACCAGGGATAATTCGTCCACCATCTGATTAAAGGTTCCCATTAATTCACCCAACTCATCATTCCTCGTCACCTTCAAACGACGGTCAAAGTTTCCCTGAGCGATCTCTTTCATCCGCATATTCACCCGCGAGATCTCTTTAGTCACATTGCTCATGACCAAGAATATCGCAATCACGGCGATAATCCCTGTAATCAAAAGCGAAATGATGGTAATGGAAAGAATATCCGAAACCGTTTCCGTTACAGCCGGCACATCCGCCTGCAAAAAGAGCGCATAAGCCACCTTTCCATCCAAGTAGATGGGGTACCCAACGGTAATAACGGGATTTTCGTAAATTTTCTTAATTCCGAGGGCTTCCTGCACAACTCTACCCTCAAAAACCTCTTCTACTGAGGCGCGGGGGATGGTTTCCTTCACCGTCATATCATTTTGAGACATCAGTTGCGCCTGCTCATTGACAATAAAGATCGATGCGTTCATATAATTGCCCAAACTCGCCAATTCAAATTGGAAGAGTGCTTCTCGAAAATCCCCCTCTAATACATTGACAATATTGGACGCGCCAATCAAACGATCAATGTCAAATTCACTGTCGATCTCCGCGTTATCAATAATCTGCGTCAAATATTCTCGAAACTGTTCCGAATAAACACCGGAAAAACCCGACTGCTGCGACTCCGCAAAAAAGGCGTAGGCGCCGGCAATCTGCTCCGCCTGCTCCAGCATTTGATTCTCTTGCTTTTCAACAAAATAATATTGAAAGATTGCGTTCAACCCAAAAATCATAATCAGAATGCCGACAAAAATCGCCAACGCATGGGTCGCCACCATCTTTCCAAAGAGAGTGCGCATAGGCTTACTCCTTATTCTGGAATTTATAACCCACAGACCAAACTGTTTTAATCTCCCATGGATCCTCTTGACTCAATTTTTCACGGACTCGTTTGATATGTACGTCTACGGTTCGACTTTCTCCGACATACTCGTATCCCCAAATCTTATCGAGCAATTTCTCCCGGGTAAAAACATGGTTTGGATTCGCAATCAAGAAATGCAGAAGCTCCAGTTCCTTTTTCGGCATCTCCAGTTTTTTGCCGTGATAGGTTATGGAATACTCATTCAAATCAATCTTCAGATTGGGAATTTCCAAGACCTTTTTCTGCGGCATTTCATTGCCATATCTTCTAAGCACCGCTTTCACCCTTGCAAGAAGCTCTGCTGCCTCAAAGGGTTTCACCAGGTAATCATCGGCGCCCAATTCCAGCCCCAATACCTTATCGAAGGTTTCGCCTTTTGCCGTGATCATAATAATCGGCACATCGCTTTTCTTTCGAACCTCGGTACAGACATCATATCCGTCGATCTCCGGAAGCATAATATCCAATAGGATCAAGTCTGGCTCTACCGCATCAAAACGATCCAATGCCGTTACTCCGGACAAATGCTTATCCGTCTCGTAGCCTTCTTTTTTTAGATAGATATCGATCAACTCAACAATATTGGGATCGTCATCAACGATCATAATCTTTTTCTTCTTATCCATTCTTCGCCTTCCTTTCCACTATTAGTCTTTCTTATTTTTATTATATCTCAGCGAACTCCCATGTTGGTGAAGTTCTTGTAAATTTCCCATTGAAATCTTATTGATTTCTGTCATCTCTGCCCATAAGATAAGAGACAGAACCAGGAGGTGCGCCATGAAACGATTGGAAAAGATCCATGCTTCTGTCATTCAATACACAAAATCAATCAGCAATCAGCTGATCGATTCCCCACATGAACTCGGAATGACTGCCGAAGTTTTATCAGAAATAGTAGCGATCAAACGAAATGCCGTCAGCCAAGACCTCAATGCCTTGCATCGAGAGGGACAACTGATAAAAATTAAAACGAGACCCGTCTTGTTTCTTGATTTCACGACCCTTAAGGAGCAGTACGACTTCGCTCCAACCAGCCTACTCTTCACTTCCTACGAGGAATTCCACCATTCCATCGTCAATCCCGCGAGAGCTTCGATTGCGAATGATGATCCTTTCAATGAAATGATCGGCGCCACCGGAAGCCTGCGAGAAATCATCTCCAAGGCAAAGGCTGCCGTTTTATATCCGCCCAACGGACTACATGTTTTAATGACCGGCCCATCCGGGGTTGGAAAAACAAAATTTGCAGAGTTTATGCATGCCTTTGCCTCACAAAATCTCACCGATCGAACCGAGGTGCCTTTTGTGTACTTTAATTGCGCGGAATATTATAACAATCCGGAGCTTCTAACCGCTCAATTGTTTGGATATAAAAAAGGAACTTTTACAGGCGCCGTTACAGATCGTGATGGATTGATCAAGAAAGCAGACGGCGGCTTTCTTTTTCTTGATGAAATTCATCGATTGACTGCCGAGGGGCAAGAAAAACTCTTCACCCTGCTCGATAAGGGTGTTTTTCAAAAGCTTGGCGGCAGCCACGAATATGAATCTGCATCTATTCGATTTATTGGCGCAACGACGGAAGATCTAAATCATGAATTTTTGCGAACCTTTCTGAGAAGAATTCAAGTTGTTCTTCCCCTCCCCGCCTTGGCAGACCGACCAGCCAAGGAGCGCCTTGAAATCATCTGTCATTTTCTCCTGCAGGAAAGTATCAAGATCAAGAAACCGGTTTGGATCACAAAATCCCTTATGCAGGATTTCATGTCGCGGCCTCTCGATGGGAACATCGGCGAACTAAAAAGCGACATCCAATTTATCTGCGCACAGGCCTTTATGAACACCCTCACCGGTAATCGGGATACCGTACTTCTAGACGATCGTTTTCAAACTGGGATTGACTCGACCCTATCCGGCAAGGCGAAAGAAATGATCGAAAAATTGTATCATCAAACCATAAAAATTGAGATCAACGAATCGGTTCTTCAATCCATTGGACAAACGCCTTCCAGCATGGCGGAGTCCCGTTTATCCAACTTCTACGAATTGTTGATGAAGGAGTACGAGGGATTAAAATCCCAGGGATTATCTTTTACGGAAACCCGTATTCTCTTGGAGAATAAAATCCATACCCTCTTCAAGTATTCGATCCATGCCGATTTGCCCAACCCTGCTATATCACAGTCTAGTGAATCAGCGATCTCAAAAAAAGTCGACCGAATTCTTGCAAAAATTGAAGAGGAATTGGAAACGGTGGTTCCCCCTACCCTTAGGGATAATTTCTACCTCCATATCTATTCCTTTTTGTCCTACAACAAGCGAGGCATTACACCACCCGTTTACAACAACATTCCCTTTGTTGGTCAAGGAATGACTAACTCCGCCATTCATATCGGCGAATTTATGAGCCAAGAACTGAGCGTTGCCATCCCTAAGGGTGAATTGGTTTTTCTTTCCCTATTTATGCACTCCATCCTTGAAAAGAAACCACAGCAGTCTCCCTTGAAGAAACGAAAGATCGTCCTCGTTTCCCATGGCAATTCAACGGCAACAAGCATGGCGGATTTCGCCAACGCCTTATTTGAAACTAATCTCATCCTTGCCATCGACATGCCCATCAATCAAACCGTTAGCGAGACCCTGCGGAAAACGACCGCCCTTGTGGCTGAACAAACCATTGATGAGCTGATTTTATGTGTCGACATGGGGTCCCTCGCCCATTTCGGCCAGGTGATTTACAATAAATTTCAGGTTCCCGTATTAACCTTTCAATACATCACCACAGCAGCCCTTTTGACATTGGTTCAGCATGAGTCCTATGAGTCCTTGAGTCTTTCAGAGCTTGATGAAACGATGAAAAACTTTCAAGGACTTAGCAGCACCCTGCAAGCAACAGAGATCAGAAGCGGCAATACCCAGCGCGTCTTGTACACCTCCTGTATCACAGGGATTGGAACAGCAGAAAAAATCAAGCAATTGATCGAATCGACCTTCCAAGAACTCTGGCCCGAAGACCTGATTGTAAAGGCCATGGAGTATCATGCTATTCAAACGGAAGAAAAAATTCTCGCCAGCCTGCAGGATCATGAAAGCCTGGTTGGAATCGTGGGAACCTTCCAAATCAACACCCTGACAGTTCCCTTTATTTCTCTAGAAGAACTCTTCTCGGACCACGGCATCGAGCTATTGATGACTCTCTTGGAGATCAAGGATCCACAACAGGAAACCACGGGTATGAAATCCCGATTTGTCTCCAATCTTTCCCTTCAGAGTGTGATTGAATACCTGACCGTGTTGAATCCACAATTAATTCTGGAGGAAACAGAACTTTGTCTGGATCAAATTTGCGAAGAACTGCACTGGGAGATCGCCAATCAAATTCGATTGCGCTTTCTTATCCACAGTTCCTGCATGGTAGAGCGGATTGTTGTGAACAAGTCGCCCTATTCGTACACAATATCCCCAAACACCTTACAGAAATACAACCGCGAGTTTTCTGTCATAAAATCAGCTTTCTCCTTGATCGAGAAAAAATATCATCTTGATTTGCCGGATAGCGAAATGGCCTGCATTCTTGAGCTTTTAACCGGTAGAGCACTCTAGTGTTCTTCCTTTATGACAGAATTTTGGCACGCTGCTTGCAATAGAAGAGGACAAAGGAGGTTTCATAGATCTATGGAAATGACTAAAATTCTTTTACTAACACACGGTGAGTGGGGGCAAGCACTCATTAATAGCGTACGCATGATCATGGGTGAAACCGATGGAGTTATTGCCATTCCGCTTATGCCGGAAGAAACCCTCAACGACTACTATCAAAAGGTGCGAGGAGAGCTTGACCTTAACCCTCGTGCATTAGTCTTAACCGATCTCTTTGGCGGTACCCCGTCAAATGTAGCAGCAAGACTGAGCCAAGATTTTCCGATCCAAGTGATCGCCGGTCTCAATGCACCCATGTTGATGGAAGCGATGATGACCCGCACTCTTGCCATCGACGATGCCGACCGTTCGGCTCGCATCGTTGAAACGGGTTCTACAAGTTGTCTCAACGTCGTCAACAAAATAAAAGCGAATATGAGAAAGGAGTGAGGAAATGGCTTCCATTGTATTAACACGAATTGACAGCAGACTCATCCACGGACAGGTTGTCACCAAATGGGTCAATCAATCCGATGCAAATAAGATTGTTGTTGTCAGTGATATGCTGGTCAGCGATCCATTTATGAAAAGCATCTACTTAATGGCTGCTCCTCCGGGAATTACAGTCAACGCATTTGGACTGGACGAGGCGATTGCCGCCTGGAATGACAACCAATTCGAATCAGGGAAAGTATTGTTGCTTTTCGGCAACCTGACTGACCTGCATAAAGCATGGCATGCTGGTTTAGCGCCTGAAAAGGTGCAAGTCGGCGGTCTCGGCGGCGGTCCTGAAAGAAAAGTTGTCTTTCAAAACATAACACTGGATGACCCAGACGTAGAAATTCTGAAAGACTTGTCATCAAAGGGCGTGGATATTATTTTTCAAACCATCCCAGAAGATCGACCGCAAAGCTTCCAAGAAATTTTGAAAAAATATTAAGGAGGATTTACATGAGCACTTTTACAATTGCAATACTGATGGGCTTGCTTTATTGGTTTGTTCGCTTGCGTTTCGGTTATACCCTATCGGCGCAGCTTCTACAGCCAGTAACAATTGCCGTTTTTGTTGGACTTTTTTATGGAGATATGACAAACGCTATGATTATCGGTGCCGGCATTCAATTGGTTTATCTGGGCGTTACCTCAACACCAGGTGGCAATGTGCCTTCTGACCCGGCTTTGGCTGCTTGTATCGCAATCCCAGTTGCGCTTCAAACAGGCATGGAACCAGCAATCGCCGTTGCATTGGCCGTTCCATTCGGAGTATTAGGCGTATTCGGAGATCAATTGCGTCGTACGGTCAACGCAACCTTCGTTCATATGGCAGACCGCTATGCCGAAGAAGCCAATACAAAAGGAATTATGCGTGCAGCCTTCCTTTATCCGGCATTTGCAGGATTCTTGATCCGCTTCCCACCCGTATTTATTGCAACATACTTTGGAGAAGCCGTTGTAACCAAGTTCTTAGACAGCATTCCACTTTGGTTGACTCACTCATTTGAAATTATGGGTGGAATCCTTCCAGCCCTTGGTTTTGCCCTTACGATCATGGTGATCGGAAAGAAAAAACTACTTCCTTTCTTTATCCTTGGATTCTTCACCGTGAAGTATTTCCAGATCGATGTCATGGCCGCTGCAATCTTCGGTACATGTCTCGCACTTCTATACATGTCTAAGATATCACAAAATCATGGTGGATCTGGTACTTTGGCGCTGAGTTGTCAAACTCATACGAGCGTCTGCAAAGCTTGATCTTCTGTGCAGCGATGACTCCAGTTTTAACAAAATTATACCCGGAAAAAGCGGAGCTCAGCATCGCTTTGAAGCGTCATTTGAACTTCTTCAATACCGAAGGCATCATGGGTTGCCCCATCCACGGCATTACCATTGCCATGGAAGAAGAAATGGCAAGCGGCGGTGAATCATCCGAGGTTGCAATCACAGGCATTAAAACTGGCTTGATGGGACCATTGGCCGGAATGGGTGATTCGATCATCTGGGCTGCCATTATGCCTTTGATCATGGCGTTGTTCTTGCCACTAGCCATGCAAGGGAATCCAATGGGCGGCATTTTGCCATTGATTCTCTACCCAGGCATCACCATGGCAATGGGCTACTACTTCTATCACACCGGATATTCCGTCGGCAAGAAATCGATTATCGGACTTTTGCAAAACGGAAAAATCAAGGACTTGATTCAAGGTGCCAGTGTATTGGGACTCTTTATGATGGGCTCGCTATCCGCAAGCTTCGTGAATATCTCAACACCATTTACAATTAGCATGGCAAATTCTACACCAATTGCGCTTCAAAGCATTTTGGATATGATGGCTCCTGGTTTATTGCCACTAGCCGCAGTCTTTGGCATCTATGCCTTCTTAAAGAAAAAAGGACCTCGTTACAACATCATCCTTTCTTTCATTATCGGGCTCAGCATCATCACTTCCCTGTTGGGAATCTTATAAACTCAAGGAATAGGGAGCTTCTCCCTATTCTTTTCTTTTGGAGGTAACCATGAGTATTTATCAAAACTATGGTGTCCGAGAGGTCATCAATGCATGTGGAAAAATGACAATCCTCGGGGTTTCCACTCCCTCTCCATGTGTTATGGACGCCATGACACAAGCGGGACAAGGATTTGTTGTTATGAAAGAGTTGTTGGAAACAGCCGGTACCCGCGTTGCGGATTTGACAGGAGCGGAAGCTGGTTGCATCACCCATGGCGCAGCGGCGGGCATCGCCTTGTCTGTTGCTGCCGTTATTACAAAGGGAGACTATCTTGCCATGAAATCCCTGCCCTTTTTCTCAGGATCTGATAAAGAAATCCTGATTCAAAAAGGCCATGTCATTAATTTTGGCGCCTCTATCGCGCAGATGATTCACCTGGGCGGCGGACTTGTCAAAGAATTTGGCGAAGCGAACCATGTTACAGCCCAGGATCTTGAAGCCAATATCTCACCCGATACCGCGGGCATCCTATTCGTTCAGTCCCACCATACGGTTCACAAGGGAGAATTATCACTGAAGGAAACCATCGCAATCGCGAAGAAAGCACAAATCCCAATCATCGTTGATGCGGCAGCAGAGGAATCCCTTACAAAATTTGTTGCTGCAGGTGCCGACCTTGTGATCTACAGCGGTGGAAAATCAATAGAAGGACCCACCTCCGGTTTTATTGCCGGCAAAAAGACCTGGATCGACGCTTGCGCCCTGCAATATGAAGGGATCGGCCGTGCCATGAAGGTATCGAAAGAGTCCACCATCGGTCTTTTGGCAGCCCTGAATCAATATCAGACAAATCCGCCACGGATTCCGATGGCACAACAAGAATCCCGATTGGAGACGATTGATGCCGCCCTTGCTGCTATGCCAGGTTTGCAAACCAAGCGAATCCGTGATGAAGCAGGCCGCGAAATTATTCGACTGGAGTTGTCTTTCCAACCTTCTGCTCTTTCCATTTCGGTTCCTGAATTGGCAAATCGATTGGAAGCGGGCTCACCGGCCATTTACTTGAGAAAATACCAGCAACAAAATCATAAATTACACATCGATCCCCGCACGTTCCGCGAGGATCAAATCCCACGGTTGATTCAAACCCTTACAAAAACACTACAGGAGGCAAACAATGAATTGGAGTAAGTTTCATTTCTATAAGGGACGCGTAGCCGTTAATTTCTTGGCTCGCGATCCCCAAAACGCAAAAGAAGTCTATACAGCTATGGATGGTAACGCAATTATCGGTCTCCTCTCCAGTCAATTTGATACCACAGAGGCTGCCATTGAAATGGGCAAAGCCTACTTAGCAGAAATCCCCGTCCTTTCCATCGGACTCGGAAACGGAGACCCCAAGCAATGGCACGCCGTCGCTGAGATTGCATCGAGCCTCGACTCAGGTCACGCTAATCAGGTCTTCCCTGCTGCCGGATACACAAAAGGCATGCTCGATGCCAGAAAATGCGAATCAACCTTTGTCAATGCCTTGGTTCGTCCCACCGGCACCCCAGGACTAGTTGAAATCTCAACGGGACCCAACAGTCAGGACCAGGAAAAAGCCCTGGTTGCAGTTGAAACCGCCATTGCCATGCTGAAAGAAGTTGGCGTTTCATCGGTCAAGTTTTTCCACATGAAAGGACTTACCCATCTTGAGGAATTAAAAGTTGTCGCTGAAGCGAGCGCCAAGCTCGGCATGCCTGTGATTGAACCAACTGGCGGCATCACTCCAGAGAATGTCGCTGAAATCGTCAAGGTATGCCTTGATGCCGGCGTCGAACGAATCGTTCCTCATATCTACGGCTCGGTTATTGACAAAGAAACTGGAAAGACCAATACCGATTTGGTTAAAAAAGCATACCAAGAGATTCAAAACCTCTTTTAAACAAACTACATTTCAGCACACACTAAAAGAAGCCGCCCTATTGGGCAGCTTCTTTCCTTTTCTTTGCTTTTTCCTTCATTCGAACGCGCAATCCCTGAAAAAAAGTCTGCAAGAGCGCTGTCGATTCCTCCGCTAGAACACCTCGTGTAATATCAACTTCATGATTAAATCCTTCATTTTGGCAGATATTCACCACGGATCCGCAACCGCCCATCTTCGGGTCATCGGCGCCAATCACCAGGTACGGCAACCTCGCGGAAATAATCGCTCCAGCACACATGGGGCAAGGCTCCAGAGTGACATACATGGTGGATCCGATCAACCGCCAACCGCCCAAGGCCTTGCACGCTTCTTCAATCGCCATGATCTCCGCATGATACAAGGGGTTCTTGCCCTTCTCTTTTTGATTCCGTCCACGTCCAATGATTGTCCCGTTTTGTACAATCACAGCGCCAACAGGCACTTCCTCTTCCTCCATGGCTTCTTTTGCCAACCCAAGCGCAATGGCCATCCACTTTTCATC
This sequence comes from Clostridiales bacterium, assembly GCA_013619125.1. GTDB lineage: Bacteria > Bacillota > Clostridia > Tissierellales > GPF-1 > GPF-1. The sequence continues at coordinate 10,539 of JABXKS010000089.1, forward strand.
TTCGGTCATTTGAACTCCTTAATCGATTTCTTCCTCGTCGAGGTCAACAATCCCGCGAAATCCGCAGCTCAAGCAGCGATACTCTCGATAGAGATCACCATACTCATCCTCGTCGGTCATGATGATCAGGCCTTTTTTCCCGCAATGTGGGCATTCTTCCAATTTTTCGCTCGCATCTTCCAACTTATCGATATCCATTCTTTCATCTAGCCACTTTGCCATCTTCATCCCTCCCTGTATTCATATTATACGACATTTATGAAAAAAATAAACGGCTATGGTACAATGAAAAAAACACAATCAAGGAGAATTTCAATGTTTACCGATGTTGCGATGAAATACTATGCAAAGGAACTAGACTACAATTGCGCCGAGACCATGCTTTATGCGGCAAACGAATACTATGACTTGAACCTTTCCAAAGACGCTTTAAAAACCATGGCATCCTTCGGTGGAGGCATGGCGATCGGCAGCGTTTGCGGTGCGATCACCGGTTGCCTGGCAGCACTAGGCGTACTTTTCACAAAAGACAAAGCCCATGAATCCGATACAATCAAGACTCTTTCCAAGCGTTTTCACACAGAATTCGGAAAGCGATTCGGCTATAGCGACTGTGCACCGCTTAAAGACATCTATAGAACAGATGAAAAGCGATGCAGTGATATGATCCTTGTAGCAGCAGAAATTATGGAAGAGGTTGTTGCCTACGGCAAGACCCTTGCATAGTAAAAGGGATGTAACATCATGTAGCCAGTCTCATATGCAACAACGAATAAAAACCACTGAAACTGAGGGAATCTCCTTAGCTTCCAGTGGTTTTCTTTTTTTGTATCGTAATATGCAGTTTTTTCACATGGTAAGCAAAGCATAAAAGCAAAAAAAATCCGTCCTAGTTGCTTTGAGTCATTTGGTAATAAAACATCTGACTCCATGGTCTTTTTTCAATACCCCATAAGCGCCTTCAACCTACTGGTTGTTGCTTACACTTATTTCGTACAAAAGGACTATCTCAGTCCTAAGCAGTACCTTCGTTATGCTACAGCCACGGTAATCCAGAACCAACTATCTTTGTGCCTCATATGTTTTTAGCAATCCAACAAACAATTCTGGGATTTTCGCCATATTCTCAGGAGACTCAACAAATGAGATCCTGAATTGAGTACTTCCAGGATTCTTTTCATTTCCCTTGATATCATAGAATCCTTGCATTGGCGCAATCAACAAAGTCGTTTCAACACCATCAATCACGATTGAACCTTCGCTTGCGCAATAAAGAACAAATTCCGTTGCATCAAATCCAGATTTAACGACATTTCTGACATCGATTACTGAATAGATCGAAGCATCGGGACTTGATACAATCAGACCAGGTTCAATTGCTTTCAAACCATTGTAAACGGTAAAAATTTGTTCTTTATAATACGTTCTCAACCCTGATACCCATTCGACCAGCTTTTCTTTTGTCTCATGTGCAAGAGCGCCAAAGATATATTGTCCAATGACATTGGCACAAAGATTTGCAGTATATTCAGCTATTGATTTTTCGTGGAATTCTGCATTATCAGTAATCAATGCACCAATTCTAAGGCCACAAGCATTCCAAACTTTTGAAGCGGTTTCAATGCTCATTCTTCGGCCTTCGATTCCAGGAACTTCTTTGTCGGTTAATCCCCAAATACTCACAAGTGGTTTTCCATCTTCATAATATAGTTCACGATACGCTTCATCGCTTACCATCCACATGTTGTGTTTTACACAAAGTTCAGCAAGATCTTTCATCATTTTGTAATCATATAGTTGTCCGGTAGGGTTGTCATATGGAATTACAAGAAGTGCACCAGGATTATGCGTCTTAATTTCCTCTTCGATTTGACTCATTTCGGGAAGACTGAACTTACCGTCTTCTTCTAAAGTTCTCTTGACTGTAACAGTTCCTCTACCGACTCGCTGTGCGAAAGAAATGTAATTTGTGTATGCAGGATCAATCATCAACAACGGTCTTTCATTGCTGCCTGCTGGACCGCTAGTGCCAATCAACAGCAATTCCATGGCGGCTGAACCACCATTTGTTACTTGGACATGAAGGTTAGTCGTAGCGAAACCTTCAGAATCCAAAATCTTCTTGAATGCATCCTGTGTCTCTGTAAAACCTATCGTGCTTGAGTATCGAAGAATACCATCCTTGAACGGACTATCAGGAGCGTCAAGGTTAAACATTCTTTTCATCATTGCTGGATTCGTAGGAAGAGAAACATTCCCGATTCCAACATTGATCACAGCATCGGGTTTCACTTCTCTATCTTGATACTTTATCTGTGCCAATCGTACAGGTGATGGCAACCTTGACTCGAAATGAGCCGATAAAACTGGATTGTTCATAATGGATCTCCTTATTAGTAGTTAACAGATTCACTTTATCCTAAATTCTGCGTCTAAATAATCTCTCATTTGGATTCTATCATACTCATTTCAACGATTATTGCTTATGCACGTACAATCTTTGAACTTTATATGGAACTTGCAAAAGCGAACATAAAACCGTACTCATTTTCATAAAATATATTTCAAAAATCCAATTCAAATCAGTTTCCTTCAAACACTCATAATCTTCTTTCGTGGATATTGGGAAGGGATTCCACAATCGGTTAGTTTGTTGTTTTATTAGCTACAAGTTTTTATCCACGAAAATAGGTAGAGTGAAATAGAGAAATCGTTTAATTGTTGAAATTCATACGATATCCAACATTTTTATCACCTAGACGCAGAAGCTGGGGATCAAATAAAAATTCTAAGTATATTCCATAGCTTTTTAGTCGCTACAAGCATTAATACCATAGCAATGACTTTTTTAACTTGACCTGATTTCAATTTATCAGTCATTAACCATGAACCCAAAAGCGCCCCTGCTATTGATGCAATGCTTGCATAAAACACTAGAGTCATATTAATGTCACCTGTTCCAATATGCCCAATAAAACCTGATAGAGACGAAAAGATTACGATGAAAGCAGTTGTAGCAGAAGCATTTTTAGATTCTATTCCCATGCCGATAAGTACGGGTAAAATCAAATTACCTCCACCAATACCAAGTAATCCAGCTGCGAATCCAGCAACTACTCCAATAACGATCCCTGATGCTAAGTTCTTATTGTTCTTTGTCGTTTTCTCATCCAGACTATTTTTTTTTGATTTCTTCGAAGAATACAGCATTTTTGTTGCCGCAAATATCAAAAAACACACAAATAATAAATTCAATAGTGTATTTGGAACATAATGACTGACATGTGCTCCTAAGTTAGAAAAAATTGAGGCGACAATAATTATTGGGAATGCAATTTTAAAAAGAATAAGATTTTTTTTATAGTATCTGGTGCTTGCTGAAATCATGGCTATTGAATTCAGTAACAAAGCGGTAGACATTGCGACTCGAATATCAAATCCCAAAAAATTTAATGTGGGTATCAATATTATTGCCGCTCCTTCTCCAGCAATTGTAAGTAATGTCGTGAATATAAATGTAACTACTGTTGCAATTATGATCATAATTATCCCTCATCTTGTATAGTTGTCAATTTTATTTTGTCAAAATTTTCTCCAGTTCTTTTGCAAAATCATCAAGCTCTTCTTCAGTCACATAGAAGCCGGTTGAAATTCTTATTGGTGCAGGTAAATGCTGCTTAGGTACTGGACGTACCATGAATTTTTTTTCATTTAATAGTTTGCATAACTCAGATGGTTCCCAACCTTCTACCTTGAAATGTATGAAACCCGCTTCAGTTCCTTCGGGTGTGATCACCGTAACACCCGGTAAATCGACTATTAGGCATATACATAGCTGTTGCAATCTGATACCTTGCTGCAAAGGGTGCAGGAATGATATAAGGTGAATTGATGTCAATTTCATGTCTGTTCTTAATCGTACATGGACTGATAAATATTGGATCCACCTGAGAAATTCTATCATTTCTGATGTATAATGCGCCGATCCCTTCAGGTCCAAGCAACCATTTTCTACCAGCAATAGCATAAAAATCAATTCCCAACTCGTGAAGATTTAGGTTTACCGCACCAGCCCCTTGTGCACCATCGGCCATAACCATAACATGATTTTCATGACAAATCTCAACGATTTTCTTGATTGGGAATTTCATACCTGTTGAAAACGATACATGTGGGAAAACCACCATTCTTGTTCTCGGTGTAATCATGTTCACTAAATCATTTAAGAATTTATCTTCATTGTATTCATCGCCATAATCAACTGAGATATACTTGACGGTTATGCCTTTTCTCATTTTCACTTGTGCCAAAGGTGCAATTACTGATGTATGATCAATGTTTGTTGCAATAACCTCATCTCCTGGTTGCCAATTTAGCCCCCAAAAGATAATATTTAATGACTCGGTTGTACTTTGTGTCAAAGCGATTTCTTCAAATGAAGCACCTACTAGTTTTGCAAGCAATTTTCTTGTATTATCCATTTCTGCATATAATTCACTAATAAATGGCAAATACCGGCCCTCGATATATTCTTTTTCCACTTCATTCCTTATCGCTTCATAAGAGACTTTAGGGATAGGACCATTTGTACCATTATTCAAATAGTGTACCTTACGAGATGCAGGCATCTGTTCTCTTAAAGCTTCCAGTTTAACTGAATCATTTTCATATCTCACAATTATTACCACCCTTTATCGAAATATTATTTTTAGTGAAAGAATTTCCATTATAATGTTATTTCTCAATTGATTGACAAACGATCCTGACAAATTAACATTCTTTCATAGATCAAGCAATAACTATAATACGTCCATTTCCTTAGGTGCTCATTTAATGATTGATCGGTATATCAATTATTCATCTTTAACAAAAACTAATTGAAACCACTACTTGAACCAATTGAAAGTAGTGGTTTCAAAACACTTATTAACCAACTAAATCTTCTGGTATCTCATTTAAGAAAGCTCCATTAACCATTTCTTCATTGTCATCTTCGAATATTCTACCCCAACCCGTATAAGCTGCAACCAACATCACTAAAGGCAATACCCATGGGTGCACACAGTACATGAAAAAATCAGTTGTAGCAAGATCGGGAATAAAAGTGTATGTATCTTTCATCGCTACCAAGAACCCTGCTAATACGAATAATTGACTACTCCATGGAACTGCATGAGCTATTGAGGTAGTGCAAGTACTCAAAATATTTGCTCTTCTATATGGATGAATTTTAAATTCTTTTCCCAGTGCGTCAACAAAAGGTCCAGCGACTGCAATACCCATTACAGCAAAACCACCGAGCATTCCCATAATTGATGCTAGTAACACTGAAACAATTTCAGTGGATCTTGGTGTTTTAGCAACTTTACTCAATTTCTTAACAACCGCATGCATAATCCCTGACTGCAGCATAAGTTGACCTGCACCCATCAACATACTCATTATAATAATCAGTTTGAGCATTTTTACAACGCCAATAGGAATAATTCCAGTAAGTTTCATACTTTCATTCAAACCGATGATTTCATTTGGAGCTATCAATCCAGTTGCTACAGCTACGATCATTCCAGTAAATATACCGGCCGATAAACTTGTGCCGATATGTCTTCCTGTTACTGAAAGATAGATGATCACAGCTACCGGAATAAGCATAAATAATCCTTTAGCATTTGAGTAGGATCGAATTAATTCATCCGCTTGCTCAGCCCCAAGATAACTGCCACCACTTGATCCGAGAACCATTAAAATCACCAAACTCAACAATCCAGCAACCATTGCATACTTGAATCTAGCTTTGACCGTTCCGCCAATATCAGCTGATCGCTCACTTTTTCTAAAAAATTGGTTACCAGTAGCTGCGATTGTAACATCAGATACTGGTGCTAGCGTATCGCCAACGTTTGCTCCACTGATCAAAGCACCCGCCAATACAAATGGATTCGCACCGAGAATAATTCCTGCTGGATACAACGCTGGTCCCAAAGTCAATACTGTAGCCATTGAGCTTCCAGAACCTGTCGATAATATTGCGGCCGCTATAAATGTAAATCCGATGAATAGCGTCCCTTTTATGTGAGCAACAGAAGCAAACCAAATAATTCCACCCGCTACACCGCCAGCATTCAGCAATGTTGCAAAGATTCCAACCAGAGTGAATATTAATGTAAACATCGCAACCGAAGGCTTTGTCATGCCCTTTACTACCGCGCTCCAAAATACACCTGTATCCTTGGCCACAAATGATATGAGTGTAATTGATAGCAAGGTTACCCCTAGTAAAACATCTTGAGATGATCTTCTAAAAATCGCCATATACAATAATGAACCAATAAAAACTAGAAACGGAAACAGTGCAATCCAATTCGAACCATAAAACTTTAGACTAAAATCGTCATTCTTCAAAAGTATTCCTCCTTATTTATATTGTCATATTGCTTTATGCGGATATTCGCATTTAGTAATATGTCTAGTAACACCTTATCAGCATTATTATAT
>JABXKS010000090.1 GCA_013619125.1 Clostridiales bacterium
CTTACCAGGAGCCGCCGCCTCCGCCGCCTCCGCCTCCGCCGACAGAACCGCCCCCGGAAGAACTTCTTTGGGGAACAGAACTCATCTGCGAAAAGGAATGATTCACTGTGTTGATCATATAGTAGGCATGGAATGGGCGATTGGACACATACCAATTCGGTCCCTGAACTGAAATCATCTGCATATATCCATCCCAGATTTCCGTCAACCCAAAGATCATGACATACGGGAGCATGTCATAGAAATACTCGGGATTCTCATCGAACAGCATATGCAATTTATCCAGCTTTGCCGTCTCCAGAAAATTCTTGAAACCATGGACCCGGTTTAAAACATCTTGTGCAAACGGCGTATACCGTTTCACCTTTCCAATGGCAAACATGGTACCAATGTACAGAACAAATACAATCAGCAGATAGACCATCAGATTACTGAAAGCAAACCCGCTAAATGAAAATCCCGAGAAGATTGAGCGCGAGACAAAAAAGAATTGACCAAACACAAAGAGAAAGATAATTCTTCGCATGATATTCACGCCTGTTTTCACAGAAGCACCTTTCGCGCGTCTCGTGGCCAATCCAAAAGGAATCAGCCAAAAGATCAGTAAGAATACCCCCGTTGGAATCAAGGCTCCAATAAACGGCACGCCCAGCAAGACCTGGGTATAGGGCGCCAACAGAAGCGTTGAAATAGCCATCACAATAAAACTCACGCCAATGATGCCATACTGAAATTTATTTTCCAAGATTTCCCGCTCATCACGATAACGATCTCGAATCAATCCACGCGTTGCATTCAAGTCTTCATAAAACTCATTTTTTAAATCCTCAATTCGGACAATATCGCCAAACCCATGCGCAAATAAATCAAGAAACAAGCTGCGTTCGTATCCTTCAGGCACCGCTTGCGCTTCAGCCAAGCGTTCAAAATATACCTCTTCCTTAGAGCCGAACAAACCTGGTTTCTCATCTTCCACAATTCTCAAATATCCTTTGGACGCCCAATACACAATCAAGGAAGAAATCTTCTCATTCCCAAGTTGCTCCTCGTCGTAGATGTAGGCCATTTCCGCTGGATTCAAATCATCCGGCGGATAAAAGGTAGTAACGGGAATAATTCGGTTTCTCCGGAAGTTTCCATTGCGAATCAGCAGCGCTCCTATGAATACAATCAACAAGAATCCCGCCAACACAATCAGCCATACCAAGGTATAGGGGGCCGAAATACCCGTAAAGTATCCCTGGGGAAGCGGTAGCGCCATGGTCACACCCTCATAAGGTGTAAGCGCAAAGGCTTCTCCGCGCACCACTAGACCTTCCACCGTCCACCGCACCTTGTCACTTGCCGTTGACCCAAGACTCCCTGCTGTAAACTTCACCTTCTCAGGATCAAAGTTCTTCGGCATCGTCACCGTAAACGTCGCTGTATCGATCGTTGTATTCCATTCCGGTCCGATCAGATTATAATAGAACTCATCATACGCGTCAATTCGATCATTGCCGCCGTCATAGACATACTCAATGCGATAGGATTGTCGTCCATCTACAAAGGTGTCCGGGTCGCCGATTTGCAAAGTAAGTTCAGAACCGCCAACACTCTGATCGACTTGATAAGATACACCGGTCTGCGGATCATAAACGTGAATATCGGTAATTTTATGGGAATACCCATATTGCCGCACGGGGATATTTCGAAAAATCCCGTGACGAGCCTGTGAAAACTCAACATCAATGGTCTCTCGGATCGCATAGGTATTGTCTTCTCCAACATCCACTTTTACATCATAGTTTTTGATGGTATAGTATTCATCGGCAAAGCCAACCCCTTGAAACCCAAGAAAAATAACAATCAGAAATAAAAGCCCTACACTCTTCTTCATCTCAATCACATTCCTTAAAATTGTACTTTCACATTTTCGCGTTCTGTTTCTTCAATTTCAAAGAAAGGCTTCTTCTCAAATCCCATCATATTCGCAATGATTACATTCGGGAAAACCACAATGGCTTTGTTGTAGATCTTCACATTGCCATTGTAATATAGCCTTGCATTGGAAATATCCTCTTCGATTTTCGTCAGTTGATTCTGCAGATTCACAAATCCTTCATTTGCCTTCAGGTCTGGATAACTCTCCGCCAAAGCAAAGATCGATTTCAAACCCATGGCCAACTGATTATTTGCGTCAATCACAGCACCGGGATCCGTTGCGCTCATCGCGCTATTTCTCGCCCGAATCACTCTCTCCAGCGTTTCCTTTTCATGAGAGGCATATCCCTTTACCGTTTCTACCAAATTAGGAATAAGATCGTAACGTTTTTTCAAATAGACATCCATGGAAGAAAAAGCTTCCTCCACATTCACATTTAATTTCACCAAACGGTTGTATAGTGAAATAACGAATCCAACAAGTACAACGACAACACCCAAACCAATAAATAGTCCCATAAAATTCCTCCTTCAATAAAATCTTTTATTCTATACCCCATTATATCAGGGAATCTCCTGGAATAGACAAAAAGCACAGCGATAACCGCCATGCTTTTTTCGAATGCTTATTTTCTTCCATCAATTACGATGTCGAGTTTACCCGTCGCCGGATCCATCAATAGCCCATGCACGAGAACGCCCACTGGCATAAGAGGATGATTCACAAGCGCTTCCACACTCTCCTTCACCGCTTCTTCTTCCGATTCAAATCCATGAAGCCAGGATTCCACATCGATGCCAGAGTACTGAAGGGTATCGATGATCGACTCTGATATCCCTCTTTCGGTCATCTTGTTCAATAAGAGCCGACCGTCCAGATTACTCATCCCACAGCCATAATGTCCAACCACAAAAACATCCTCAGCCTCAAATTCATAGACCGCAACCAAAATACTTCTGACAATACTCCCAAAGGGATGCATAATCGTCGCTCCGGCATTTTTTACAATTTTCGCATCGCCGTTTTTAATATTCATCGCCTGAGGCAACAACTCGGTCAATCGCGTATCCATGCACGACAAGATCACCATCTTCTTTTCCGGGTGTTTCGTTGTCTCGTATTGCTCATATTCTTTCTTTTCGACAAAGGATTGATTAAAGAGCAAAATATCGTTCAATCGCTGGTTTTTCATATCCGTAAAACCTCCAAGAATTCTTGATATTTCTCTCTATTATATAATCTTTAAAAATTCTGTCAACTTTACTCCTTGATTACGTCCTTCACACGTCCAACAATTCCGTCATCCAACATCACCTTGATTCCATGAGGATGCGTCGCCGATTTCGTCAAAAGCCGAGAGACGATTCCCTCTGTCAATTCTCCCGTTCGTTGATGCGGTTTTTGCACAACCTTAACCTGGCTGCCTATTTTAATATTGCTTCTCTTCGTTCCATCCATATTCTTTCCCACTCTCATCAGATTCTTCCTAAAAAGAGACCGTGAAAGATTCCTCTTCCCGATCTCTCTATACCATACTATGCTTTTGCCAAATAGTAAAGCGGTCTTACCGCAACACCCGTTCCACCCTTTGAAAGAATTCCCTCTTCTTTTGTCGACCAAATGGTGCCGGCGATATCAATATGCACCCATGGCAAATTTCCCGTGAATTCCCCGATAAACAGTCCCGCCGTAATGGTCCCCGGCTTCCCAGCCGTATTGGTTAGATCCGCCTCTTCATGCTTAATCAATTCCTTGTATTCGTCGAAGATCGGCATCCGCCAGATTTGTTCCCCACTGAGGGTAAAGGCTTCATTAACATCGTCAAAGAACTGATCGTCCGTGCCAATGGCTACGGATGCCGCCGAACCCGTGCAATGCAAAGCCGCTCCCGTCAGTGTCGCAATATCCAATACCTTGGTGACCTTCTCTTCCGTTACGATATAATGCATCGCATCGATCAGGGTCAATCGCCCCTCCGCATCCGTATTGCCGATATAGATCGACTTTCCACCCATGGAGCCAATGATATCTCCTGGTCGATAACTACTGCCCGAGATCATATTCTCGCAGGCTGCCACAACTGCAACGACGTTGCGTATTAACTTTGCTTCCGCAATTGCGCACATGGCGCCGATTACGGCTGCCGAACCGCCCATGTCGTCCTTCATAGTCACCATGCTCGCTGTGGCCTTAATGGACAATCCACCTGCGTCATAGGTCAATCCCTTTCCGACATATCCAAGAATCTCTTCACTGTCAGGATCACCCATATAACGCATCACAATCAATCGTGGTTCAATGTCAGATGCCCGGGCAACGGATAAAAAGGCTTCCATCTGAAGCGCTTGAATTTCTTCCAATTCCTTGATCTCCACTTCAAAGCCGTTCTCTTCCCCCAATTCCTCAACACGCTGTGCAAGTGTAACGGAATTAATCACATTTGCCGGTTGATTCACCAAGTCGCGCGCGACCAAATTTGCCGTCGCTAAGATTTCAGCCTCTTCAAAAACATGCGTATATCGGTCCGGTTCTTCGACAACAATCGCAAACGTCAGCTCTTCCGATTCTTTCTCTTCTTTTTCCTTAGATTTGAAGTCATCAAAAAGATAATCCGACATGATGGTCGCTTCCACTGCCGCCTTCACATAGGTATCATTGGTTGCCACATTCCCGCCATCAAACAGAAGGGCACCTTTCTTCACTTTTTGTTTCTTCAAGGTCCTGAAACCATCGCCCAAAGCATGTAACAATTTTCGATATCCAATGTCGCCGCGTTTTCCCAAACCAAGCAAAACGATATTCACAAAAATTCCGTCTACCATTTTCGTCAGGATATATTGCGACCCGACTTTTCCCTCGAATCGTTTCGTCTCCAACAATTGCTCAAAGGGAATTTCCAAGCCGTTAAAAACCAACTCCTCTTCGTACAGGGGAATCAACAATCCATCCAATTCTTTCTTCTTCCACTCGCTTGCCAATGATAAATTCATTTCCAACCTCCTATTGATTGTATATCGCACATCTAACGAACACCCTAAACACGAATGTTTTTTCTACTTAAATATAGAGAATGGGAATTGATGATTCACAAACTGCAATCGCATCCCGAAACCAGCTTGAATCATCCCCAATACAAAATAAAGAACATGCAAGGCCACTACATCTCCCATGATCCAACACTGCACAAATATCCAAATCATGAGTCCGCATCCAAAGAATCCAGAAATAACCCCCGTCAATTTTGAACCTCGCCAGACAATCAACCCCGACAAAACATTGCCCAATCCGATGAAACCGAAAAGAATCAGTCCAGGAATCAAGAAGTTTTCAAATGGAGATCCTTCCAGTACATCTGTCGATATTCCCAGAGGTCCATTCGGTTGCAGCATTGCAGCCAATCCGCCAAATAACGCGCCAACTCCAATAAAGAAATGCAAGAATGCTATCACTTTATTCTTCTTCGCCATACTCTCTCACCTTCTTTCCACTACCCAAATTATACCATAAAAAAAGCCTCAGAATTCAACCGAGACCCCGTTCATTTATTCCAATCCTTCTCTGATTTTAGACGCCAGCAGAAAATACACAACTGCTGAAATCGCCAGAATAATGCCCGCATACAGACCGATCTGCGGCCATGATGCCGTTTGAGTCAAAACGGCATCATTTCCCTTATACGCCCAATAAAATGGAATCCAATACAAGAGAATTTGCCATTTGTCACTCAACAATTCCGCTCCGGCAATCGCTCCAAAAAGAGGCAAGAACAAGAGTTTCAGATTTGCCGCCGCATTGATAACATCATCGTTGCGCACGCCTTGAAAGAATCCAACCAGAATGCTGATGATGGATGCCAAAAGCACCACAGTCAGCAATTGCAACCAGTTGACATATCCAAAGCCTGTAATGAAAATCAGCGCAATGGTTCCATACAAAGAAAAGAACACACCCATGAAACTTTTCCCTGCGATAAAGCCACGCCTTGAAATTGGCGTCAGGTTAATGGCACGGATGGTGCGATCCACTTTTTCTTCTACAATGTTAAAGGTGATCATCATCCCGCCCAGAACAGAGATAAATAGGATCCCCGCATTCACCAATAATTTCTTCATCGGCGGCACGGTTCGTCCTAGATCAAAGATCTCTGCATTGGTATCTTCGATTTGAACATCTTGCTCGTAAAAGGTTAGCAGAACCTTGGCATAATCGACTACACCTTCATTTTCATTACCTTGTTTCAAGACATAATACTCGCCACTCTCTGCAACGATACCAAAGAAATCGTCCCGTCTTTGTATTCGTGCATCGAGATCCTCCTGATTCGAAAATACATCAACCTTGGCATACTGGGAAAAATAGGCTACCTGATCGGGATTCTCTCCCGCAATCATCCCGAGATTGATCGTGGTATCATTGATGCTTGGCGCCAGCAAATTGATGCCAAAGGCAAATAACAAAGGAATCAATAGAAGATAAAGAGCGAGAAAATCGCGCAGATTGACTTTGAAGTCTCGCATAAATATAATCCAGCTTTTTTTTAACATTTTCTCCCCCCCTTTACGAAACAAGGGTTTTCTTATAACGCGCGTTTGCAAAGACAAAAAGAATCCCGCTTGCTATAAAAAATCCCAAGGATACCCAAGCGACATAACCGATATCGCCATTGACAAGAATCGTTTCCTTAAACGCCTGAATCAATGGATAAGTTGGAATCCACTGAACCCAAGCCGGGTTCCAACTTGGCGTAAAGTACGCGATCGCTGGTAGCATCAAGCCGATCATCAAGAAATACAAGATGCCAAACGCCTGCATCATATTTCGATAAAAACTCGCGACTACCAATCCCAATGTGGAAGAAAATAATCCTGATGCCAATAGAAGGACAAAGAGAATTCCGTAATTCGGCTGCAAGCGCATGATCGGAACCACAATGATCACCGTCGACAAAATGGTTGACACCAAAACCACCAAAACCTTGCTCATCAAGTACTGCCATACGGATGATGCGGTGATGGCATACGCCTTGATAATCCCAGATTGCTTGTCCAAGAAGATATAGGCCGCGATAATAAATACCCCCATCATACTCCCATTAAAGGTCAACATCGCGGGAACAATATTCTCGCGATCACTGAGCTCGAGGTATCCATCAGTCAAAGAACGCACTTCTTGGCTTTCAAATTCCGCTTCCATCAAGTCAAAATCAAGTATATGAAAAATGCTGTATACATTTCGAAGCCTTTGGGTTTCATACCCCTGCAAATAATACTCGTAATAAGGTTGAGATTGCTCATCCATGCGAATAATCGCACCTATCTTTGGACGATCCAGATCCGTCAACCGAAGCACAGCCTCTTCACTTTCAAAAATATAGTATCGCGTCCCCTCGCTCTCGATCAGTTGAGCGGGATAAAGAATATCATCACCCTCAACTTCTACCGATTCGATCTTCCCATCCAAATCGTCTTCCATCAAGGTTGGCAGAACAAATTCTTCGAAGACGCCTTCCGGCCAATCGTAGAACAAATATTCATCCTCGACACTTCGGAAGTTCTCTGGGACAACAAAAAGGATCATCACCAAGATGATCACAGCGACCAAAATTTCAACATAGAAGTAAAATCCTCTGGCCGACAGCTTCATTTCCTTTAGAAAGCTATGCCATAATTTCATCAGACCAGCTCCCTTCCCGTGACTTTAATGAAGATCTCTTCTAAGGTTGCCTCCTTTGTATGCATGGTCTGAATTTCATACTTCCCGATCACTTCTTGAAGCTTATCTAAGTCCTCCTTCTGAATCGTTGAAAAGCTTTCCTTAATGGTTTCCCCCTCTTTGATGTATTCAACCTCAACCAGCTTATCGCCATATTGCAATTTTAGGTTTCGCGGCGAATCAATCAAGAGAAGCTCGCCGTCCACGATAAATGCCACTCGATCGCAAAGTTCATCGGCGATATACATATTGTGCGTTGTTAGAAAGATCGTGACTCCTTTTTTGTTTTGCTCACGAATGATTCCCTTGATCTCCGAAGCAATAGCCGGGTCCAATCCAGTTGTCGGTTCATCCAAAAACCAAAGTGTCGGATTGTTGATCATGGAGCGAGCAAAGGTCAAGCGATGCTTCATCCCCTTTGAAAATTCCCCCGCTCGAATATCCGCCTTGTCATGGAGCCCCACCAAACGCAACAATTCCATAGGGTCACGAGTTTCAACATCGAACAGTTTTCGATAGAATTCAAGATTTTCCTTGGCAGACAATTTGCTGTACACATTCGATTCTTCAAAGGACATGCCGATTTGATTAAACATTTTGTTGGAGATCGTCTTTACATCATAACCGGCAACCGTAACATTCCCCTTCTGCAATTGAAGCAACCCAGTCATAATGTTTTGCGTCGTCGATTTTCCCGCGCCAGATGGTCCCAAGAAGCCAAAAATCTCCCCTTCCTCCACTTCAAAACTAACATCTTTTACAGCGTAATGTTCATCTTTGTTGTAGGAGTGGTACAAGTTACTGACTTTAATCATTCTTAATCTCCCCATTTTCGTTATAAAATGCGTGTTTCAAAATTGCCAAATAAGCGTCGATTCCATTGATCAACGCGTTATAATCCGTTTCATCCTCCGACTGCAAGGCTACATTTTGCGCTTCTTCCCCATATTTCTCAATGCTCCAGCGAACAATGTCGATCGCTTTTGTTACATCAACATCTGCTTTAAACTTCTTCAAATCAACATTTTCGACATAGATCCTTCGGTACAGATCAGTCGTATATGTTTCAATCCTCTTATGGATTGCAGCCTCCTGCCGTTCTAAATAGATGGCTGTGTAAAATGGTAATAAATACGGCTCCTCTTCTCCAATTCTGAATTTAATCAACGCAACATTTTTCAAACGTTCAAAAAGATCATTTTCTTCCCAATCCATCTCTGACTCAATCGCATCCACAATCCTGGTAAACGCCTTCTCGCAAAGATAATCGAACAGCTCTTTTTTCGATGAAAAATAATGATATAAAAGTCCCTTGGATATCTTTGCGCGTTTGACAATTTCATTGGTTGAAGCTTTCCCATATCGATTTTCGCCAAATTCCTGGTAAGCGCTTCTCAATAAACGCTCACGTTTCCCGGGATCCATTGGATCCAAACGATCATTCACTGCAATCACCTCCACCGACCTGGATGGTCAGCATCATTGTATCACCACAGACCAGCCTGGTCAATGGAACGTTTTGAATTTTCAGAAAACATTAAATTCCATCTTCCCCTTTCTGATGTTCTATCGAATAAAGGTCCCTTCCTCCAATTCATGATACGCCTCTTCCAACTCTTTTTGGGTATTCATCACGATCGGACCTTGCCATGCCACCGGCTCTTCCAACGGCGCTCCCGTTATAATCAGAAAGCGCCCACCTTGTTGCGATTCAATACGAATCTCTTCACCCTTCGTCAATAGCACCCCTCTCCCTTCAATGAATTCCCCCTCAATTAACAAGTCGCCTTCAATTTTCAAAACAAAACATTGTTTTGTTTTTTCGATTTCCCACGAAAAGACATGACCGGGAAAAATCGTCACATCAAAATAAGTCGGTTCCACATAAGTTCCTTGTACAGGCCCTTTAGCACCCCTGTATGCACCGCAGATTACCTTGACATGAACATGCTCATCTTCATAAATTGCCAAATCCTTTTCAGTGATCTCGCGATACGCAGGCTCTGCGAATTTATGGACTTTCGGCAAATTCAACCACAATTGACAGCCCAAAATTCGCGGCGTTTTTTGCGGCATCTCTTGATGCAAAATCCCTCTTCCCGCCGTCATCCATTGACATCCCAGCGGTTCAATCACACCACTATTTCCAAGGCTGTCTCCATGATTGATTCGGCCATGGATCAAATAAGTAATGGTCTCAATTCCGCGATGGGGATGCCACGGAAAACCGCGGCGATAATCTTCTGGATTATTTGAATCGAAATAGTCCAGAAGCAAGAATGGATCCAGCCGTTCAACATCATAAAAGCCAAAGACCCGAATCAGTTTCACACCAGCTCCCTCTTTCGCCAATCTTCCCATATAGTGTTTTTTGATTTTTCGCATCATCTTACTCCTTCGCGTATTTTTTTCAATATAAAAGACAGTAGCTCTACAAAGCTACTGTCTTTATACCCAATTTATCCCTATGAAGTTTTACTCCATTCTGCCAATTGTCGACCAAATTTCCTACAAGTTTCACGAGCTTCTTCGTCAGGATTCCATAAAACGCCCAACGTTTCATCCCAAACCTCAAATCCCGCTTCTTTCAATTCTTTTTGGATTTGTTTTGGAGACTCGCCACTCCAGCCATAACTTCCAAAAGCGGCTGCTTTTTTATTTTTAAATTGTAAGCCTTTGATAATTTCGAGGTCGGCAGCCAAACCCGACAAAATCCCCTTGTTGATAGTCGAGGATCCGGCCACAATCATCTTCGATTTAAACACTTCTGTAATCACATCATTTTTATCCGATGTCGCAACATTGAACAGCTTGATCTCCACCGTCGCATCCACAGCCTTGATTCCTGCAGCAATCTCTTCCGCCATCCTTCTGGTTGCATCCCACATCGTATCGTATAAAACTGTTATTTGATTCTCTTGGTACTGACCAGCCCATTCTAAGTACTTTTCAACAATTTGCGTAGGATTATCTCGCCACATAATACCATGTGATGGACAAATCATTTCCACAGGTACCTTCAATCCCAACACTTCATGAATCTTTCTTGTAACCAGAGAACTGAAAGGGGTTAAAATATTGGCATAGTATTTTGTTGCCTCTTGATACAATTCCGCTTGATCCACGAGATCGTTATACATCTTTTCAGAGGCAAAATGCTGTCCAAAAGCATCATTGCTGAAGAGGATCGCATCTTTCGTATAGTAGGTAAACATGCTATCCGGCCAATGCAACAATGGCGCTTCAATGAATACCAATTGTCCTTTCCCCAGATCCAACGTGTCCCCTGTTTTTACCGTTACGAAGTTCCAGTCTTCATGATATTGCCCCTTTAGGGATTTCACCGCATTTTTTGTGCAATAAATTGGGACATTAGGAATTGCCTTCATCAACTCAGGCAAGGCACCACTGTGATCGATTTCACCATGATTCGCAATCACATAATCGATACGATTTAAATCGATGGTTTTCTTTAATTCTTCAACATACTCTTTTGAAAAGGGACGCCAAACCGTATCAATTAGAGCAACTTTTTCATCTTGAATCAAATATGAATTGTATGAAGAGCCACGATGTGTAGAATACTCGTCCCCATGAAATTTCCTCAATTCCCAATCAATTTTACCAACCCACTGAATACGTTCATTAATTTGAAACATCTTGCACCTCTTTCCTGATTTTTGGAATAACACATTATTTTCTATATGCACATGATAACCATATCCGATAGTAAACTCTTACTCTTGCCAAACGATAACGCATAGATTGTACGGCCATCTTCAGCAAATGGAAATTATCGGTAACTTCAATCATTTGATGCAATAAATCACCTTCGTGGTCATATTCTCCTTCGAGCTCCTCAATCAAAGAAGGGCAATTCCAGAGCTACCTGACACTGCGGGCACCCCACAACAATAATCCGCATCATGTTTCATATATACCCGAACAAGACTCGATGTTCATCCACACTTTTTCCAATTGACAGTTTCTTTTTCATATTCATTTTTATTCTTCCTTCGATTGTAGCTCCATCATATTGGGTTTCTGATGTTTGAACAGTGATCTCCATCACACTTCATCAAAAAAAGAACGACTCAACGAGTCGTCCTGATTAAAGCAAGTTTTTCAATTCTCGAATATCTCGAATTTCATAGCGTGGGTGAATACCCGCTTTTCCTGCACTTCCCGATCGGTTTACCCAGCAGGTGTCAATGCCAAAATTCACTCCACCGGCAATATCTGCACGAAGGGAATCTCCAATCATAATCACACTCTCTTTATTGGCATGTCCGATTGCACGCATCGCATATTCAAAAATTCCGGGATCGGGCTTTGCAATCGAAATCTCATCCGATATAACCATCTTTTCAACAAATGGTTCCAACACCGAACCAGCCATGCGGCTATACTGGGTTTCTTTCATGCCATTGGTGACAATCACAACACGATATTTATCTGATAAGTATCGGCAGATCTCTTCCGCGCCTTGCATTAAATCTTTTCCTTGTCCAATCCCGGCTAAATATGCCCGACTAAATTCATGGACGGGAAAATCCAATTGAAACTCCTCAAACAAGGTTTCAAAGCGTTTGATGCGAAGCTCCGCTTTCTTAATCGTTCCCTGTTCCAACCGTTCCCACAACGCCTCATTGATTGCATGGTATCGCTCATAGAGCAAATCAAGATCCTCTTCTTTCCCGAATTGCTTCATTACAGAAGTAAAGGCTTTCTCTTCCGAGCGATCAAAATCCCATATTGTTCCATCCGCATCAAGAAACACAACCTCATATTTCATTTGCGCACCCCCTTGATTTGATCATAACGCGAACATAATTTTTGATCAAGTCAATTCGAAGTGTTTTCAAAACTACACCGACTAACGATCTCATATTGAGTTACAAACAAGTAATCATTCTGAGCCTCTAGGCCCTTATATACGATATGTAAATCATGAAGAATAATGATCGGCAAAAAACTATTTTTCAATTCAAAAGCAACTTGTTCTTCCCCATATATGCCGTAGGATAATAATTTTATATCGCGATCGACCTGTTTTTGAACAGACGTCGGACAGGTCAGTCGAAACGATTTCAATGCATCTAACTGCTTCTTCGCATCACTTGTTTCCTTTAAAAATATCGGTCCCTGAATATTATCCGGTTTCTCCGCGATTTTTCATTTAACAAAGTCCATAAATGGCATGATTATCCTCCAAATGAAATATATTTAATTATATTATAAACTTAATATATAAATAGTTCAAAGTTGAATGAATGGGCATAAAAAAACTGCCTCACATTCTGAAGCAGTTTTCTAGAGTTCCTATTATTTATATTTAAAGCTAAGTGCGCCTATGATTTCTCATATGTGCCCTTCACAATCAACTCTTTATTTTTCATCATCATTCTCCCGCGAGCAAAAACAGTATCGACATCATACTCCTTGTCCAACAAAACAAGATCAGCGTCAGAACCCACTTGCAAAGTTCCCTTTTGAGGATAAACGCCAAGTACCTTTGCTACATTGGAGGTGACAAATCGAACTGCTTTTTCAACGGAAAAATCATTTTCACAAATCAACGTTTTGATTTGATAGGGCATCGTATCAACCGACATTGAAGAAATACGAATCAAATTTCCCTGATCGTCATAGCTTGATGTGCTACCGTTCCCATCAGAACTAAACGTAATTTTTTCAAAGGGAAAATCAGCCTCCAATTTAGAAACAATGGTTGCAGGGGAAGAAACTGGATTCTTTGTTGCACTGAGATCTATAAAGCCGCCACTTCTTGCATAATCAAGCCCAGCGGCTAATAGCTGTGGATTTCGATTAATATGCGTAGGAACGAAATGCTTCATGGGAATATCGGTTTCTTCGACAATGCGTCGAATCGGCTCTAGCCCTTCTTTTCCGTCCCCCAAATGCAAGGTAACAATACCAGCGTTCCCTCCAATCAACCCACCCACTCTTGCTTCTGTGGCTAGTCGAGAAAGCTCCTGATTGGTGATTCGGGAATCTCGATGATCGGAAATTGCAATTTTCACACCGATAATTTCATGGATCATAGAAATATCTTTTTTAACACTTCCGGTTATTGTTGGAGAAGGAAACTCGTATGCACCCGTCAGCATATACGCTGTAATTCCCTCCTCATTTAACGCTTTCGTTTTAGCAAGAAGGGATTCTACATTCCGGGTAACCGAGTCGGTTCCAAGCAATCCAACTACCGTTGTAATCCCGTTTTTCACAAGGTCAGAAAACATAACCTCAGGAACACGGGTATGCATGCCGCCTTCGCCACCTCCGCCGGTGATGTGAACATGCTGATCGATATATCCAGGTACGGCGATCAGGTTGCTTCCATCAATGGTTTCAAGATCATCCAACTCAATCGAGATATTCTTATCGATTTTCATAATCTTATCAAAACAAATAAGAATATCCTTTATGCCTTCATCTTCAGGCGTAAATAAATGAACATTTTTTATGAGCTTCATCATAATAATCTCCTTTATTCCTTTTCATCCAAGTTATCACTTGTTAAAAAGCACCCAACAATTACAATTAGTCATTGTTTACAAGATACTCCTCATTTTCCATGAAAGTGATCAGTTCGCACATTTTTTCCTCAAGCATATCGAAAATTTTCTCACCTTTTTCTCTGCTCGCTTCCGTCGGATCTCCTGTAATTGCATGCTTCAAATCAACCAATCCCGAATTTGGAAAGTAGACACGATATTTTGACTTGTGATTGTTCGTGAATAGCGTGCTCATATCAACTAAATCTTCGTTATAGTACATCATGGCTGACGACTCATCTTCTCCAGCGTGACCTCGTGTTTTTGTAATCGTCAGTATATCATCCAGATAATCCATCCACCAATTCACAACGACTGCTGCTGCTCCAATGCGAGAAAGCTTTTCTGCCGCTAGCCGCAAGGCCACAACATTTCCTCCGTGCCCGTTCATCAGAATGATTTTTTTAACACCTTGATCATAAAAACTTTTGCCCACATAAAAAACATATTCTGCCATTACTTCTGATGGAATGGTTATTGTCCCCGGATAGACCGACAACGAATCACTTTGGCCATACGAAATTCCAGGTGCAATCCAAGCACGATCCCCCATCCGTTTCTCAATGCGATCACAAATCAATCCAGGTGCAAAGATGTCTGTTCCTAGAGGAAGATGCTGCCCATGTGCCTCCAAAGAGCCAACTGGAATCACAACGATATCAATGTTTTTTCTTTCATCCTCAAACTTCTTTGATGTAATATCACTTAATCTCATGACTTATTCTCCTTTTCTTTCTTCTTGTCCCAATGGGAAATGGCAAGCAACGAAGCGTCCCGTTTCGATTTCTTGATATACAGGATCCTCTGTTTTACAGATCTCTTGACACCATTTACAACGCTTATGAAATTTGCAGCCTGAAGGCAAATTGATCGGACTAGGAATTTCACCTTCGATAATTTGCTCACGCTTTCGATCCGTCGGATCCAATGATGGTGCCGCTTTGGTTAAGGCATAGGAATACGGATGATAGGGCTTGTTAAAAATCTTTTCTGTCTCTCCCAATTCCACTACAGAACCCAAATACATAACGGCTACTCGATCCGTCACATATCGAACGACTCCCAAGTCATGGGAAATAAAAATAACCGTTAACCCCAACTTCTTTTGCAAGTCATCAAGCAAGTTAATGATCTGCGCTTGAATCGAAACGTCCAATGCGGATACAGGTTCATCTGCGATAATCAACTCTGGTTCCAACGCAAGTGCTCGAGCAATACCAATTCGTTGTCTCTGTCCTCCTGAAAACTCACCCGGGAAACGATCTGCAATTTCCATTGACAACCCGCTCATTTCAAGCAACTCTTTTATTCGATTTGGGATCTCTTGTTTTTCAACCATTTGATGAACGGTCAAGATTTCAGACAGCACTTCGTAAACAGTCATTCGAGGGTTTAGAGACGAATAAGGATCTTGAAAGATCATCTGCATCATCGGACGAATATTTCGTAATTTACGTCCCTTCATCTTTGTGATATCAACCCCATTGATGAATACTTGACCGTCTGTCGGTTCGTACAACCGGATAATATTTCTTGCCAGCGTACTTTTCCCGCATCCAGACTCTCCAACAACGCCCAGGTTTTCCCCCTTAAAGACCGCTAGAGAAACACCATTGACCGCTTTTACATATTTTCTTTTCTTTTGCATAATCTTATCAGCAATTCCATATTTCAATGGAAACCATTTCACTAAGTTCTTAACCTCAACTATTTTCTCCATCACAACCTCCTTGCTTCGTATCAGGTGTGAATGTCCCTTTAAATCCGACTGTTTTGTTCAGAAAATGACAACGCACTTGATGCGTAGGTGTCAGATCTGTCAGTTCCGGACGACTCGTCCTACAAAGTTCTTCGGCGAAATTACAACGGGGATGAAAAGGACAGCCCATCGGTAAATCCGCTAGATTTGGCGGAGCGCCATGGATGGGCTCTAGCCGTTCATTTGCACCCTTTTGGTTTGGTAGAGATTGAATCAACGCATTGGTATAAGGATGTCGCGGTGTTGAAAACAAGGTAAAGGTATCCGTCATTTCCACAATCATACCTGCATACATCACAGCGACTCGATCGCACATTTGCGCGACAACTGCCAAATCATGTGTAATCAAGAGAATGCTCATTCCCAATTCTTCTTTCAATTGATTTAATAATTGCATGATCTGATCCTGAATCGTAACGTCAAGTGCCGTTGTCGGTTCATCGGCAATCAGCAAATTCGGCTCCGAAGCCAGTGCAATTGCAATCATCGCCCGCTGTCTCATACCCCCACTGAATTGATGCGTGTATTCTTCCATTCTTGTTTCTGGCGAAGGAATCCCAACAAGTTTCAACAGCTCGATTGATTTTTTCCTCTTCTCTTCTTTCGTCATATCTGTTCGATCAAACGCCTCGAAGATTTGCTTTCTTATTTTCAACACTGGGTTCAAAGAAGTCATTGGCTCTTGAAATATAATACTGATTTCATGGCCTCGAATTTTTCTCAATTGATCTTTTGACATCTTCACGACATCTTGCTTTTTATACAGAATTTCGCCGCCCACTACTTTCCCTGGTTTCTTAACCAAGCCTAAAATAGACCGACAGGTTTGACTCTTGCCTGATCCAGATTCCCCAACCAAACCAAAAGTTTCTTTTTCGTAAATGGTAAAACTAACTCCATCGACCGCCTTAACCACTTCATTTTTCATAATAAAATGTGTCTGCAAGTCTTTTACTTCCAGTAATTTATTCATATGCGCAACCCCCTATTTTCCCTTCGTCCTTAGAAAATCAGTCAACCCATCACCCAGAAGGCTGAATCCAATTCCTGTGATTGCCATAAATAATCCAGGGAAAAATGTAATCCACCATGCATTCATGATATAGGCTCTACCTTCATTCAAGATCGCACCCCACTCAGGTGTCGGCGGCTGAACCCCCAATCCCAAGAAACTCATGCTGGCTCCAGTCAACATACACAAAACCACATCGGAAGCTGCGAAAACGACTGCTGAGCTTACAACGTTCGGTAGCATATGTCGCAACAAGATACGCTTATCGGAAAATCCTGTGACGCGAGCCGCCTCAATAAATTCCGCATTTTTCAATACCAATACTTCCCCTCGCACCAATTTCGCATAGGCCATCCAACCAACAAGCCAAATCGCGATATAAATATTTCGCATCCCCTGGCCCAAAATTGTCATAATCACAATGACCAGTATGGTGAACGGAAAGGTCATTAAAATATCAATGATTCGCATCAAGATGTTATCGACTACGCCACCATAATATCCAGCAATCAACCCCATCATACTTCCGAAAATCAATGGAACAATGGTTGCAAAAACACCAATTTGCAAGTCAATTCTAGCCGCCCAAATGACTCGTGAAAACACATCTCGGCCAAAGTTGTCTGTTCCAAAAAAATGTTCTGCACTTGGCGCAACTAAAATCGCTTTTGAATTCACTTCAATTGGATCGTAAGGTGCGATAAATTGAGGAAAGAAAGAGATCAAAATTGCTGTTACTACAATTATGATTCCCACAATAAATGCAGGCTTTGTTGCCCAAATAGGGATTTCTCTTTTTTTTGCATGTCTCATCATAGTATTCCCCTCCATCACACTCATTAGAACTTCACCCTTGGATCAAGGAATGAATAGATGATATCCGTTAACAGATTGATCAGTAAGATGATCATCGCAAACAACATCACCAAAGCCTGTACAACAGCATAATCTCGTCCAAAAATCGAGTCAACCATCAATTTCCCTATACCTGGCAAAGAAAAGACCGTCTCAATAATCACACTGCCGCCCAACATGTATGCCATTCGCATCAACAAGAGTGTAACGGTAGAAATCAAAGCGTTTCGTAAAATATGTCGATTCTTGACAGCTCGTTCCGAAATTCCTTTGCTTCGTGCAAAATCCACATAATCCATGTTGCTGATATCAACAACTGAATTTCGGATGTTGCGGATCAGCAAGGCACTTGTCAACAATGACATGGTAAGCCCAGGAAGGATTAAGGAACGGATTTGATCGATAAAGGTATCTCCCCAGCCGCCGACTGGCAACCATCTCAACTTCACACCAAACAAAATCATTAGTAACAAGCCAATCCAAAATGATGGCATCGACACAGCGGCCAAAGCACCTGATTTAATGATTTGATCAAACATACTATCCTTGTACTTCCCTGCATAATACCCCAAGGGAAAGCTGATTAATAGTGAGAAGAATGTTGAAATCAAGGTGAGCATTAAGGTGATTTTCACCCTTGAACGCAACAACTCGATGACAGGTCTCTGATAGGTAAGCGAAGTCCCTAAATCCAAAGACACAATCCCTTTGACAAACTTACCATACTGAACAAGGTACGATTCATTAAGACCCAGTTTTTCTCGCATGGCATCTATCGATTCGATTGTCGCTTTCTCCCCCAATACAAGCCTCGCAGGATCACCAGGAATTGCGCGCAACATTAGAAAAATCAAAATAGAGATAATGAAAACCACAGGAATTATTTGCAAGATCCGTTTTAAGATATAATTAAGTCCGTTCATGTCATTTCCTTTCTCTTTCAAAATATAGGCAATAAAATAGGAGCCTAGACAAAGATCGCTAGACTCCCATCCATACCGTTCAACCTACTTTTTCATTTTAAGGTTATCCGTAATCTGAACATAGAAAGGAGTTACCTTCAAATTCTCAACCTTGTCTGACGCTGCCCATACAAATGAATTGCTGAATAGCGGAATTACATTCGCGTTGTCATAAATACGTTGTTGAATCTCGTCGTACATTTCCATACGCTTTTCAAGATCCAATTCAACATTTGCAGCGGCATTAAATTCATCCAAATCTACATCGTTCAATCCCGTATACCATGCATGACATTGATCATAATCAATCGTCCATCCCATAATTCCTGAAGGATCTGGGAAATCATCAACCCATTGCAAAATGGTTGCTTCATGCGACAACGTTTGATATTTTTCAGAAAGTGATGCGCGTTCAAGCATTTCAAGCTCAACATTGATCCCAGCTTTCGCCAATTGAGATTTCAACATAACGGCAATCTGCTCGTATACTTGAGATCCCGATCGAACTGAAATTGTAAACTCAACTCCATCTGGATAGCCAGCTTCAGCCAATAAGGCTTTTGCAGCTTCCAAATCGTAGTCGTTATACTCCAGACCATCAAAGAACCATTGAATTTGTGTATCTGACAATAATGATTGTGCTGGCTTACCAAATCCTGAAGTAACGATATCCGCTAATTCTTGCTTGTCAATTGCCATACCAATCGCTTGTCGAACCTTTTGATTATCCAAAGGTTCTTGCGTTGTATTCAAAATAAAATATCGAATTTGTGTTGACGGAAATGTATGGATTTTCACGTTTTGGCTTGTTTCCAATTGGCTAACCGTCGAGAAGGGAACATCCATCATGATGTCAATATCACCAGATTGCAGTTGAAGTGATCTCGTGTTGTCATCACCAACTACTTTATAGTTCAACTCTTCTGTAAACGGAACACCATCTCTCCAATAATATGGATTTTTCACAAGAAGGATATTCTCTTCTTTGTTCCACTCTTCTAACATGTAAGGTCCAGTTCCCAAAGGTTGTTGCGCGTATGTTTGTTCTCCAACGGCATCCCAATGCGCTTTTGATCCCAATGTCAGGTTGAACATACACAAGTTGCCCAAAAATGAAGCTGAAGGCTCTTTCAGCGTAATCACAACCGTTTCACCATCCGACTCAACGCTTTCAATCGGCTCCGCCGCAAAACGATAACCAGAAGTTTCAGCATCCCGCGCTCGTATCAAAGACCATTCCCAGTCTGCACCTGTAACTGCTGTTCCATCAGAAAACTTAATATCAGGACGAAGATTAAATGTATACACCAATGCATCAGCACCGATGGTCCAGTCGGTTGCCAATGAAGGAACAATACTTTTGCAATCTTCACTCGCTTTAACAAGTCCTTCGTAAATTTGTTGCGTGATTGTAATTTCCGCAACCCCTACTGCCTGATTTGGATCCAAATATGCAGCATCCCCTAATCGACCAATGGTGATGCGTTTTGCATATTCTGTTTCACCAGTTACTTCACCAGGTTCATTTGACTCTTGTGCTGCCGATTCTGCTGGCGCGCAACCTGTTAGTAACAGAATCAAACATAGCATAATTAACGAAATTGCATTTACTCTCTTTGACATTTGCTTTCCTCCTAAAATTATGTAATTTCTATATAATGAGAATCCATTATTCATTTAATAGTTCTACTGATAAAGCCTTTCTTACTTCTTCCAACTCATCGAGCGATATCAATAACTGATCCTTCATCTTATAACTGAGCGTATCCAATAGAATTTCCGCTAAAAACAAAGGCGTTGAAATTGAATTTTGAAAGACCAACGCTTTGCTATTGCATAACAATACACTCGATGCATGTATCGCAATTGGTGATTCGCCTGTATCTGTAATTGAAATAAATTTCAACTTTCTTTTATGTAAAAATCTTGAAAAACCAACTATACTCTGAGAATATACAGGAAAAGCTACCAAAATAAAACAATCCTCTTGTGTAACGGTTCCCAATTCCATACTGGTACTGATTATGTCTCCTATTTCCAAGACCCGTGCATCCAGACTAAGCAAGCGGATTCTCGCATTTAAATAATCCGCAATTATTTTTGAAAATCCAAGACCACAAATCAGGATTCTACGAGCATTTTTTATCAACTCCGCTGCTTGATCAATATTTTCTAGATTATTTGCTTTAATCGTTTGCTCCGTATTGTCTCGATGCATATTAATACTATTTTCATACGCTTCTTGGTTACTGATTAATTCATCAAGTGAAGATCGAATTTCATTTGGAATATGCAATCGTTCCATAATGGTATTTTGAAAATCCTTTTTTAGTTGCGTAAATGAGTCTACCCCTATACTTTTACAGAAATTCAAGATTGTCACTTCTGAAACTCCAATTTCAGAACTCATCTCTTTTAAACTCATAAAACCGACACTATTTTTATTATCTATCACAAATTGTGCGATCATTTGTTGTTTTCTACTTAAATCAATTTTCTTTCCTTCAATAACTTCTAATATGTTCAAAATATCACTCCCAACGCGTTTTTTATTACAGGTTGTTATTAAAGATGTTACTATATTATTACAATCAAGTCAAGATTAATTCATCTTTTTTAAAGCAAACACTTCACTTTTTCGGAGTTATCTAGTATATTTATATATATACATGTCAAGTCAGAGAGGAAATGAAAACTATGAATACACTCAAATTGATTGAAGATCTCTCCAACAGCTACGGCGCACCTGGTTTTGAAGAGGATGTATTAGAAACTGTACGATCGTATAAAGGAGATCTTTCGTATCAACGAGACTCCATGATGAACGGATATCTTAATCTTGAAAACAAAGATGGTAAAAAAATGACGATCATGCTCGATGGTCATCTTGACGAAGTTGCCTTTATGGTGCAGTCCATTGATGAAAAGGGCTTGCTTCATTTTATTAAGCTTGGCGGATGGGTTGACCACAATATTCCCGCCCATCTTGTTATGGTCCGAAATAACGATGGAGAATATATCCAAGGCATCGTCACCTCAAAGCCTCCACACTTTATGACAGAAGAAGAACGATTAAAAAAAATCACTTTTCATGATCTGCAAATCGATGTAGGTGCAACCTCTAGAGAAGAGGTCATCAATGACTTCAAGATCTCCGTCGCTGCTCCTATTGTTCCATTTGTAGAGTTTAGATACAATGAGCGAAATCAAGTCATGATGGGAAAAGCATTCGATAATCGACTTGGCTGTGCCGCCGTCATGGAAGTCCTCAAACGCCTCCAGAATGAGGATACCGCCATTCATGCGGTTGGAGCTTTGGCCGCTCAGGAAGAGGTCGGGACGCGAGGGGCGCAAGTAACTGCCAATCGTGTCAAGCCTGATCTCGCAATCGTATTCGAAGGTTCCCCTGCCGATGATGTATATCGCGATCAATATGCGATACAAGCCGCCCTCCATGGCGGACCGCAGATTCGACACCGAGACAACTCTTATGTCTCGCATCAGGGCTTCATTCGATTTGCGAAATCTATTGCGAAGAAGCATGATATCAACTGTCAGGATGCCGTGCGACTTTCCGGCGGAACCAACGCCGGCAAGATTCACTTATCTAACGAAGGGGTTCCCACCTTGGTTTTGGGCATTCCAACACGATACGCACACACTCATTATTGCTACGCTTCTTATCGTGATTTTGAAGATACCGTACAGCTTGCCGTAGAAATCATCAAAGAAATCACCGAAGAACTTATATACGAATTCTAAGCAAAGAAGGAACCAGCCGCGGCTGGTTCCTTCTCTATAAATGGCATAGCTAATCAAAACTTCCGTACCGCTAGTTTCAATCCAAAATATCCGATATAATACAGATACTAGCTTGAGGAGGATTTTCCATGCATCGAAGAAAGAAAATTATCATCTTATCTCATTGTATATTAAACCAGAATAGTGTTGTGCACCCCTTGGCGCGTGCTAAAGGAGCCTACACTGCTATTGTGCAAAAAATCTTAAATGAAGAAATCGGTATGATTCAGCTACCCTGTCCTGAATTGTTGCATCTTGGAGAAGATCGCCCTCCCACAACAAAGAAAGATTACGATACACCCGAATTCAGACAACTTTGTAATACACTGCTGCAGAATCCAATGCTGCAAATCAAAGAATATCAACGCAATGGCTATGAAATTCTCGGTATTTTAGGGATCAACGAAAGCCCGACATGCTCTCTGCTGAAAGAACGTGGCATTTTGATGGAAGAATTCGAAGCCGCTCTTACCGACGCGGAAATTATATTACCAGTCTTAGGTGTTCCAACGGATTACCTAGAAGGCATCGAGCACGAAAGTTTCTTTGCCGAGCTAGATGACTTTTTACAAGTCTAGCGAAAAATCCGTTTCTATAGTCATTAAAAAGAACCGTCCAATGGACGGTTCTTGCTTTTTCAAATATTTTATTCAAATGTTTTAACAACTCTCTTCATCATTTTTCGAATCGGCAAATTATACGGACAGCGCTCTTCACAAATTCCGCACTCCACACAATCTGAAGCATTCTTTGCTAAGTTTCCATAGCGGCCAACTGCCCAATCCTTCATATCATAGCGCTTATAGTATCCTTCAAACAAGAACTGCGTTGGAATGTCAATTTCCTGCGGACAAGGCAGGCAATATCCGCATCGGCGACAAAATTCGGATCCCAAGCGATCAACGATTACTTGAATTTCTGTTTCTTCCGATTCTGTCAGCGGATATTCATCCTGACCAATCGCCGTATTGATCGCGACCTGCTCAATATTATCCATCCCAGGAATGGCGACAGTAATCGTCTCATTTTGCATAATATATTTCAAGCTCAAATCGCCTCGTTCAAATGCGCCACCAGCAATAGGCTTCATTACAATCACGCCCATATCATGAGCGTGAGCGCGTTCAAAGAGTTCTTTCCCTTGATTTTCAATTGGATTGTATGGGAATTGAATGGTATCAAATTTCTCTGGATCCAAGAGTTTTTCCAACAGACTTGCTGTATGTGCCGTAATCCCGATGGCGCCAATCTTGCCGGCTTCCTTGGCTTCCACCAATGCACGGTAGCCCCCGTCTTCGCCCATCAACTGCTCATATTGCTCTTCTGTTTTAATCAAGTGTGCTTGATATAGATCAATATAATCTGTACGCAGATTTTGAAGACTGATTGCAATTTCTTTCTTCATTCCCTCATAATCACGCACCATGGTTTTTGTTGCCAAATGAACACGAGCTCGCAATTGATATTTTTCTAAGGCTGCACCGATATATTCTTCGCTTACCGTATAGCCTCTGGCAGTATCAATAAAATTAATCCCAGCATCCACGGCTGCTTTTACAACCTCCCCCGCCTGATCTTCAGTCAGTCGTTGCAAAGGAATTCCACCCAAACCAATTACTGATACCTCAATATTTGCTTTCCCCAGTCTTTTTTTCCTCATTTGACACCCTCCTTATATTTCTCATACCGCTATTCTAACACAAAAAAGCGGTCAAATAGACCGCCTTCTTCTTCAACCATTATTTTGTTGACTGATATTGATGATTTAATGGTCCGCTGCCTTGTCCGAGATCCAGCATATCTTCCAGGGCACCTGTGATATATGCCTTGCTGTTTTGTATACTCTCTGTGACCGTATAACCTTTCGCTAAATTACTGGCGATTGCTGAAGATAGCGTACAACCCGTTCCATGGGTATTCGGATTTTCCACCCGCTTTCCTTCAAACCAAATTGCCTCTCCATTTGCAACCAACAAATCATTCGCGCAATCCTCGAGATGTCCACCCTTGATCAGAATATTTCCCGAGTAAAAAGATGCGATTTTTTCTGCTGCTGAAACCATATCTGCCGCTGAGGCAATCTTCATCCCCGCCAGTAGCTCCGCCTCATATAGATTAGGGGTAATGACTGTCGCCAAGGGAATGAGCTCTCGCTTTAGTGCATCCATCGCGTCTTCCGCCAAAAGCTTGCTACCGCTTGTCGCCACCATGACTGGATCAACTACAATATGGGCTGGTTGATAGGTCTTCAACTTCTGAGCAACACTATGAATAATTTCCGCGGATGATACCATACCAATTTTGACAGCATCCGGACGAATATCTTGAAAAATGCAATCAATTTGACTCTCCACAAAATCGGGTTCACAGTTGACAACGCCATAAACACCCGTTGTATTTTGCGCAGTCAACGCGGTAATCGCACTCATGCCATAGCACCCATGCGCCGCCATAGTTTTCAGATCCGCTTGAATCCCAGCTCCACCGCTGCAATCAGAGCCTGCAATGGTCAACACCCTTGGCATCTCGCTTCTTGCCATTCTTAGACTCAATCCTTTTAACGCCTTAGCCGCTTGTCCAACATTAGCTTGCCCTAATATTGCAGAAATCACTGCGATTCCCTGTACTCCCGAACCTTTCAATTGCATGACATTACCTTTCGAGATTCCGCCAATCGCCACAACTGGAATCGAAACCGCGTGACAAATCGCTTGTAACGTTTCATAAGATACATCGCTTGCATCGGATTTTGTTGCCGTTGGGAATACGGCGCCAACCCCCAAATAATCAGCTCCCTCTTTCTCCGCGCGAATTGCTTCTTCAACGGTTTGCGTTGAGACCCCAAGAATTTTATCTTCCCCAATCATTCGACGGGTTTCCGAAACAGAGCAATCGGATTGTCCGATATGAACACCATCCGCATTCGCTCGTATCGCTACTTCCACATCATCATTGATGATGTACGGTACCTGATATTGCGCTGCAAGTCCCTTCAATTCAAGTGCCCTTGCTACAAACAATTCCTGATCCACATGTTTTTCTCTCAATTGAAGCATACTGACGCCATTCTGCAACACTTCTTCTATCTGGGCAATGAAACCATCGTCTTGGCTCCAACTGCGGTCTGTCACCAAGTATAGGGATAACTCTCTAGGCTCTATTTTCAATTTTCGCACCCACTTTCCAAACTTGTCCATCGATTAGAATCATTTGATCAATCAAATATCGCTTCATACTTGATGTTCCCTCTTGCCTGTCTCTGGCCATTGCCGCAGCTCTTTCACCTGCCAACCCCATCATAGAAACGGCAATCGTTGTCGCATCAAAGGCGCGATCCACATCCACAGCTACAAAGGTTCCGATCAAGCTTCCTGTCATACACCCCGTACCTGTAATCTTCGACATCATCGGATCACCATTGGTGATGGTTCGTACCCGTTCTCCATCTGTTACAATATCCATCGCCCCGGTAATGACCACGACTGAAGAATATCGATTTGCCAATTTCTTGGCAAGTGCAATTGATTCGCCGATGGTCTCAGTTGTAATTTGATCCGAGTTCTCTACATCCACACCGCTTTTCGTTCGACAATTTTGATCAATCGCTCGAATTTCTGTCATATTTCCTTTGATTACCGCGAACCGAATTGTTTCCAGCAACGCATTGACCGACTCATTTCTCAAACGCGACGCACCCATTCCAACGGGATCTAGAATGACTGGAATCCCCAATTCATTCGCTCGTTTGCCCGCAATCTTCATAGACTCAATGGTTCTTCGATTCAAAGTTCCCACATTGAGGTACAACGCTTTGCTAATGGAAACAATATCTGCAACCTCTTCCTCATCATCTGCCATAAGCGGAGACCCTCCGACTGCCAGAATGACATTGGCACAATCATTCACGGTTACGTAATTCGTAATATTATGCACCAATGGAGATTGCGCTTTAACCAACTCAAACAACTTTTCCATTTCCGCCTCCTAAATTTCATCCGGTATCAAAGAATAACTCATATCCCAAAACTTCATCTCATATTCGCAAGCCTTTAAGAAGATTTGAACCAACGACTCTTCTTCTTCCTTTGAAATTCCTTCGCAATATCGATCGATTAGCCAACAAGAATCCACACTAAATTTCTCAAATCCAGATCCGGCATAGGTTTCAATCCAAGGATCATAATAATGCCGTTTCGCTGCATTCACTCTTTCTTTCATCAATTCTTTGCCAATATATCCATAGGTCAAGGTACAAGGAAAAGCTGCCGTAAAAATCGTCTTCATATCTTGGTCCGGTGCAAAACTCAGCATATAATCCAGATACTCTCGATTAGCACGCTCTACCGGCATGCGCTCAATCCCAAAGACATCCAGACCAAAGTCTTTCAAGTACTGAATATGCATATTGGTTTCTTCCGCCATCACAACGCCAATACAGGTATGAAGAAATTGCAACTCCCGCACCCCGTCACCCAAAAGGTAGGCGTACGCATATGCTTTGGAATAATCCTTTAAATAATGGGTGTCTTGAATCAAATATTTCCGAAATCGATCCTCCGATAAACTGCCATCAGATAATCCTCGGATAAATGGATGCTTCATGTAAGCCTCATAATATGCCTGCACCCTGGGATCTTCGACTAGTCGCTTGGAAAAACTCATTCCGTTACCTCCTGAAGACGTAGCTTGCGCGTTGTGATAAACAGCAAGGCAACAATACTCAAGGCCGCTTCCACACCAAATCCTGATAGATTATAGATGGATGAATATATCCATACATTCATCCCTTCAGGTGCAAATTGCCCAAAGAAAATAATGCCGGATAGAATACTGAAAAAAGCAGATAAAAGAGTTGCAAAAATTGCCCCTGCCGCTAATTTACCTTTGCTTTTTATACCAAAAATCGGTGTAAACGCAATGGCAATCATGCTACCTAGATAATCCAATGGAATTTGCAATGGAAAATAAGGCGGTGCGATTACGATTTTCGTTAAACCAACTACGATTGCACAAATCAATGCTTCTTCCACGCCATACAGGACAGATAATACCATAATCGGCAAGACAGAAAGCAAGGTGCATCCGCCTCCCTGAGGGAAGGGTACAATCTTGATCATATACAGAACAAGCGTCATGGCCGTGATGATTCCAATCCTCGCCACTCGCCTTGTATCAAACTTCATTCCCCTCAACTTCCATCCCGCTACGCTAAAAACAACAAGTGACAATACTACCGCTAAAACATTTGCTACCATCATTTCTCCCTTCTGTGACTCTTAATAGAATTTATGAACACGGCAACAAAAAAACACCCCTCATAAGATGAGAAGTGTCCATTTTCACAAAAAGAATTCCATATGAATTCGCTCTATGTCCCTCCGCTGGCATTATCCAGATCAGGTAAAATGGTCTGAAGATCGCTCTTCACTCTCAGCCGCTTTAACAGCTCCCATGTTCGTTTTCCATTATACGTTGATTCCAAATAAATCGCAAGATTTTTCCAATTGATTGAACTATTTCATCCGATTCCGTTTCCATCGCAAGCCAATCCCCATTAAAAAGGATGGGCCGAAAGCGGAACCAAGCATGATCCAAGGTGTTCGCACGATGTCTAAAAAGAAACAGGTCAAGGTAGTCGGCAGCAAAAACAAATTGGGTGCCTGCCAATGATAATAAAGCTCTTCTTCACTGGGCATCGACCAAAATCCATGGGCTGAATGCCGCATGCTGATCATCACCAAGATGATGCCCAAAACAGCGATGAGTCCACCGGTCAAAAAATCTTTGTTCTTCTTTTCTTCAGGTTTCAGTCGCGAACCAAGCCAAATATAACTTGCAGGGATCAATACGGCCATTCCGATTCTCACCGGCCACAACGCGATCATCTTGCCGGAAAACACATTGCCGATCATCGGGGATAAAAGCACGAGGAGCACCGTGGCAAGCAGGCACAACAAAATGTAGCCCATATGATAAAGTAACGCTCTAAAGTTGTTTTTCATGCCCACTTCCTCCTAAAACCATGCAATCCTTTATTCCACTATTCTACCGCTTTTATAGGTGTCGCAGATTTTCTTAGGAATGTCCATTTGGTTTCCGCCGTGATAATCCCGGCGAAAATAATGACACAACCGACAACCATCTGAGGCGTAAAGGGATCACTCAACAAAATGACGGACATAATCACACCAAAAACCGCCTCCAAGCTCATCAAAATTGCCGCATGGGTTTCCGTTGTATGTTTCTGCGCCACATTCTGAGCCAAGAATGCGCAAATTGTACTGAAGATCACCAAAAATACGATCGACACGACCGCAGTCAAGTCGAGAGGTTGCTTCATTCCTGATTCCCCAAATACAAAAACCATCGATAAAGAAAGGACAAAGGAGAACGCAAATTGATAGACCGTTAGAACAATTGGATCAATTCCCTTTTCTTTCACATAATAGCCCACTGCAATGATCTGCGAAGCAAAGAAAAGCGCACATACCAAAACCAAGGCATCTCCATCGTTGAAGCTTAAAATATCCGCACCCTTTGAAGTTGTAAATAAGTAAATCCCACCTAGGGTCATAAACGCTGCAATCACATTAAATTTATCCGGTTTCCGTTTAGAAAACGCCCAATACAAAAACGGCACCAAGACCACATAAACACCTGTTAAAAACGATGCTTTTGATGCCGTTGTATACTGAAGCCCGATTGTCTGCGTCGTAAATCCCGCCCAAAACAGAAGACTGCACATCGCAGCCGCCTTTAACTCAACCGTCGTTGTTCGCTTTAGTTTTTTGCGAAAGACCAAACTCAGAATCAAAGCCGCCATCCCAAACCGAATGCTTAAAAGCTGATTGGGTCCTATCGTTTGCATGGCAATGTCCGTTACAGGAAAGCCAGTCCCCCATACGACGGCCACGAGAAACAACGATAAATCAGCGATCATACTCTTTTTTTTCTTATCCATGATGTCCACTCCTATTGTCAAAAACCATCCAATTCACCTACATGATTCTGATTATACGTATTATTGAAAATCGCAAGATCTTCATTGGTCTGTTTGCCCTTGCAACAAGCTCATTGCATCCTTATATTGCGGATAAATCTTTCCCACCAATCGCCAAAACGATCGATCATGATTCATATGCTTTAAATGACACAATTCATGAACGACTACATAATCAATCGCTTCCATCGGGAAAAGAATGAGCCTCCAATGAAAGGTCAACTTGCGATCCGAACTGCAACTCCCCCATTGTGTCACCCGCTCTTTAATGGTGACCGAGCGCGCCTTAATGCGTATTTGCGGTTGATAGACCCGCAATCTTTCTTCAATGATTTTTCGACTTTCTCTTTTATAAAATGCTTGAAGTGCGCTTGAAATCCCAGCTTCTTCTACAATCGAAGTGATACAGCGAAATTGAACACCGTCAAAGGTGATCTGTGGCTTCTTCTGATCAAGATCGATTTGAATCACAAGTGGATAACGCCGTCCCAAATACATGCAAGATCCGCCTGTCATTTTTTCGTTCTTATTTTCCATATCGATTCCGTCTTTCTTCCGATTCCGATTCCACAACAATTCTTATTTCCGGAATCTGCAGCAGAATTTCCCATCCCGCCAAAATTCCCTTTTCGAATTCAGGATTCCAGCAATCCCGCTGCGAAAGAAGAGGACATTTATGCACCTGCTCTTTTTCTATCACCAGTTGGAGTTTTCCATCCTCGAGATGCGGTTCAAAGGGATATGTCCTGCACTGAACCGGGCGCAATTCTCGATTGCACTGGGTGACATCACGACAAAA
This sequence comes from Clostridiales bacterium, assembly GCA_013619125.1. GTDB lineage: Bacteria > Bacillota > Clostridia > Tissierellales > GPF-1 > GPF-1. The sequence continues at coordinate 30,403 of JABXKS010000090.1, forward strand.
CCCATAAACCAGCTGTTCAATCCCTTCCGGCATTTCATACTCATCATTCTTATGGATTTCCACCGTATCGGCATCAATCAGATTTTCGCCCACCTGCATCATTTCATACTCAAAGGGAAGAAAATAGATCCCCAATACTTCTCCATTCTCCATCTTACTTCGGCAACAATGCCCCTTACAAAGTTCGCCACAGTTCCCATCGATGATCGTAGCACTCATCGCTTCGTAAGCCTTTAAAAATATCTCTTTATACGCCATTGTAATCATCCATCCTTTTAATCTCTCCCTATCATACCATACTCTCTTCCACAAATTCATCAACAAGAAAAGCCGAAGCATAATTCAATCGCTTCGACTTCCAAACTCTCTATGATTCACGCCTGCCGGTTCGTATAATGCGTATGTAAAAGCTGGTGCGCCTTTTCACCGTTCGGTTCTCCAAAAAATTCATCATACAATTTCATGACAGCAGGATTTTTATGTGATTTTCGAATCTCTCGATTCTGATCAGTGGCGTAGATGCCAGCCATTCTCGCTTCCAGGATATTTTCAATGTCGGAAATTGGTTGGCCACCGCCTCCAATACAGCCTCCCGGGCACGTCATGATCTCAATAAAATGATAATCCTCTTTATGCTGCAGCACTTGCACCGCATTCTCCAGCCCATTCGCCACTGCAACACGTATTATTGTCCCGTCAATATCAACGACTGCTTCTTTAATTCCTTTCAATCCTCTGATTTCGGCAAATTCGATTTCTTTCAATTCCTTTCCCGAAATCAATTCATATCCTGTCCGTAATGCAGCCTCCATCACTCCGCCCGAAACACCGAAAATCGCTGCCGCTCCCGTAGAAATCCCAAACGGCTGATCATACTCTCCATCTGGAAGGTTCAGAAAATCAAGTCCATATGCACGAATCAGCTTTCCCAATTCTCTTGTCGTTAAAACATAATCCACATCCTCTTTCAACTCCTCACGCGCCAACTCGTATTTCTTTGCCGTACACGGCATGATAGAGACGGAAATAATCTTATCGGGTGAAATTCCTTCTTGTTCTGCGTAATAAGTCTTCGCAAGGGTTCCAAACATTTGCTGCGGCGACTTGCAGGTAGATATATTCGGCAGCAATTCCGGATAATTATGCTCGGCAAACTTAATCCATCCTGGAGAACAGGAAGTGATCAAAGGCAAGACGCCATGATTTTTAATTCGATGGATAAACTCCGTTCCCTCTTCAATAATCGTTAAATCAGCGGTGAAATTCGTGTCAAAAACCTTATCCGCTCCCATTTTTTTCAAAGCCGTCACAATCTTTTTCTCCAAATTCATACCCAACGGCGCTCCAAACTCCTCCCCGATCGCTACACGCACGGCTGGCGCTGTTTGTATCACGACATGGGTTTTGGGATCATTAATCGCTTGAATCACTTGATTCACATGATAAACCTCGTGGATCGCGCCGGTTGGGCAAGCCAATATACATTGCCCGCAATTTGTGCAGTCCACATTTCCAAGACCCTTCCCCATAAAGGTATCCACCTTAGTCGCAACGCCTCTTTCAGACATCGTTAAAATACCACCATGTTGTATCTCGTTGCAGGTTCGCACACAGCGACCGCACGAGATGCATTTCGATGTCTCAACCATAACACTTAGCGAGCTTGTATCCGTGGTCCACGGCTTTTCAATCGCCTCATACTTTAATTCTGATACACCAATCTCTTCTGCCAGCTTTCTTAATTCGCAAGTACCGCTTTTCAAGCAGGTTAAACAATTCAACTCACAATCGAATGGATGATTCGCAATAATCAACTGAAATATGTTCCGTCTTGTTTCCAGTACAATATCGGAATGCGTGAAAACCTCCATCCCTTCTCGAACCTCTTCCGCACAAGCAATTGGCAGATTGGTGTGTCCCTTCACTTCCACAATACAAAGCCGACATCCGCCGTAAATGCTGAGTCCTTCTTTATAGCACAGGGTCGGAATCTTATAATGAAGTTTCTTCGCTGCTTCCAAAATCGTCGTCCCTGCTTCCACTTCAATCGCTTCCCTATTAATTTGTAATCGAATCATCTTGTCACCTCAGCCTCTCTGAATCATTTTCAGGCAAATATCGTTCAAAATCATTTGGAATTTTTTCAATCGCGCTGACCAGCAGATTCCCTGCCGATTGCCCCAAGCCACATCGTGCTGCGCGACTTGTAGTTTCCGAAATTTCGCGAATAAGTTCCAAATACTCCCACCTTCCTTCAAACGCATGAATCTTGCTCAGCATCGTATGAATTTGTCGATTCCCCTCTTTGCAGGGAAAGCAGATGCCACAGGTTTCCTTTGAAAAGAAATCAGCCGCATTCTTCGCCATTTCGACTGCGTTGACCGTATCATCCGCCACAATGACAGCGCCCGATCCAAGGGCGCTACCTGCTTTTTTCATGCTGCAGTAATCCACCTTCACATCGATTTCATCATTTATTAATAATTGTGTTGAGATTCCGCCAGGAATCACAAATTTCAATTCTCGATTGTCTATGATTCCGCCACCTAAATCGAAAATTATTTCACGTAACGAAACTTTTCCCAATTCAACTTCATATACTCCGGGTTCTTTGATTCTTCCACTCAGAGAAATCAGCTTTGTTCCTCGACTTCCCTCCACGCCCATCGTTGAGTAGAATGCACCGCCATCTCGAATGATTAATGGCAAATTACACAGAGTTTCAACATTGTTCACGATTGTCGGATGATTGAAAAGTCCTTTTGCCGTCGGGTAAGGCGGCTTGATTCTTGAATTCGGACGCACCCCTTCTATCGAATTGATCAAAGAAGTTTCATCTCCGCACACATAAGCGCCTTGACCAACAACGACTTCAACGCGCAATTTGACCCCGGTTTTTTCTTGAAGTGCTTCAATCACAGCTTCCGCTTTGTTGATTTCACTTTTCATCATTGCGATTGCTTGTCTATATTCTCCTCGAATATATATGTAGAGTTCACGCGCATTTACAATAAAGGCAGACAATAGCATGCTTTCCAGCAAATATGCGGGGTTGTTCTCCATGATATATCGATCCTTGAAGGTTCCTGGTTCTCCTTCATCCGCATTGCAAATCAATACCACATCGTCTTTGTCCCATACAGCTTTCCACTTTCTTGCAGTTGGAAAAGCGGCTCCACCGCGACCAACCAGCTCCGATTTTTCAAGTTCTCGGAAGCAGCTTTCCCGCCCCATCTCGATTCCTTGAAAAAGAAAATGATAGTCCCACGCTAAAGGACCTTGATCAATCAGCTTCTTCAGATAGATGCTTTCTTTCATAATCAATTCTCCTCACTCAATTAAATCAATAATTTCAATTGCCTTCTCAACAGTTAAGTTTTCATAAACGGCATCATTGATCGTGATACATGGCGATACATTGCATAGTCCCAAGCATTCAACAAATTCCAGCGAAAAGCGTCCTTCCTCAGTTGTCATACCATCTCCGATTCCCAAGTGAGCCATAATTGCTTCACGGATCGCTTGGCTGCCATTCATTCCACAGGTAACCGACTTACAAACGCGAATGATGTTTTTTCCCTTTTTTTCTGTGTACAATCTGGAGTAAAAAGAAATCACTCCGTACAATTGAGCCTTTTGCATATTCATTTCAGCTGCCAGCCTAACAATCTCATTTTCCGGTATGTAGCCGAATTTCTCTTGGATTTCAGCCAATTCATTAATTAAAATACGCATTCCCATCACACTCCTTATCATTCTTCTACCCGGGAATGCCAATAAAACCCAAAAGATTATTAATCATTTATCAATCTTTATTCATACAAACAGTTTAAATCCTCTTTGTTTTTCAAATCGAATTCGACTTTTCTATATCCACATCTAATTCCAGCATTCAAAAAACGCAATGTCTTTTCAAGACATTGCGTTTTTTAAACAAGTTTCATCATCATGACCACATAATTTTCCCCATAGTGCTCCGCGCATTTCGGGCAGGTTGTATAGAAGGCATAGATCTCTTCCCCCTTCTCACCCAACTGCTTTACGTAGTTTTCCATCTCAACCATCCACTTTACCTGTTCCTTATATTTCCCTTCAAAGACTTTCGAAGCAAACCGACCAGACAGGCATGTCATTTCCATACCCTTCACCTCTTTAGAAACCAAAAACAAATGCTCTCCTTTCCAAGAAGAAAGGTCCCTAGACAAAATCAAATATTGATCCTTCACTTCAGCATCAGACGCTGTGATCGCCTCCATCGCCTGCTTCATGACAGTCCCAAAGTTCATTGGAATATGCAAAAAACTTCTTGTTTGTGCTTTGGCGAATAACAATTCATCAAACTCAATTATTTTCTCATCCCACCCCTCTGGGTGGAATCGAGGACAACATCCAGTTTCGTTATCCTCCATATTCATTTTTGGTAAGGAATTCATCATTTTCTCCTTTCCATTCACTTAAACATTCACCTATTACATACCCGCTACTCATCGTATCTATTTAAATATTCAATGACAGATTGTCCGCCCTCTTCAAACGATAAAGGTTTGAATTGTTAGTCGGAACCCGTAAATCACTTATAAATCCTGTATAATATAATAGAAGAACTTATAGATCAATCGTGGAATAAGGAGCGCAAATGAAGCCGAAGGTAATGGAATTTAAGGAGAAAACTCAATTTCGCAAGTGGTTGGAAATCAATCACGCGGAACATAAAGGAGTCGATATCTATCTTTACAAGAAAGGCTATGAACACCTTGGTCTCACATACGAGGATGCCGTACGCACTGCGCTTTGCTACGGATGGATTGATGCAGTTACCCATAGCCATGATGAAAAAAGATTCCGACAATACTTTGCTCCGCGTCAAAAAAGAAGTAATTGGTCACTCAGTAATATCATCCGTATGAAAGAGCTTATAGAAAATAATGAAGTGACAGCTTTTGGGTTGCAATACTTCGATCTCACCTTGCTTGATCATCTCAATGAGAAGATTGCAGAGGATCAAGCCTTCAAAAAAAAACCTGCGCAGATCCCTGATTTTTTTCAAATCATGCTGTCCAAAGAAAATGCTGAGACTCTTTTCCGTTCAGAAACGCCCTCCGCCCAAAGACGATATGTCAGCTATATTCTTGATGCGAAAAAGAAGGAAACCAAAATTCGCAGATGCAATAAAATCATTGCTATTTTACGCGGTGGAAAAAATAATTTGTGAAGAAATTTTCTAATTCTTTAATAAAAAAAGGAACTCGATAATTACTCGAGTTCCAAAAGCCAATTGGGTTTATTTTGTTTTTGCCTTCCCATTGTTTGATTTCACTTTTTTCTTTACAGCACTCTGTACCGTGGTGCGATTTGATTTTGTCATGGATTGAATTTCTTTTACTGACAATACCGACCATGAAGCGTAGTCCATTTCCTCATCTTCGAGAAATGCACCCAATTTATCAAGCAAATTCATTTTGCCCGGGGTAATGCGGTAAATCGCAGCATTTAGGAATCTTTCAGCATTTGGGTTGTCGCTATCCAATGCAACTGCTTGTAATTTCAACAGCTCTGCATAGCCTTCTTCCAACATCGTCATCAACGACTCTGCCATTTCACTATTCGCAAAGATGTCCAGCTCAATGGGGCCTTCAAAATCGCCGCTTGCCAAAAGCAAGTCAATTCCTTCTGTAACACTTAATCCAATATATTCTGCATAAGGATCCGCTGGTGCAACTGGTTCTTCTACCGGTTCAGCAGGCTCTTCTGCCGGTTCAGCAGGCTCTTCTGCCGGTTCAGCAGGCTCTTCTGCCGGTTCAGCAGGCTCTTCTGCCGGTTCTGCAGCTGGTTCTTCTACCGGTGCAGCAGGCTCTTCTACCGGTGCAACAGGCTCTTCTACCAGTGCAGCTGGCTCTTCTACCAGTGCAGCTGGCTCTTCTGGATTCATTTCAAGTTCCGTTGTAACAGATACAATCACACCATCTTCCGCAACGAAAACAAGATCCGAACCAACATCGAAACGCAAATAACTCACTTCTGGTTCTGCAACCGGTTCATCTAACAGAACTGGCTCCTCTGCCGGTGCAGTTTCTTCAACAACTGCTGGTTCTTCTACAACTGCTGGTTCTTCAACAACTGGGGCGACTACATCAGCAAAAGCTGAAACACCACTCAAAGAAATCAACAACATTACTACAAGTACACGAGTCAACAATTTACTTCTTTTCATCATAAACCTCCTTCAAAATTTTTGGAGATCCGAAATGAAAGTCAAAAAAATCTCCTACAACAAGTGTAGAAGAATTCAAATCGCTTTGACTCTTCGGCAACTGGCTGCCAACTCAATGAGTAAGGCCCTAAAGTTTTGCGTCCTTGTTTTTCAACAAGTTTGCCATTATCGGATACAACTAAATTATACCATCGCAAAGTTGTATTTGCAATATGTATCAATTCTCACCTCCGCAAGTTGTTAAATATGCCGATTTGTACTATTCAATACGGGAAAATCAAACCCCTAGACTTACTTTTCCCAATCTTATTGCATTTCAATCCAAAGAGCGTCATTCTCAAACGCCGCTTCTCGAAACACCTCAATTAATTGTTCTCCATAAGCCCCCAGACTTTCAATCAACGCCTCTC
>JABXKS010000091.1:0-1745 GCA_013619125.1 Clostridiales bacterium
CCGATTGCCCAAAATGGACGCCTGTTTGGTGGACCCGCGGGTTGAGGCGTGGATACAGGAATTTGGATATGAACGAGTGAAGGATGCTTTTACAAGCATTCTTGGGGAGATTCGCGCATTGATTCAGGCGAATGCAGAGGAAGCGGTACTTGAGGCACGGCTTGCCTCTCTTTTTGATGCGGCGGAAACGAGTCTAAGAAGCGAATTTCTAGGGCTGAAACCGGTGATCAACGGGACTGGAACCCTGTTGCATACCAACCTGGGCCGGGCGAATTTTTCCAAAGATTTGGCGAATCGCGCCATGGAAAAAGCGGGCCGTTATTCCAATCTTGAGTATCGATTGGACCAGGGCAAGCGAGGGTCCCGATACGACCATATCGAGGATTTACTTTGCGCTTTGACGGGTGCGGAAGCGGCTATGGCTGTCAATAACAATGCGGCCGCGGTTATGCTGATGCTGGCTGCTCTGTGTGAGAATCGTGAAGTGGTGGTTTCGCGGGGAGAATTGGTGGAAATTGGCGGTTCTTTTCGGATCCCTGACGTCATGCGTCTCAGCGGTGCTAGACTTCGGGAAGTGGGAACAACCAACAGAACCCGGTTGTCCGATTACCGGGATGCGACTCGCCCTGAAACGGGGGCTTATTTAAAAGTGCACACCAGCAATTATCAGATTCTTGGTTTTACAGAGTCGACTTCCTTGGAAGAATTGACTGCCTTGAGTGGTGAGACTGGGGTGCCGGTTTTGGAAGATCAGGGGAGCGGGGTTCTATTGGACCTAGCTTCCTTCGGACTGCCACGCGAGGCGACGGTACAGGCTTCGATTGCCGCTGGGGTTGATCTGGTTACCTTTAGCGGAGACAAACTTCTGGGGGGACCTCAGGCGGGTTTCTTGGTAGGTAGGCGAGAACTGATCGACCGCTGCAAGCGTCATCAATTGAACCGTGCCCTTCGGGTTGATAAAATAACCCTGGCTTTGGCGGAAGAAACCCTGCGGCTGTATCTCCATGGAGACCGTGTGGGAGAGATTCCCTTCTACTGGATGCTGGGAAGAACTTTGGAAGAATTGCGCGAAGCGGGCAACCGAATTTTATCGGAATTGCCGGAGAATGTGATACAAAATCTTGGGCTTGAGATTCGAGAGTCGGAGGGAACTGTTGGTGGAGGCAGTCTGCCGGGGGTAAGCTTTCCAAGCCTTGCATTGGTAATTGCCAATGGGCATGCGGCAGCGCTGGAAACGACACTTCGACAGGGACAAAGCCCTTTGATTGCCCGGATTCAACAGGACGAGATTTGGATCGATCTGAGAACAGTCTACCCCGATCAATGGGACCAGGTGGCTGATCGATTGCGGGAATTGGAGGCCATGGTGTGAAGCGACAGATTATCATTGGAACAGCAGGCCATATCGATCATGGAAAGACGGCCTTGATTCGTGCTCTGACAGGGCGGGAAACGGATCGATTAAAAGAAGAAAAACAGAGGGGAATTTCCATTGATTTGGGATTCACCTATTATGATTTAGCCAGCGGGCAACGGGTTGGTTTTATTGATGTACCAGGCCACGAGCGTTTTGTTTCCAATATGTTAACCGGTGCCTTTGGCATGGATTTTGTTTTGTTTATCGTTGCGGCTGACGAGGGAATGATGCCTCAGAGCCGAGAACACTTGGAAATTCTTAAGCTCCTTCACGTGCAGGCCGGAATCGTGGTGATCACGAAGACGGATTTGGTGGAGGAGGAATGGAG
>JABXKS010000091.1:1792-8702 GCA_013619125.1 Clostridiales bacterium
TTCTTTTTCAATCAAGGGATTTGGAAGCGTTGTTACCGGTACCTTATTGGGCGCCAGCTTGAAGCTTGGGCAAGAGGTCATGCTATATCCGCAGCAATTGTCTAGCAAGATACGACGGATACAGGTCCATGACGAATCCGTTGCCGAGGCCGTTGCAGGTCAGAGGGTTGCCATGAACTTACCGGCTTTTTCGAAAGATCAGGTGAAGAGGGGAGACCTTGTTAGCCTACCGAATCACGTTGCGTTGAGCGATCGGTTCGCGGGATGGATTCAAATGACCAAGGATAGTCCAAGACCTCTTCATAAGGGAATGGAACTTCGACTGCATGTAGGATCGAGAAAGGTCGCCTGCAAGGTGGAGCACTTGGAACCGGAGGTTGTTTTGGCGGGAGAAATGGGATGGGTTCTCCTTCGGGTTTCGGAATCGATTCCCCTGATTTTGTTTGATCGTTTTGTACTTCGCAATCTGTCGCCGGTAGAAACGCTTTGCGGCGGCCAGGTGTTGGATCCCGCCCCTCCGTTGGGCAAACGGGCTCGAAGAGGAATGATGAATTGGCTGGAACCGATTCGTGCCGGCGGGCCGAAAGCAGCCATTTTGGCGCGATTGGATCGTTCGTTTATAGGGGTACAGGACCATAGTGATCTCGCCCGTGCTTTTGGTTGGTCGAGGGAAGAAACGGAAACGTGGATTAATGCCCTGGCGGAAAGCGGAGACGTTGTTCTCTATTCCAATTTTTTCTTGTCTCGTACCCGAGAAGTGGAGCTTTTCGCACGTTTTACAAAAGCTGTGGCTGAGTTTCATCAAGACTATCCCCTTCGCAGGGGGATGCCGAAGAAGCAGGGGCTGGATCTATTGCTTCCAAAGGGTACGCAAAAACAGCAGATGGAAGTCATGCAGGCTTGGGGTACCGCTGGGTTTGGTAGTGGGGATGAAACCATGATTTGGCTCTCTGGATTTGAACGAAAATTGACACCGAAACAGGCGGCGGTTTATCGGGAATTGAAGGAGCTTGCTGAGACACAACGGGAAGCGATGAAGGAAAGTCAATGGCTGAGTGAGCGCAGCGAAGCCGAAGCCGTTTGGCCAATCCTGCTGGAAGAAGGTGAGATCGTACGCCTGGGTGGGGATCTCTTCGGATCGAGAAAGTTTATCGAAGAGGGGATTCGTTTGATCGTTGAAAAATTTGGAAAAGCACCATTTGCCGTGGGTCAATTTCGTGACGCCTATGAGATTTCCCGAAAGCAGGCGATTCTACTGCTGGAGGCTTACGATGAGCGGAAGTGGACAATGCGTCAGGGAGATCAAAGAATTGTACGGGAATTGCCAAAATTCATAGGAGAAGCGTGCGAACTGTGATAAAATAAGGATGAAATGAAGGTACAGGAGGGGTTTTATGAGTAAAATTTTAATCGTCGATGATGAAGCGTTACTGGTCAAAGGACTGAAGTATAGCTTAGAACAGGATGATCATGTAATAGACGCAGCCTATGATGGGCGTGAAGGGGTTGAAAAATTCGAAAAAAATGATTATGACTTAATCATTTTGGATTTGATGCTGCCAGAGATGGATGGTCTTGAGGTATGTCAAAAGATTCGAGAATCCTCGCAGGTTCCCATTATTATGTTGACAGCCAAAGGCGAAGACATGAATAAGATTTTGGGGCTGGAATACGGGGCGGATGATTACTTGACTAAGCCTTTTAATATCTTGGAGCTGAAGGCGCGGATCAAGGCGATTCTGCGACGAACTGCAATCAAGAACAAGCCGGCTGAGCAAGTGATCAAGGTAGAGGATTTTACGATCAATACCCTGGGACGCAAGGTTTCTGCACGCAACAAGGAAATCAACTTAACGGCAAAAGAATTTGATCTTTTATTGCTGTTGGCAACGAACCCAGGCAAAGTCTTTACACGGGAAGAATTGTTGGAAATCATTTGGGGATATGAGTACTTTGGAGATCTTCGCACGGTGGATGTGCATATTCGCAGATTGCGTGAAAAAATCGAAGAGAATTCAAGTCAAGCAGAATATGTCCTGACAAAATGGGGAGTTGGTTACTATTTTAAGGGAAAAACTCAGTAATTCAATTATCAGTATTAGGTGGAAACTTGTTTTCACCTATTTATTTTTGATTATTGTTTTTATTATGATCATCCGAATTTTTGTGGGGCAGACCTTGTACAATGTTTATTTGGACGAGGTGCAAACAAATATCGTGGCGGAAGCGAAGATATTGGCTTCACAGAATCAATACTATTTGTCTCAGTCGGAGTATCAACCTGTTCGGGATGACTTCAGCAATCAGATGAAAGAGTATAGCAATAAGATTCAGGCGCGTATTTTGCTCTTGGACCCGGATTTGAGGGTCTTGGAAGATTCTGATGACCGGTTGACCAACACGGTATACGCTTCGAATGATGCTAGGGACAGTCTTGCCGGCAGCACGGTTGTCCGGGTGGAAGAGGAAAGCGATCGATTGATAGTTGCGGAACCGATTGTCTATTTCGGTGAAACCATCGGTGTTGCCATGGTTGTCAAGCCATTGACTGAGCTTCATTTGCGGGTGGATGAGGTAACTTCCGCTTTGGATATTATCACGATCTTCGGCATTCTGATTGTTTTTGTCATCAGCATGATGTTCGCGGACTTGATGACAAAGCCCATTACCGAACTGACGGAAACCTTTACCAAGATGAGTCAGGGCAATCTCCAACAGCGTGTGGAGATTCATACGCGGGATGAATTGGAAAAACTGGCGACGGCTTTTAATATCATGAGCACTAAACTGGATCAAGTGGATGTTCAGCGGCAAGAATTTGTGGGGAATGTTTCCCATGAGTTAAAGACGCCCCTTGCCTCCATTAAGCTTTTGTCCAGCTCTTTGCTGGGGCAGGAGAAAAATGAGGAAGCCTTGTATCGGGAATTTTTGGCGGATATCGATCACGAAGTGGATCGTTTAAATGAAATTATTATGGATCTTTTGCTTTTGGTTGATTTGGATCGAGAGAAGCTGAGCTTGAATTACAAGCCGGCGCTTTTGAATTATCTGATTGATCAAATCTTGCACCGCTTGCAGCCTGTGATTAAGGAATATGGTTCTCAGGTATCATTTACACCCGTGGATCGCATTCAATTAGATTGTGACGGTAAGAAGGTCGAGCAGGCAGTCTATAATATCATTCAAAATGCGATCAAATATTCCGCTCCGGACGGCAAGGTGGAAATTGTGCTTCGCCGGGAAGGGAAATTCGCGGTGATTGAAGTGACAGACAATGGGATCGGGATTCAACCCGAGGGGATCGACCATATTTTTGAACGCTTTTATCGAACGGATAAAGCGCGTTCCCGAAAAACCGGGGGAACCGGTTTGGGTCTTTCCATAGCCAACCAAATCATTGAGCTCCATTTGGGGCGAATCGAAGTGGATAGTGAGTTGGGTAGGGGTAGTGTTTTTCGAATTTGGATTCCGGAGGTATAGCGGCTGCTATGCCTCTTTTTTTTGAGTGAAACGAAGGAGACTGCATTTGAAAAATCAGCTTGGCGGGGCGGCGACTCACTTGCCTCTTGATGTGATCTGTGAATCGAAGAGAGCAGGAGTTGATGGACTCAAGATTGATGCATACAAATACTGCGTCGGCGCTTCAATTGTATGAAAAAATGGGATTTGAATGGTGAGTCTTGCGCATTGGATGAATCTGTGGCATAATCATATAGCATACCCCATGGGAGTAGATGAGTGCTGGTGTGCTCTCTGGTCTTCAAAACCAGTTCGGGGCGTGAAGAACGTCCTGGGTGGGTTCGATTCCCATCTATTCCCGCCAAAAAAACCTGATAAACTTTTATCGGGTTTTCTTTTATTTGGAGATAAACCCAGAATTAAGTGGGTAAATATATTACGAGTATCATTTATGCAAATTTGAACTAAAACAAGTACTACTAGGAGAAAAGCAAACCGTTCGTAAGGATGGGACGCAAAGCTGAGTGTCTTGTGAAAGAACGACTGGCTACCCAAGGAATTGGGTGGCTATTTTTTATGGAAGAAGGTGGTTTTTTAGGTAATTTCAGTATGCTTATTGATGATTTCGGAGGCGATGATGAAAAAACGTAGAAGCAGTAAAGTGTTAGTATCGGGTTTAATTCTGTGCTTGTTTTTGACCGCGCTGTTTAGCGCGGGGGCATTCGCGCAAGGAAACGAATGGAATGGCAAGGGCCTGGGTGGATTCAAATTGCATGCCGACCAGGACGAAGGCCACGGAAGTGATTCCCATGGGGATTCGGACCATGAGGAAGAAGGAACAACAACCGATGTTGATTCAGCAGCAAGTGAGCATCCAGATGAGTCGCAGGAAGTTGGTGTGATTGATTCAGATGAACATGGTGATGACCACGGCGGATCCACGGACAATGACAAAGGTCATTGGGGTGGAGGAACGAGTGGAAGTGGCAGCGATGACCACGGCAAGCCGGACGGCCATGAACCGGGTGAGGAAGAGGAAGAAGAAGAACCGCCCGATCCTTTTGATGATTCCATCGAGGAAACCGTTATCCTTGACGAAGGAAAATTCGTCACACTGAACATTCATACAGAAGGTTTGGAGGCAGGCGATGAAGCGACGGTCTGTGTCTATAAGCTGGATGATGGCGTAATTACGTATAAGAATTTAATTACTTTGAAGGGGAGCGAAACAGGCCCGTATGCGGTACAAGTGCCGGTAGGGCACGAGTGTTTCGTTGAGAGTGAAATGGTTACAGGATATCTCACCCCTGAGAAACAAACCGTTTCTTTAGGAACGTTTAAAGGAAAGTTTGTAGCTCCGGTTACATTGGTCTACACACTGAGTATGATCGACTTGGATGAGTTTACATTAGGCGAGGACGAAATGGCGCTTATTGTTGGTGAGCAGAGGCGTGCCAGTCCAGTAATCAGCCCTGCGAATGCCAACTACGATGTGATTGAATGGCGATCAGACGACGAGGGTATAGCAATAGTAGATTTGGGGATGATCACTGCCGTCTCCGAGGGATCTGCGACGATTACTGCGACAATAAAATTAGATGGAGATGAGCTTGCAACAGCTACGGTAGATGTGACTGTTCAGGACATATCAAGCGAGATTGGGGCGATACTCGAGTTGGACATGTATGATATTGGTCAGCGATATCCATTGCCTATGAGTATTTCGATCGGAGAGCCTTCTCGCACTCTGAATGTGTCGTGGCCGGAAGAATGGGCAGATGATTGGTCCAGTGTGTATCTGCAACATTTAGACGATGGCGCGTATTTATATTTTGTTGAGCCAACCACAGCGGATGAGACGGTACCAGTTGATGCCAATGTGGAAATTTATGGGAAAATAGCTGATGATGTGAAGGCAGGAGATCAAACGCAGATCGGTGAAAAACAAAGGCTTACGGTCTTAACACCAGAAAAAGCAGAAATGATTGAAATGGTGATGAATCAGGGTGATCTTTTCCAATTGAGTTACGCGTTAGGTGAGATTAATGGAAATATGCCTTGGGACCAGACGGATCTGACGGGGTTTTATTTTACCAGCACTGATCCGGACGTCGTTGGGGTAACGAATGAGAATCGAACCTTGGCCGATGTCGAGGATGACCAGGTCCAGGTCGTGGCGAATGCCTCTGCAAAAGACACGGGATATGTCATCGTGTACCTGCGAAACAGTCAGGGCGCTGAACTGGCAAGCTGGGGAATTTCTGTCGTAAAAGCGGAGAATGAATTGGTGGACAATGCGTATATCATGGCTTCGACAGCTTTTATGGGAGAGAGCGCTGAAGAGCATTATGCGGTTGCGGAGGAAGTCTATATCAGCTGCAAGAATCTTTTTGATGCCGGTCAGGTCGCTTCATTTGCTAGTGAAACCTATTATATTCGTGTCACGGAAAAGGGTTCGGATGGACTCTTGGGTGAAGGCGAATTTAGCTTCAGTAAGAAAGTCGTAAAAAGCAATGAAGATTGGCAGGTTTATGACTCAGATCCAATTGAAGAAGTTCGATTTGACACGGATGCCTGCGGGTACGTGCAAGTGAATGATCAGGGTATGGTTGCGACGGATGGTTTGGGAAAAACCATTGCGGGTTTCCACTTGATCGATGTATTGAAAAAGCTTGATCCAAATACGAACGCTTCAAAAGAGGTCTTTGTGGAAATCAGTACAGATAAGAACTTCCCTGATGGTGATGAAGGAGACCGCCCAAAAACCTATCATACCAACTTTAAGATTGGATCAGCGGTTCCAGAGGGAGACATTGAAGTGGTTATTTTGAATCCGCAGAACATTCCGGTAGACGAATTGGTAGGAAGACATGTCGTTTTGACGCGGGAAGAGTTTCCGGCAGAAACAACGTTGGAGTCTGTATCGATTTATGATTTCTATCAGGAAGAGGTGAACACAAATCCACCGAATTTCTTGGATGACTACACAACTCTTGCGGATATCTATACAAAGTTGTACGTGGATGAAGTGAAACTCTTTGGTCGGATTGCGACAAGAGCATCGGCGGAACCCGGAGAAACGGAACTCTACGTCAAGTGGGAAGATGCACGGGAGATTCCATTGAAAATCGGCGGTTACTTCCTACTGATCGATTATCTGCCGTACAAGACGGATTTGGAATCCTATGACGCAAGTTACGAATCCATGCTGAAAGAGGTTCACCTGACAAAATCGGGCGATACCGTAAAGAAAACCGTGACATTCTATCAATGATTGGTGAATATTACGGAGTGAAAGAGTAGAAAAGTGAAGAAGGAACAAAAGCTAAAATAGTGTCAATCAAATGATTGGCACTATTTTTATGCCTCCAGTTTTCTTGGAACCTAGCTGCACTTCGTTATCAAGAACGAGTTTGGTTCTGAATGATACGATTACAGATGCCTATCTGCA
>JABXKS010000092.1 GCA_013619125.1 Clostridiales bacterium
GAAAGATGGAGGCATAATTATGAATTTGGGAGAAAAAATCCAGCAACTTAGAAAAGCGAGTGGTTTATCGCAGGAACAGCTGGCCGAGCAGCTTGATGTTTCTCGTCAATCCGTTTCGAAATGGGAATTAAACGAGTCGGTTCCAGATGTTAGAAAAATTGTGATGATCAGCGAGTTATTTTCTGTGTCAACCGATGAACTGCTGAAAGAAAGCAAGTCGGAAGAGTCTGGATTTAATGAGGATTCTAATAAAAACACTTTGACGATAGAGGAGATTACAAAGGTAAACTTAGCGCATAAGCAAATCATCATGGGTTTTCTTACGATTGTTGTAGGACTGATCATGTTTGTATTAGAATTTATGTTCTTGCCCGTATTTGGTACTATGCAAAAAGAACAGGTGAATGGACATGGATTTTACAGTCACTTTATGGATTATGCAAAAGTGCAACCAATGCCGGCTATTTTTAGTGTTACTTTTATTCTCATCATGGTCGGTATGGCATTTATGTTAAAAGGGTACTTTTATAAAAGACGCAACTTGATTAAAGGAATATAATTGTAGATTCACTATTCAGTTAAGGCATGAGAAGTGCGTATTTTCTTGAAATTTTGAGCAAAATATTCAAAAGTATGATATACTCATTAAGTTACGCATTTTTATACAAGATACGTCTCCTGTGGAAACAGTGGTATTGCTGAGAAAAGAGAACTTTTTGAAAGCGGAATAATTCACTGTTAAGGCGTTGCTTTATATAGAAAAACATATTACTGAAAATGAACAGTGAACTAGAAATTAGAGGAGAACAAAATATTGTTATTTAACGAACTACAACTAAGCGAGCCGATTCAAGAGGCTCTTGTAACCAAAGGATATACAGAGGCAACCCCCATACAAAGCCAGGCGATTCCGCCGCTTCTAAGAGGCGAGGATATGTTGGGATGCGCCCAAACAGGCACAGGAAAGACTGCAGCTTTTTCAATTCCAATTTTGCAAAACATTTCAACAAAACAAGGAACGCAAAACGGGAAACGAA
The DNA here is from genome assembly GCA_013619125.1 of Clostridiales bacterium. Taxonomy (GTDB): domain Bacteria; phylum Bacillota; class Clostridia; order Tissierellales; family GPF-1; genus GPF-1. The sequence continues at coordinate 1,038 of JABXKS010000092.1, forward strand.
GAATCAAGGCATTGATTGTTGCACCAACTCGAGAGTTGGCGATTCAGATCGGTGATTCGTTCAGAGAGTATGGCGTGAATTTACCACAAAAAACGGCCGTTATTTTTGGCGGAGTGGGTCAAAACCCGCAAACCAAGCGACTGCAACAAGGCGTAGATATCCTAGTGGCGACACCGGGCAGACTACTTGACTTAATCGGACAGGGATATGTTGATCTGGGTTATGTTGAGCATTTCGTGCTTGATGAAGCGGATCAAATGTTAGATATGGGTATGCTTCGTGATGTAAAAAGAATTATCAAATTTCTTCCCACAAAACGACAAACCATGTTCTTTTCTGCAACGATGCCAGCTACGATCGCATCATTTGCGGATACCATTTTGAATCAACCTGTGAAAATAACAATCAAGCCGGAGTATTCTCCTATTGATATTATTGAGCAGGAAGTTTACTTTATCGATAAGGGAAACAAAACAAACTTATTGATTGATTTGCTGAAGGATAGAAAATATGATTCTGTACTTGTGTTTTCAAGAACCAAACATGGTGCGGATAAAATTGTAAAGGCATTGGCTACAAAGGGACTCGATTCCGTAGCGATTCACGGGAACAAATCTCAAACTCGTAGACAAATGGCGCTTAGAGATTTCAAGGAAAGAAAAGTCCGCATTCTTGTGGCAACAGATGTTGCAGCACGTGGCTTGGATATTTCTGAACTGTCTCATGTCGTCAACTACAACCTTTCCGAAGTGGCAGAAACTTATGTACACCGTATCGGTCGTACAGGCAGAGCCGGTCTTGGCGGCAAGGCGATCTCTTTCTGTGATTTTGAAGAAAAAGAATTGTTGCGAGGCATTGAAAAACTGATTGGCAAAAAATTGCCAGAAGTTAAAGGGCATGCTTACCCATTGCGCGACACAACGATTAAACCAAAAGCGAAGCAGGGGCAACGACCACAGCGGAGAAATCAAGGCAATTCAGCTTCAGGTGGAAGTGCGAAGCCTTCGCGAACGAACAATAGAAAAGCGAAATCGACTCAATCAAACGACAGAAAATCAAATTCCACGCAAACCAATGGTCGGCAGTCAAAACCTACACAAGGGAATGGCAATAAAGCGGCAAGAGGCTCGTTTAAACAAAAGCGAAGCAGCGGCAATGGTGGAAATGAAATTAGAACTTCGGGTCGTTAGAAATAAGTTCACTAGATATTCTAGTGCGAATTAATTCTGCAAAATCATTAATCCCCATACCCTCGCGAGGGTATGGGGATTAATCGTTTGTTCAGTTGAGGTCTGAAATTTATTGATTAGCATACCATGGCAGTCTGGGAAAATGGTTTGATTGATGAACCGGGAGTTTATTGATGTGGTCTATTTAGTATTTTGTGCTAGTATTTCGCAGATTAGATGAAAAAAAGCTGTTATGGAAGATCTACATATTTCTCAGTCTGATGAAGTAAGAGGATAAAATGGTTTCCAACAGGTGGTCAAGGAAATTATGATAGCTTGCCATGTAAAGTTGAAACATGAATAAGGATGGATAAAGACAGTTGTTTTCTGCAACTGTTTTTTTGTACACGTGGGTCCATTGCTAGCAAGCTGGAAGAGTGTTCCCGGTGTTTTATTGCGAGGGAAGAAAAGCGGAAGCGTGGTTCAGTCAGCGGTTGTATACAAAACAAATTTACAGTGATAGTATTAAAAAAGAGTGAAAAACCAAATATGATTAAATAAGTAAACTTATAACAAAAAAGAGCTTGCTTATCTGTTATTAAACAGAAAACAGGCATATAGATTCTATTGGGAAAACCAGAAATGAACATGATTGGAAGGAGATAGCTATGAAATCGAAGTACAAATTAGGAATTTGTTTTATGATCGTAATCACCATGATTTGTGCAATGAGTAGTCTGGTATTTGCATGGGATTCTGGCGCGCATGGGGGAACGTTTGATCAAAACAACCCTTGGCCTTCACAATCTGCAACCGATCGATTTTCGTCACACCCTGGGATCACGGATCCGCATGAAGCTGCTTCTTATACCGTTCCCGGAGGTACTATTTCCTCATCGATTGTTTTTAGCAATGATGGAAACCAGTATTACTTCTACGTTGATGACTATTTATATTGCGTAAATACAGCTGGTTTTTTTCAGTGGTCTGTACCATGCGGGGATATTCGCGGGGGAGCCCCGATTGTGGCGGACGATGGGACGATCTATGTTTTGGAATTCAATCACGTCACCGGATTCAATAGCAATGGCACGGTTGTATTTTCGTCGGATGAATATGGGGATTACGATGGCGCAGGAGACAATTACTTGACCCTTGATTATTATGGCAGACTTTTGTTTACAACGGTAAGGGCTCAAGTTGCGAAGAATGAATACTTCTATGAAGTCGTATATCGATTTTTGTCGATGAGCACAGAGTATGTGAACGATCCGATCAAGCTTTCCGCTAGTTCTTTGCCGCCCTATGATGACCAAGAGAGTGAGAGCTCGGTAGCGGTGGATGATGAGGGCTTCGTGTATGTGTTCGTGCATGGGGACCTATTCGTTTTCGATAAAGAGCGCAATCAAATCCAATCGTTTTCAAACAATGCGTTTACTCTTCTGTTCGGGTACGATATTACCATAGGGCCTGAGAACACGATCTTTGTAGCCGCCTATGCCGAACCGGATGATTCGAGTTTTACAAGACCTTCTGGATCGCTTGTGAAGATTAAATTTAGTGAAGACCGAAAAACCATACTCGAGACGGTTGTAATCACAGACAACGGGGATCCTTACAGCAACACGCCATATATAAACAGTAAAGTTGCGGTAGATGGTGAAGGCAATGCGTATGCAGTTACGGGAATGGTTGTCTATAAAGACGATAACTATGTGGGGGAAGAAACGGGAAGGCTTCTAAAAATCGATGCTAGCAATAACGTGACGGTCTTATATACGTCGCCGGAAGGTGAGTCGATGTACGATTCTCCAACAATAACAAGCGATGGCATGATTTATTTATGCAATGGCATTGTTCTTGATGCGGAGGGTAATGTGCTTTGGAGTAAACCAAGTTCTTATTCTCAAGCCATTGATAACAACGGCTATGTATACTTTGTAACCGGCTCTTCTGTCACTTCATATAAGCAAAGAGATCCGGGTTATCCATTCGTTCCTGCTGCAAGCGCCACGGTTTCAGAAGCGGATCCCATCGATGGCGATTATGGTTTTAATATGGAAATAGGTCGAATCGGTGGAAACGAAGGAAGCTTTACCGTGGATTACAAAACGGCAGACGGCACAGCGGTAGCCGGGGTTGATTATGTGGAAACAAAGGGGACAATTACTTTTCAGGATGGAGAAACATCCAAGTATGTTTGGGTACCCTACAACAGTGACAGAATATACACGGGAGACCGTCAGTTTTCATTTCTGATCGAAAATCCAAGTGGAAGTGAAGCGTTGCCTGCAGGCACATCAACCTCTGCGACGCTGATCATATTGGAAGATGATGAAGTTGACAGCACGGATCCGTATGTCGTTCGCTCAAATCCGGCAGGCGGAGAAACCGATTATCGAAATGACGGGAATATGCTGATCGAGTTTGATGACTATATTATTGAGGGGAGCAACTTTAGCGATATCATTCTCACGGATGGAACGAATGTGATTCCGTTACAGAGCACACTGAATGAAAAAAGCATTACGGTAAACTTCAGTCAAATGCTTTTGGATTCACGAACCTATACGCTTTCCATTGGGGAAGATGTGATCAATGATGAGTCCGGCAACAAGTTGTCCGGAGGATGGTCAGTCAGTTTCTCAACTCCGTCGATTGCCTTTGCGGGAGGAGATGGAAGTGTGCAAAACCCATATCTGATCAATTCGGCAAGCTCATTGGATGCTGTCAGATACTATTCGGACAAGTGCTTTAGACTGAGTAGCGATATTGATATGGGCTCGGCGACTAAACTAGGCGGAGATTATTATTATGAGGGCAAAGGGTTTATTCCAATCCCTTTTCAAGGTATTTTTGATGGAAATGGAAAAACTATTTCCAATATGACTATGAATCGAGTGGATGATCAAACATACATTGGTCTTTTTGGGATCAATTATGGCACGATCACAAATCTTACGGTCGAAAGCAATCATATCAGTTATGAAAACACGAGAAATAAAAGTGTGGCCATTGGTTCGATTGCCGGACAAAACAAAGGAATTATTTTCAACTGTGTGAACAAGTCGACGGTGATTTTCAAGCAATCCGGAAGCATAGCCTATCCGAATAATTATTACCTGGGCGGGATCGCCGGTAAAAATTCAGGCACAATAGAAAAATGCGCGAATCTCGGCATTGTAAATGCAATCGGAGGATTTTCTTCCAGCCGTTCTAGCATCGGTGGACTTGTGGGCCATAACAATCAAGGCGTCATTCGCACATCCTATAACGATGTGTCGATCAGTATGCCGACTTTCGAACCAAACAATTCAGTTCTTCTAGGCGGAATAGCCGGTTCGAGTGATGGGACGATTGAAGATTGCTATAATACAAGAACAATCGGCAGCGGGTATGGTATATTGGGCAACGACATATCTGAATGGAATGCGCCAACCAATACAGCCAGATCTTATAGCATAAATAATGAATTCAGCATTGGTGTCATGGGTGGCAAGTATGCTCGTGCATACAATCTCTATCAATTTGGTGGGACCGCGATTGCCAGATTCATTATCGATTATTATAGTGCTCCCGTGATTTCCGGTTGTGTAGTTTATGATAATATTGAGGATGCGAAAATAGCGGCCAGTTATCCCGCTTTCGATTTTACGGGTATTTGGAGCATAAATGAGGGGTCTTATCCCACGTTGGAACGTCCAGTCATCTCGCCGACTGAAATATCGGTAGAACAAACCGAGTTGAACCTAGCAACGAATGAATCGTTTACGTTGACGCCAACGATCTTGCCGGTCGATGCAACCCTTAAACGGATCAAATATATTTCGAGTGATCCAAACGTTGCAAGTGTTGATTCGAATGGAATCGTCCGAGGGGCAAATCCAGGTACGGCAACGATAACCGTTTTTGCGCTGGATGGAATGCAATATACGGAAATCACTGTACGTGTAGCCGGGCTTGAAGTAAGCTTCTTTACTGGAGAGGGAAGCCCGATTGAAAGCATTGATGCTGCGTACAATGCACCGATTGCGAAACCTGAAGATCCATTGAAAACCGGAAATACCTTAGCAAATTGGTATAAAGAGTTGGAACTGACAACACTGTGGAATTTTGACATTGATACGGTAACAGGGGAGACCACGCTTTATGCGAAGTGGACGCCAAATGTTTATCACATTGTATTTGATGCCAATCTCGACGGTGGCAGCGAAACTTCCTCGAATGTTCCCATGGCGAATCAGTCTTTTACCTATGACATACCTCAAAACTTATTGTCCAATACATGGACAAGATCGGATTATAATTTTGTGGGTTGGAATACCGCGCCCGACGCAAGTGGGATCAGCTATCTCGATGGAGATAGCATCCTGAATCTGAGTCTAATTAATAATGCCGAGATAATGTTATATGCACGATGGGAAAAGATAACACATGCAACAACAAGACCAAGAGTAATAACGGTACAAGCAACGATAGAAACGACCATTGAAACAACCATAGACGAAAATGGCAGACCGGTTACGGTTGTCATTGTTGGGGACGGTGAGGAAGCTTCTGTCATAACTG
>JABXKS010000093.1 GCA_013619125.1 Clostridiales bacterium
CTTTATAATCAATCGTACTTTTATATATAGTTTATAAATTCACAAAATTATCCAATCGTGATATAATAACTGTATATGAAACGAGGGTAGGTCAATGAGCGAAAAGATATTAATTGTTGAAGATGATTTAGACATTGCAAAATTGATGAGGATCTTCCTTAAAAAGGAAGGCTATTCGGTTTATCACGCTCCTGATGGACAAACTGCCATTGGGCTGTTCCGTGAAGTGAACCCAGATTTGATTATTCTGGATATCATGTTACCCGATTCAAACGGGAAAGTGCTTTGCGAGAATTTCCGACGTCTCACCCTGTCTCCAATCCTTTTTGTCACTGCCCTACACGATGAAGAAGATCGGATCGAAGGGCTTGATCTGGGTGCGGACGATTACCTGTCAAAACCCTTTAGCATGAAAGAATTGGCGGCACGTGTGCGCGCGCAATTGCGCCGTGCGAATTTCTATGCCCATGATCAACAACATACAGTTCTACGCTTCAAGGGAATGATTGTCAATCTGGAAAATCTAACCGTCATTGTCAAAGGAGCCAGTGTTAGCTTGACAGAAAGCGAATTCACCCTACTGTCTTCCATGGCCAAAGAACCCGGAAAAATATTTCATTATGAAAAACTCTATCAAGAAATTACCGGCCAAGCTTCCCATGGTGACTATGGTGCACTTTTAACAACAATGAGCCGATTGCGCAAGAAAATCGAATTACATCCCAATTTTAAATACATCCACACCGTTCGTGGAAACGGGTATAAATTTAGCGAATTTGTTTAACCTCAGAGAAGAACCCCAAATGTCAGCATTTGGGGTTCTTCTTTCATTTACGAACTTATTTTTTCCAATTGAATGGTGAATATACTTCCCAGCGCAGTTCGACTCTGCACCGTGATTTTGCCTTGATGCAACTCAATAATTTCTTTCACAATCGCCAGACCAAGACCAGAACCACCTTCATTGGATCCTCTCGAAGGAGAAGCCTTGTAAAACTCATCAAAGACCTTGGACAAATCTTGTCTCGCGATCCCAATGCCATTGTCTTCTACCTCAATCGCGACCGCACTCGGCAAGACGCTCATCCGCAAGACGATTTTACCGCTGTCTTTCGAAAACTTAATTGCATTTTGCAGTAAATTCGTGACTGCTTTCTCCATCAAAAAACCATCGATCCGAATAACGGCATCCTCTTCAGGCAACTCCAATTGATAGTCGATCCCGGATTGCTTCATTAAAATCGTGGTACCGAAATGAACCGTTTTTAGAAATTGTTGAGCAGAATACAACTCCAGGTTCAATTCCACTTGCTTTGCTTGCAGTTTTGAAAGATTCATAATGTCGCCAACCATACGGTCTAATGTGTCAACTTTCCTCGTAATCAAATCATAAAACTCCGGTTTATCTTCGTCCTCGATCAGCTCTTCTTGCAATGCTTCCGTAGACCCTCTAATCGTGGTTAGAGGCGTTCTTAAGTCATGCGAAATATGCATCAGCATGCGATCCTTATCGGAATTTGCCTTTACGGCTCTTTCCCGCGCCTTATCCGCTTCAGCCCAGGCAATCTCAGCCTCTTCTTTAGCCACTACTACCCCGTGAAACGAACGGTATGTCAGATACAAACTGCCAACCAAAGCTAACGCCATCACCAGCATCACGCCATAAAAGAAATACTCATTACGATTCGACTGCGGGATCACCATTGCTCGTTCTGTTAAACGATCCCGATCAATAATTTCAATGCATTTATTCAAGATAGAGGCTAAAACAGCTTGATTGGGTTGAACCGACATCTGCATCAATGCATTTTTTTCGATTTCACCGACGATTTTCAACCGGTCATAGCCAAAATACGCTTGTTGATAACTGAATACCGGAATTTCTACCACCACGTAGTCTGCGCGTCGGGTTTCCACCGCTCGAAAAGCATCCCCCTGATTGTTAACATTCAAAATCTGAATTTCGTCCGATACGTTTTTTAGATAATCATTCATCCAGTATCCTTCTGGAACCGCCACAACAAAGCCTTCCAGATCAGTCACCTTAGTCATCACCTTCGGGTCGTTCACTTCCCCAACAATCGTAATGGTATGGCCGCTATACGGTCTTGTGAAAAGCATCCAATCCTTTCGATCCTCCGTGACCGTCACGCACGACAGCAAATCCAGGGTTCCTGCTCGAAACGATTGCAATACTTGATCCCATGATTGACTTTTCACTCTCGGATCATAGACAAACTGAATACCCGTCAATTCCGTTATTTCTTTCAGATACTCAATGCCCAGCCCCTGAGGTTCACCACTCTCATCGACAAACTCAATCGGCATATAATCGCTGATAAATCCAACGTTAATCTTTGGATGACTCGCCAAGTAATTTTTTTCCGCATCAGTTAGTTTCAACACATTGGTGTTATACTCACGATATTGTTTACGGATCAATGCCCCCAATTCATTTTCCATCTGGTATTCAATTTCCTTGCGTAAAATTTCAGCCAATTTCACTTCTTCTTTTCGAACCGCAAGGCCATATCCATAGGAGAGATTCCGAAAGGTAAATGCCACGGTAATCGGTTCATTCGTAATATCGATAATAGTATAATTGCCTGTGTCCAACACATATGCATCAATTTCATGATTCTTTAATGCTTCAGGCAGCTTTGTCTTTTCGTTATAAAAAACTGGTTGAAATTTCAACTCGGGATATTGCTCCAAAACCTCTTCAAAGTCAGACTGAAACCGAAAGCCAACTCGAAGATCATATAAATCATAGATTTCTTCAACAGATGCGCCTTCCATTGTAAAACAGGCGAATGGAAATTCCACAAAAGGAGGCATGAAGGTCAAAAACTCTTTTCGTTCCTTCGAGTCCACCAGCCCCAACACAAAATCAATCGAGCCATCCATCAAACTGCGTTCTACCGATTCAAGATTCATCGCCGGTTTAATCGCAATATCGATCCCCAAATCCCGTTCAAAAATTTTCAACTCATTTGGTGTGAAATCCAAGAATCGCCCCGATTGCTCTTCTCCCAATTGAGCTTCCACTATTTTTTTCTGATCTTCGCTCAAGGTATCATTGTTCACGATCGTCTCTTCTTTTGACCCCACAACACCATCGAGAAAGACATCAAAGATGTCTTGAAAAGTCACACCCAGGGTTAATGTTCTCCCCTGAATAGATTGTAAATATTCAATTTCATCCTCCGTTAAAAACTCGGGATACGTATTCGTCTCATTCAGTGCCATCCCCATAGAAAGATTCGCGAAAATCAAACCAATTACCAAGATCAATAATAAAAATCGTTTCATCATTCCACTCCAATTGATTCCATAATATTCTTATTATAACATAAAGAGAGATCCCCCGGCGTTTGCCGAGGGATCGGGGAATAGATGTATTGTAGGGAAATGCCGTACCGGGAAAATACGACATCTACAGTATAACCCACTTCATACAAAGTTGCAATATCATTCACTAATATTTTTATATGGATCATGAAAACGTTTTTCGTAAACTAATAAAAGTTTATTTTCGACGTTTTTTTATAAACAAAAAGCGATCCAAATTGGACCGCTTGTCTCTTATCTCTTAAACAATCGATACATAACCGTAGCTGATTCCGACCGTTTTAACCCATCATTCAACATTAATTTCCCATCATACCCCTCAATCAAACCTGCTTTAATTACCTTGGCAAGATCTGCTCGATGCAAGGCTGGAATTTGATCGGCATCGGTATAGACCGCCAAGATCATCTCGACTTCCTCATCAGCAATCTCCTCATCTACTGCATAACTCAACATCATCATCATTTCCAGTCGAGTCGCCGCTTGATTAGGCAAGAAGTTTGCAACTGTACCCCCATAAATCAATCCGTTGGCATATGCTACATCGACATATGGCTTAAACCAATCATCCGCATTGACATCTTTGAAGAAAGAAGGTGCGCCCGTTAACGGCAAATTCTTCACACTCACTAGCATCTTCATAAACTCTGCGCGCGTTACAGCATTTTCTGGAAGAAACTTGCCAGTTCCATCGCCATTAATCACATGCTTGGCCGCCATGGAACGAACATATGAGTTTGACCAATGGCTCGTCAGATCCGTAAAGCTTGTCACTACATTCAAGATGACATACTCGCTTAAATGTGTTAATTCCGCTACCAATTTACCATCTTTCACATTTCCACTGATAAATTCGTAGTATCCCGTGTCCGGATTATAATAATACAAGCCCAATGTGTCATAATATGCTGACAAAACACCCGTTAGAGGCAATTCAAAATGTAATGGATTTTGACTGCAATCGGTCAATTTCGTCTGTCCGGAATTTCCAACGATCAACGCATTAATATCAAATCCTGGCATAAGACCGCGCGTTACTGCTACCTGACGCAATCCCGGATCATTAACTGACGCTTCCAGGCTTGTTGGCGTCGAGGTACGAATGAACTGTAAATTCAATTCTCCCGTCGAACCTGCAAAAACATCACTCGGAATGGTCAACTCAAGTCCACCAAGATTCAGAACAAGGCATACACAGCCTTCACACAACGCCGAAACCGCCGTTTCTGGAATTGTAATTACAACTTGCTCAGATGCCTCGACTGGCATTGCAGCTGCAGGAATTGTGATTACAACTGGAGTTCCATCCGTTTCTAGCGCTTGCTCAATGGCTGTCTCAAGCGCTGCTTCATCAACCGCAACCTGTGTGACTATTTCACCAACTGTTACTTCAACAGCATCTCCACCAACGACTCCCGGCTCTTCCGTTGTTGGCTCTGGAAGCACAAATCCACCGCCACCGCCGCCGGTACTGGTTGGTGCCGTTGAGTAGGTATGTAAGAATCCGAATGCACCTAACGCATCGACCATCTTCTGTCGATTTCCAGCATCTTTTGCCAGATAAGCTGTAAGTTGTCCATTTAAATGGGTTTCCAATTCCGTCATCATTCCATCAAAATCGGGGTCCATATTTGAAAAAACAGCTTCTGCGACCTCCAAAACACGATAGGTATCAGAATTCGAACCAAACTTCAGTTCCTGACCACCGTTAACTTCAACTAAAGTGCTTCCAGGCATGCGTCCCAAATCAAAAACCAATTGATCCGTATAGGTGTTGTAGGTCGCAATCTTTTTCTCTTGCGCCAATTTTGTCATGTAGTAAACAACCGTGCCCACTTTGGATCCGTCGTCCAAATTCAAATCCATGGCATTAATGCTAGCAATCAACTCTGTCGCATTGTCGGTGACAACACCCGCCAGATCGTCATAGACTTCCGTCTTACTTCCCTGGGTTTTATCTAACACGTCTTCTGTTGCATCATAGAGCGCTTTGAATGTCACTTGAGGCAATTCAACCAAAATGGCATCCTTAAAATCCTCTGGTGCGCCATCGTAAAAATCGGTTGGATTATCGATATATTCCAAGGCAACATCATAGGCATCAAACACCTCTTGCAAATCTGCGCTTATAAAAAGTGCCGTCATTGCCGATACCCCGGAATATCCCGTGGTAACATCTGCAAATGCCGCTGGAATCATCGTAACAAGCAGAACTAAAACAATAAGCAAACTACTAATTCGTTTCATCTGGTCCTCCTATTCCTTGCATCCTTAAGATTTTTTTATAAAAACGGTTTGACATCACAGCAGCCTCTGCTCTGGTAATCGGATCCGCCGGTTTCAGTTCACCTTCCCATCCATGTACAAATCCCAGTGCAACAGCCTGTTCAAATGCCTCTCGGTACTCTGGCTTGATCTGATTTGCATCCGAAAACACTTGTAAATCAGCTGGTTCAACCTCTTCAAATCCAAAAACCTGGTACGCTTCCATTAAATAACCGATCACTTCTTCTCGTGTTGCAAATGCTATCAATATTTCATTGGATTCTGTTTCAATGATTCCAAGCTCCTTTGCTCGCTTTAAAGGCTTGAAATACCAAATCGACTCGTCACTCGAAACTTCAATTTGGGGTAGTTTTGAGTCGTCATACACTGAAATTCGAGTGATCATGGCAAGAATTTCAATTCGGGAAATGAAATCGTCCGGGTAAAAAGCCCCAGGTCGTTTCCCATTTACAATGCCCAATGCAGACAATGCCATCACTTCATTCTTGGACCAATGCTCATCCAAATCATCAAACTGCGGTATAATTTCCAATTCCCGAATCGCCAGATGCCGCAATCCATGTTCAAATGCATAAGTCTGTGCCGCGTTCAATTCAATCACTGGTTCTTTGGTTGCGACAGAAGACACTTCTAAAGATACTCTAGCATTGGATCGATTTAACTCTCGCAAGACCGAATCGTCTTCTGCACGAAACGCATCCACCAAGTCCATACGATCCGATCGACTCCAGGTCTTCAGCTTGCGAATGTTCGTCTGCACTTCACCAAGGCTGTACCCTTTTGCTTCAATTTTTGCGATCTGTTCGTCTGACAATAGGAATGAAAGATTTCTTGCCAAGCCTTCCAGACTCTCATCCGAATCCATAGCACCTTCCATCATTTCATAATATCTGCCTTGCTCAGATAAAGAAAAGCTGTCAAATTCCTTGAATATCGCTTCCATCTGAGACATATCAACAGAATCCGCAAACCCAATTCCGCACAACAAATATATGAGAAGACCTATGACAATTCCTTTCTTCATCTGATTACTCCTTTTCTTCATTCACTAAACCCTATGTTTGATTATACAAAAATAACAAAAGCTCAATTGATTAATTTTGTAAATAATGGTATTTGTTTC
>JABXKS010000094.1 GCA_013619125.1 Clostridiales bacterium
CTGATAGACGGCACAAAGGAAATGAAAAATAAGACCTACAGATTGAATAGATATACTGTGAATACAGGGAACACAATCACTCCTATAGTATCCATAAACATGGATAAGGATGGAGAAAGTATAGAAAATGTAGCCATTGGAGACGGCCCTGTAGATGCGGCATTTAAGGCTATCGATAAGATTGTAGATGTGGAATTTAAACTGAATAAATATGTTATAAAGGCAGTGACAGAGGGAAGTGATGCCCAGGGAGAGGTCTTCATAAGGCTGGGTAAAGATAAGAAAAATTATAATGGCAGATATACAAGCACCGACATAGTAGAAGCCAGTATCATGGCATCCAAAAATCCGGCGCGAATCACCGGGGTGTTGGATCAAAAAGGGACGATTGAGATCGGGAAGGATGCGGATATTTTGGTCTTGGACTCCGACCTGTCTTTGGAAATGACGGTGTGCGAGGGCGTGGTTTCCTATCGGACAGACGAAAAAAAAGACCGAACGAATCCGGTCTTTCGAGAATATCTTGTTAAATAGGCTCCCTTCGGGGAGTCTTTTTTATTCGATGTATTTTTTGAAGTTCGTTCGGTTGAGGGCCGCCAGAAGAATCATGCCGATGACAGCGCCCAAGACAAATTGGATGACATTCCAAGGGATACTGAAGATAGGGAGAATAAAACTGCCGTACATCCATCCCGCCGCGATATAGTATCCGGTGACCATCCAGGTGCCGGCAATCATCATGCCGATCATCACTGAGCCGGTGATCTTGATTCCGGTTTTACGATTAAGAATGGCGGATGCTAGGAAGGTGAGGGTTGGTATGCCGATAAGGACGGCGATCAATTGTCGTTGTACTCCTGCGATCATAGCAGTTGCTTGGTCGGCATTGGCCACTTCTTCAAGCCCGTCAATAAAGAGTTGCGGATTTAACTGTCCGTGACGGGACAAAGTGACAAAAAAGCCAACGATCAGTGCGGAGAAGATGGCAAGAATCAAGGCGCCACGCTGCTTTGCTTTTTTTGCCTGTAAATTTACGAATACGCCCATCAGATACCCCATCAATCCTTTGATCAACAGTGTGGGAATCACCCATTGGGGATAGCCCATCATATCTGCCAGACTGGAGCCAACACCTGCGGCGATCATGCCGGGGATGGGACCTAAGACGGCTGCAGATACAAAGATCATGGTATCACCTGCGTGTATGTAGCCTTGAGTAAAAGGCACTGGAATTCGAATGGCAACGGTAGCGATGAAAACAAGGGCTGTCATCATACCGGTGAGTACTAAGGTTTTGGTGGATCGTCCGTTCATTTTGGTTTGCCTCCCTTTTCTTTTTCTGACAACTCCACTATAATAGAGATGTGACCCCTTTAAAAGGGTCAAAAAAGAAAATTTGAAAGGGGACAGAATGATCTTTCATTTTCCTATGGATAAAAAGCAAAAGATGCCATTGTATCTGCAATTGTATCGAAATTTAAGAAAAAGCATTCGAAACGGAGAGTTGGAGGCAGGGACTCGTTTGCCCGCGATTCGCGAAATGAAGGAGATTACGGCATTAAGCCGTACCACCATAGAAAACGCCTATCAGCAGTTGATGATGGAAGGTTATATCGAAAGTCGGCAGAAGGTGGGGTATTTTGTGTTGCCCTTGGAAATTGCTGAGCCGCCGGGACCGGAGATCCAGATGCAAGAAGAAATTGATTCCTATCATATGGCGGCAAAACCTTCTGGAAACACCGGGGTTGATCCATCCAGTTTCGATTTTTCCCTTTGGAGAAAGCTTTATGCCCAGGTACTTCGGGAGAATGAGGGAGCGCTGACACAGAGTGGAGACGTAATGGGAGAGATGGCGCTGAAGATTCAGCTGCGGGAACAATTGCGCCGAGACCGCGGGGTGAATTGTTTGCCGGAACAGATTGTAATCGGTGCCGGGGTACAGGTGCTCTTGGGGATGTTATTGCCGCTTTTGCCGGCTGAAATGCGACGGGTCGGGCTGGAAGATCCCGGGTTTGTCAAGGCGCAATATGTCTTTGAAGACTATGGCTGGGCAACAGTCAAGGTGCCCTTGGTAGATGGAGGAATGGATGTGGATCGACTGCAGGAAACCACAAGCCGTGTGGCGTATGTGAGTCCTTCTCATCAATATCCGACAGGAACGGTAATGCCTGTAGCGAAGCGGGAAGCCCTGCTTCGGTGGGCGGAGAGCGAATCGGGTTTGATCATCGAAGATGATTACGACAGTTATCTGCGATATTCGGGGAATCCGATTCCCGCTTTACAGGGGATGGATCGAAACGAGCGTGTGGTCTATTTCGGCTCCTTTTCTAAACTGCTACTTCCCTCCTTACGCATCAGTTATATGATTTTACCCATGCCATTTCTTCATATGATGGAAAGAAAGAAGAGTAGGCTAACGCCCAGCGCATCGAAGATTGATCAGTTGACGCTGGCGAAATTTATCGAAGACGGACACTATGAACGGCATTTAAGACGGATTCGAAAAATCTATCGAAAGAAAAACATATTGCTGACGGAGTATTTCACCCAGGCAGCAAAGGAATGGATTTCTGTATTGGGAACAGAATCGGGGGTGCACTTGCTCCTGGAGGCACAGCAGCCCTTGCTCCTGGATCGAATTATTTCAGAGGCTCGGAGAATAGGGATTTATTTGGAGGAGATCGAGTCGGTGGAAGTGAATCGGCAGCGGTTGCTTTTTCCCTACGGTGGGATTCTTCTTTCGGACATTGAAGGGGTATGCAAGGAATTGGTGGAAATTTTGAAAGGAAGTGAGTCGGATGATGGGTCGCCTGAGTGCATTGAATCTTCCGGGGATCGGTAGCCAAAGCATAAGAAAAGCGGAACAGAAAGCCGGCCGGTTTATAGCGGACTTTCCATGTTGGCAAGAGCAGATTAGAAAAGTGTGGATCAATCGGTTTTCCAGTTTGGACATGCACAAGGCATGGGAGCAGGCGAATCGACAACGAGAAACCATTGAAGAAATCAATGGAGAAATCATTTCTCAGGAGGGACTACAGTACCCGGCAGCTTTTTTAAATCTAGAAAATCCACCACTCTTGTTGGCGGTCATGGGTGATGCATCTCTGCTGAAGAAGAAGGGAATCGCGATTGTTGGAACCCGGTCGCCTAGTCAGCAAGCAAGAGAGGCTGCCTATCAATCCGGGAAATTTTGTGCAAAGGCAAGTCAAATTGTTATCAGTGGATTAGCCTTAGGGTGTGACACCCAAGCGCATTGGGGTGCGGTGCATGGGGGCGGAGAAACTGTTGCGGTCTTGCCATCCTCTCTGTCGGAGATTTATCCCATGCGAAATAGGCGCTTGGCAAGGAAAATTGTTGCAAACGGTGGTGTTTTGATCAGCGAGAATTTTTCGGAAACAAAAATGGAGGCCTATCATTTTGTTCAGCGAAATCGAATGATTGCCGCTCTCAGCGAGTGGGTTGTGGTGGTGGAAGCAGGCACGAATTCCGGTACGATGCACACGGTGCGAGATGGCGTGGAACTTTCTAGGAAGATTGCGGTGCTTAGGACTGATCAGCCAATGAGTGCGGGATGCCGGGAAATTATCTTGCAAAAGAAAGGCGTTGAGATTACAAGCGTACTGGAGATTTTGTAGTTTTTCTTTTCAAGGGTTCTTTTATTTGATAAGATCAAAAAAAGAATCAGAGGAGGAAATGATGAAAGAATTGCATTGTCTCAATGAAAATCCATGTACATGCCCGCATACCAGTTGTGAGAATCACGGTATTTGCTGTCAATGCGTAGCATCGCATCGTTCAAAAGGAAATGTACCAATGTGCTTGCGATAAGCCAGCGACCGAAGAAATCGGTCACTGGCTTATTTTTTTATTGGATATCCGTTTACCTAAAAGTCAGTTCCAGATATACTGGTAAGGAAGAAGAATGAGATGGATATCCATCGGAGGAGTCGAATATGCTTGATTATCGAGAAGGAGCCGCGCACTATGGGGCGAAAACAGTCTTTGCGGGTGTTTCCTTTCATATAGCACCAAAGGAAAGAATTGGATTGGTTGGTGTGAACGGTTGTGGGAAGACCACCTTGTTAAAGGTCTTAGCCGGCAAGATGGAGGGGGAAGGTCGATTGACCTTTCGCCGGAATACACGAGTCAATATTTTGGAACAGGATTTGGCGCCGACAAAGGAAACAATCGGAAGCATCCTTCATGGCGCATTTGAAAATGTGGAGGATTCTAAAGAACGATTGAACGCCTATGAGATTGAGATGGCCGAAAAACCGAACGAGTTGGATCGCGTGATGCCTCTTTATCTGGCGGAGCTTGAGAACTATCAAGAGATTGGCGGGTATCAGGTAGAAGAGAAAACCAACCGCATGAAGCAGGGATTGAAGATCCCCGAAGAGTGGTTAAATCGAACCATGGACAGTTTGAGCGGGGGAGAGCGATTTCGGGTGCGGCTGGCGCGGGCTTTGATGGAAGAACCAGACCTGATGCTCTTGGATGAGCCGACTAATCATCTGGATTTGCCGACGATTGTTTGGCTGGAAGAGTACCTGTTGCAGACAGATATGGCACTCTTGATCGTATCGCATGATCGATATTTTTTGGATCGCATTGTGGAGAAAGTATTTGAATTGCATCCGGATCATATGGAGGAATATCACGGGAATTACAGTTATTATCAGACGGAGCGGGAACGGCGATTTTTGGAATCCCTGAAGCATTTTGAATTGCATCAAAAGAAGGTTCAGCGGATGGAAGCGCAGATTGAGCGATTTCGTATCTGGGGAAAGATGCGAGACAGTGAGGTGATGTATAAGCGCGCCAAAGAATTGGAAAAACGGTTGGTGAAACTGGAGGCGCGAACCCCGGGCAAACCATGGATTCCAGAGACTCGATTTGCTTTGCGTGCTTCGGGATCGAATCGCTCGGGCAAAGAGGTATTGCAATTGAAGGCAGTTTGCAAATCCTTTGGAGAGAACCATGTGCTAAAGGATGTTGAGCTGTTGCTTCGCTATCAAGAAAACATCGCTTTGCTGGGACGAAATGGTGCCGGAAAATCAACCCTTTTTAAAGTGGTCTTGGGAGAGTTGGAACCGGATGCAGGAGAGATCCGCATTGGACCCTCCACGAAGATTGCGTTTCTGCCTCAGGAAATTTATGTGGATTCGGAAAGAAGCATCTTGGATTACTGGGAAAAGACGCGGGAAATTTCAAGTCTTGATGCAAGACGAGAACTCGCACAATTGGGTTTTCGCGGTGACCATGTTTTCGCGCCTATGATGGGATTGTCGGGTGGTGAGCGTCGAAGATTGGCCCTTGGTGCCATGATGAAGAATGCGCCGAATACATTAATACTCGATGAGCCAACCAACCATTTGGATTTGGATGCCCGTGAAATCTTGGAAAGTGAGCTGCAAAAATTCACAGGGACTGTTTTATTCGCGTCCCATGATCGCTATTTTATTGAGAAGATCGCGGATCGCCTACTCTTTTTAGAGGATGGAAGCCTGCAAACGGTGGATTCCGTGGAAACTGCTTTCTTCCCGCCAGAAGAAATGGTGGAGAAAAAAACGGAAAGAAAAAAGGGGAAGCCAGCCCGAAAAAAGCCGGAATTAACAGAGAAAAAGCGGAAGTCGTGGGAAGCGCGCATTGCGGTATTAGAGGTGGAAATCGAGGCGTTGGAGCAGGAATTAAATCAGGAAAACCACGATGTGGAGGAATTGCAACGTTTGTTTAAAGAAAAAGAAAAACGGGAAGAAGAATGGGAAAACCTTTCGATGAATTTAGAAGGGGAAGAGTAGTAAAATGTAACGAGTACAATCTATGTGAAAGAGTTGACATTCAACCAGAAACTTCGTATGATGGACTAAATGATAACAGTTATCAATTGGAGGAAATGCGTATGACGCTTTTATATAGCAAACCGGGAGAACAAATGGTGGTTGATGAAATTACATGGTCGCCAGGGGTAAAACGTAGATTAGAAGATATGGGATTTATCAAGGGAACACCGGTTCGCGTTATTCGATCCGATGGATTTGGCGCCATTGTAGTTGAGATTAAGGGATCCAAATTGTTGTTGGGTCGCGGCATGGCACAAAAAATTAAAGTAAAGCAAGCGGCTTAGGACCTAAGCCGTATTTCTTTGCAAAACGATGATAATCATTCTCAGTTAGAGGGGCGGTACAGATATGAAGGAATTGGTATTGGCGGGGAATCCCAATGCAGGAAAAACCACGCTATTTAATGAATTGACCGGGGCGCGACAAAGCGTGGGGAACTGGCCGGGGGTTACGGTAGAGAAGAAACAGGGAAAATTTACATATCAAGACGAAAACTGGGTGGTGACGGATTTGCCCGGCACCTATAGTCTTTCTCCTTATTCAATGGAAGAAAAGATTGCAGGGGCGTATATCGTCGAGCAAAGACCTGAGGTTGTGGTCAATATTATCGACGCGTCGAATTTGGAAAGAAACCTGTATTTGACCCTGCAGCTATTGGAACTCCAGCAACCGACCGTGATTGCCATGAATATGATGGATATTGTGGATCGATGGAAGATTGAATTGGATATCAAAAAATTAGCTACAAAACTGGGGGTTCCCATCGTTCCGATTTCCGCAAGCCGGAGTGAAGGGCTGGAAGAGCTGCGTTCAGCGATAGCAGAGGTTTCAAAAAAACCATCTTTGGGGATGGGCAATCCAGTGACGTTTTCTGAGGATATTGAAGCAACGATTGCGAAGTTGATGAAGGAGTATCAATTGGATGAGAAGGAGTCCCGATCTCGATGGCAAGCCATACGTGTGATTGAAGAAGATTTGGATGTCTGTGCATCATTGGGTGTGGAGAAGCTGCATCTGTATGATCATGAACGAACCGAGATGACTCATCTTCGTTATCGATACATTCACGACTTGATTGATCGCGTGATGAAGCGGCCGGAGCGGTTTGAATCCATGACGGAGAAAGCGGATAAGATTTTGATGCATCCATGGTTTGGACTGCCGATCTTTGGTTTCTTTATGTATATGGTATTTACCATGACCTTTACCTTTGGGGGCTGGTTGGCCGGTCCAGTGGAATCGCTGTTTGGTTGGGTGTCCGTAAGTGTGGACGCTATTCTAACCCAACTGGGCGTAGCGGAATGGATGATTTCATTGCTCACAGACGGTGTGATCTCGGGAGTTGGCGGCGTTTTGGTCTTCTTGCCGAATATTGCCTTTTTGTTTTTGGCATTATCTGTTTTGGAAGACAGTGGATATATGGCGCGTGTCGCCTTTTTGATGGATCGCTTTATGCGGAAAATCGGACTTAGCGGTAAAGCCTTTATTCCTCTTTTGATGGGTTTTGGCTGTTCGGTGCCGGCCGTGATGGCAACTCGGAGTTTGGAGAGTGATCGAGACAGAAAAGCGGCCATGATGATGATTCCGTTTATGTCTTGCGGGGCACGCATGCCGATCTATCTTTTGTTTGCATCGGTGTTTTTCCCTGGCAAAGAAGCCTTGGTGACTTTCTTCTTGTATTTCTTAGGGGTATTGGTTGCCGTGTTAATGGGCACGATTTTTAAAGACACCTTGTTTAAAGGATCAGGTGATCCCTTTATTATGGAAATGCCGACCTATCACATTCCCACCATGAAGACCGTTGGTCGAAGTGTTTGGGAAAAGGTTGAAGATTATATTGTACGGGCGGGAACGGTTCTACTGGCTGCTTCCGTGGTGCTTTGGGGACTTTTGAATTTTAATATGCAAGGCATGACCGAGATGGTCAACAGCTTTGGCGCACAATTGGGGCATATGATCGCACCGATCTTCGCACCTATGGGATTTGGAAACTGGGAATCTTCCCTTTCTCTTGTGACTGGAATCATGGCAAAGGAAGCAATCGTTTCCAATATCGCGATTATCTTTGGGATGGGAGAAGCCGCTGGTGAAGCGGCCTTGAATGGAAATATGTCCGGAATGCTCACTGGGATTCAACAAGCTTTTCCTTTGGCAGCGGCGTTTTCATTCTTGATCTTTAGTCTTTTGTATACGCCATGTTTGGCGACGTTGACGGTCATTAAACGGGAAACGAATTCGTGGAAATGGATGTTCTTTTCAGCGGGATATACCTTTGCAGTAGCCTGGGTCTACGCGGTGATCGGATATGGATTGGCGATGAAATTTTCGGTACTCGTGTCAGCAGCTGTTTTAGCCTTTGGCACCATGGGAATGATTGCTTTTCGAACGCGGGACAAACGCAGAAAGGAAGAGGTGGAATGGGAACAATTATAACAATTGGATTGGCCGCCGCAATTGGTTGGTGGGTAACACGAATTATTTCTCGACAGGCAAAAGCGATTAAAGAGGGGAAGTGTACAGGCTGTTCAAAGGATTGTTCAACCTGTGGTGTACCAGTAAATTTTACGGAATAAATAGCAAAAGCCTTCTAAGGAAATCTTGGAAGGCTTTACTTGTATGCCGCGGTTTTTCTGGTATAATTGGGATGAAATGAGAGAAAGGAGGACCTATATGATTCAAGAGGCGGTATTAAAAGCAGCGACGAAGGAGTGGGACTCTGTTTCGGAAGGATGGATCCATGAAATTTTGGATGCACTACCCTATTGGGCACGATTTATAGAGCTTCAATCGCGAAAGGTATACTTAAATGCCCGCATGAAAGAAGACTTGGAAAAAGGGAATCGTGATCTATTGACTCATATTGATGCAGAAGGTTGTTTTGGGTGTAATCATTGTATCCGCGTGATTGCGGAGAACACGGCGCTGTCTGTTGAAAAGGAACGAAAGATCGGCTCAAGGTTCTTTCAGGTGCGAAACGTACCCATTAAAGATCAATCGGGACAAATGTATGGGATTTTGGAAACCTTTATCGATATTACACAAAAGAAGGAATTGGAAGAACGGTTGGTTCGCAACAAGATCAAATTGGATCGAGACCTTGATTTTTCACGTTCTTTGCAAGAAAAGATTTTACCGAGCAACCAGAATTTTGCCCATGTCTTGGTGGATTATATCTATCGTCCTTCTGAAATCCTCAGTGGAGACATGTTTGATATCTTTGAATTGCAGAATGATCGCTATACGGGGATGTATATCAGCGATGTGGTCGGGCATGGCGTCTCGGCATCACTCTTGACGATGTTCATCCGTCAAACGATGCGCGCTTTAAAGGATGAATCAATATCACCAGCAGAAATTCTGAAAAGGCTTCACAAGTCATTTTCAGACTTGGATCTGGAAGCGGACAAGTATTTTACTATCGTTTACTGTGTATATGACCATAAAACGAATATCTTGCGCTATGCCAATGGGGGACATATCTGCATGCCGATTTTACGGCGTCAGGATGGCAGAATCGATATCTTGGAAGGATCAGGGTATCCGATATCCAGCCTTTTTGCGCAGGTGACTTTTCAAGAAGAGGAGACTCAGGTGTATGCGGATGATCGCTTGCTTTTATTCACCGATGGTCTTTTGGAAGCAAAGGGCGAAGACGGAGAGCAATTTGGCATGGAGAGATTGCTGCATGTGGTAAGAGAGACCCAAAGAGATACCAATTTAATTAGCAATATTGATCTGGCTTTACGCCTTTTCGAGCAAGAGGAGCAAAAAGACGATTTTGCCATGATGAAAATACGATTTCGATAAGGGAGGATAAAATGATTCGAATCAATCAAACAAGAGCAGGCATCTCGATCGATGCGATGAATGCATGGAAAGAAAAAGCAATTGACGCCAATCGTGCTTTACATGAAGGAACGGGAAAAGGTTCAGAGTACTTGGGATGGGTAGAACTGCCGGAAACCATGGATCCAGAGATTTTAACT
The DNA here is from genome assembly GCA_013619125.1 of Clostridiales bacterium. Lineage (GTDB taxonomy): Bacteria > Bacillota > Clostridia > Tissierellales > GPF-1 > GPF-1. Next base: position 9,830 of record JABXKS010000094.1, read on the forward strand.
GCAGTCGAAGCGGCAGCCAAACGCATTCAAGGCCAGTCTGAGGTGTTGGTGGTAATCGGAATCGGAGGATCTTATTTGGGTGCCCGAGCAGCCATCGAAGCCTTGAATCATTCTTTATATAACTTGCAGTCCAATGAGGAGCGACGAGGTCCTGTGGTATTGTTTGCCGGGCATCAGATTTCAGGACGGTATACCAAGCAATTGATTGACTGGATCGGAGAGAAGGATTTCTCCGTCAATGTGATCAGCAAGTCGGGTACGACAACGGAACCAGCAATTGCGTTTCGTGCATTGAAGAAGATTCTGGAAGAACGTTATGGCAAAGATGGAGCGCGAGAACGAATTTATGCGACAACAGATGAAAAGAAGGGTGCCCTCAGAACCCTGGCAGATCAAGAAGGATATACGAGTTTCGTGATTCCTGATGATGTAGGCGGTCGATATTCCCTCTTTACACCGGTAGGTCTTTTACCGATTGCCGCAACAGGTGTATCTGTCTTTGAGATGATGGCAGGAGCGAAAAAAGCGCAAAAAGAGTGTGCTTTGGAAGAAATGGAAAATAATCCCGCATTGCAATACGCAATATTACGCAATTGCCTTTTGGCGGATGGAAAGACCATTGAAATCTTGGCCAACTATGAACCAGCCTTGCACACAATTGCGGAATGGTGGAAACAATTGTTTGGGGAGAGTGAAGGCAAAGACGGTTTGGGAATTTTCCCAGCGGCTGTCGATTTCTCCACAGATCTTCATTCCATGGGCCAATTTATACAAGATGGACCGCGCAATCTCTTTGAAACTGTTTTGCATCTAGGTTCTATTGAAGAGGATTTGGTGATCGAAGAGGATGAACAAAATCTGGATCAATTGAACTATTTGGCGGGTAAAACCTTTGCAGAGGTGAATCAGAGCGCATTTGAAGGAACCCTTTTAGCCCATGTGGACGGGGGCGTTCCGAATATCGTGATTGAAATGGAAAAGATGGATCCGGAAACATTCGGGTATTTGATTTATTTCTTCGAGAAAGCTTGTGGCATCAGCGGATATATGTTGGGTGTCAATCCTTTCGATCAACCTGGTGTGGAAGCCTATAAGCGGAATATGTTCGCCTTATTGGGAAAACCGGGGTATGAGGAATTGGCAGCAGAACTAAAGAATCGATAAGGAAAGAGCCGATATGGCTCTTTTTTTTTGGAAAAAACTGCAAACGTTTTCAGAAAGTTGTTTGACATTAATGGAGAACTCTGGGAAAATGGAATTATGAAGAAATTGTAAATAAGATTCGTTGTAGGAGAAATTATTTTTTGCAGATTTGTAACAATTTCTTCAAAAATCGAAAGGAGTGATTTAATGAGTCGCGAAAATTGGGGTAGCCGTACTGCGTTTGTATTGGCTGCCATTGGTTCTGCCGCAGGTCTCGGCAATGTATGGAGATTTCCATATATGGCGGCGCAAAATGGCGGGGGCGCCTTTTTAGTGCCGTACTTTATTGCTTTGTTCACCGCAGGAATTCCGCTTTTGATTTTTGAGTTTTACATGGGGCACCGATATCAATCCGGCGCACCAACGGCGATGCAAAATATTGGAGAGAAATGGGAGCCATTGGGTTGGTTATCTGTTCTCGTCAGTTTTATGATCGTCTGTTACTACCCGGTCATTATGGCATGGGTATTCAATTACGTATGGCATTCATTTAGCTTGGCATGGCAAGGCGATTCCGCGGGCTTCTTCTTTGGAGAAATCCTAGAGGTTTCCAGTGGTCCTGCTGCAGATTTTGGGATGAAAATTCCAATCTTGATCGGATTGCTTTTAACCTGGTTCTTTATCTGGTGGGCGATTCGTGAAGGCGTCAAGTCTGTTGGCGTTGTTGTTAAGGTAACAGTTACGTTGCCAATCATCATGCTGATCGTTTTGGCAATCCGCGGGGTGACTCTACCCGGTGCGATTGACGGCATCAATTATTATTTAGATCCTGATTTTAGCAAGTTGTTGAATTGGAAGGTATGGGCGGATGCCTACGGGCAGATCTTCTTTAGCTTGTCTGTGGCCTTCGGGGTTATGATCGCGTACTCGAGCTTTCTGCCGAAGGATTCGGATATTACGAACAATGCAATTATGACAGCCCTTGCCAATTGCGGCACCTCTTTCTTGGGCGGCTTTGCCGTTTTTGGAACCCTGGGGTATATGGCGCAGGTGCAAGGCGCATCGGTTGCTGATGTCGCCGGTACCGGAGGACTGGGCATGGCTTTTGTCGTCTTTCCGGAAGCGCTGACAACTCTACCGTTTGGGCGGGTTGTCTTCTCTTTGATTTTCTTTATCATGTTGCTGACGCTAGGGATTGACTCGGCTTTCTCCTTGGTGGAATCGGTTTCTACGGCGTTCGCAGACAAGTTCGCATGGAACCGCAAGAAAACCACGATTGGCGTTGTTTTGGTCGGTTTTGTGTTTAGTTTGATCTTTGCAACAAAATCTGGTTTGTATTGGTTGGACGTTGTCGATCGTTATGTCAATGCTTTCGGGATCATCTCGGTTGCTTTGTTGGAAGCGCTAATGGTTGTTACGGCAATCAAGGTCGATACCCTGCGGGAATATGTCAATGAGGTTTCCGAGGTTCATTTGGGAAAATGGTTCAACTATCTGTTGGGTCTGATTACCCCATTGTTCCTATCGGTTATTTTGGCCGGCAATATTTACAATGAGATCAAAAATTTGATGGCAGGCACCCTTTATGAAGGATATCCATTATGGGTCATCGGTGTTGGCGGATATTTGATGTTGGCTGCCCTTGTTATTTTCAGTTTCATCTTTGGCATGAGAAAAACCAGAGCCAGAGTAGACGAATAGGAGGGAAGAGATGACAACAGGTTCAATAGTAATGTTAATTTTTGGTGTAGTGGTGCTCTATGGCGGTTTAGCATGGAGCTTGGGACGCGCGAAAAAAGGAAAATAAGAAATAAAACGGGGACCTTTGGGTCCCCGTTTTATTTTGGTGGCTTCCCCGCCTAATTGCTGACGGATAGCTCCGTTTGTTTGTTTGCGGGTTCCCCACTTGATTGCTGACGGATACCTCCGTCTGATGTTAACGAAATGTGAATCCTCTCAGGAAACCTTGTGAATCAGCGGAATAATGTTTATAATTAAGTTTGATTAGAACAGGCAGTAGACGGGAGAGAAAACGATGAAACATTTTTTGCGTATTTTTGGGGTTGCCTTATTGGTCTTCACCCTTGTGATCGGTGGTGGATTAATGCTGGTACATGGCATGACCTCCTCGCCGGAAATGAATTTTCCAGAACCAGGGGAAGTGACAACAGACCCCGAAGTGGTTTTGACCCCGCCAGATGAGGGGAGTGACGAGACGCCGATTGAGGAGCCGGAATCGGAACCGGAGCAATTGAGCGATCTCTATCAAGGACCCCGAACGGATACGATTATCTTTGCGAGTATCGATCCAGATTTGAAGCGAATCGACTTGATTAATATTCCTAGAGACACCTATTACTACGAAAAAGGATATGAAGAAGCAGATCTTCGCAAGATCAATGCGGTACATGGACGAGAGGGGACCGACGGGATTAAAACGGCGGTAAGCACTATTTTGTACAAGGTACCCGTTGATTTCTACGTAAAAATCAATTATAACGGGGTAGCGGCGATCGTGAACCTGGTCGGCGGCGTCGAAATTGATGTGCCCTATGACATGGAATATGATGATGAATGGGCAGAACCGGAGCTTCATATTAATCTCTCCGAAGGGGAGCAAGAGTTAAATGGACTCGATGCGTTGGATTTTCTTCGATTTAGAAAGAGTAACGACGGGAGTATTTTTATCGGCGACGTCGGACGAATTGAAAATCAAAAGAAGGTGATCAAGGCGATTACGGACAAAGCTTTGAGCTATCGATTGCCATTTGTCATTGAAACAGCCTTCGATTATGTGAAGACGGATATGGGCGTTGTTAACGGCCTGAAAATCGGAACTGGATTTGCAACGGGCTTCTCATCTGATTCAATTTTTATGCATACACTTCCTGGAGATACGAAGAATATGAACTTTGGTAGTCAAACTTTGAACTATTGGGTGCAGGATTACAAAGTAACAGTGAAAACGGAAGATTTGCTGGAAGAAATTTATGCGTCGGAGTTGGCCGCAATTCAAGAACAAGAATAATAAGAATAATAAGAAGAAAAACACCATCCCAAGCTGCAACGAGCGGGGATGGTGTTTTTTATTGTTCGGATAGATAACTTTCGCCAATTTGATCAACGTCTCCGGCGCCAACGGTGACAATCCAGTCGCCGGGCTGGGTGTTTTCTTTTAGGTAGGCGAGGATTCGATCGCGGCTGCCGAGGTAGCGGCAATCAGTTCCGTTTTTTACAATGGCTTTCGTTAGATCACGTGCGTGAACCAGTCCCGTATCTTTTTCACGGGCTGGATAAATGTCATCCATTAAGACGAGATCTGCGTCGTGAAAGCTCTCGGAAAATTCCCGAAACAGTTTGTGGGTGCGGGTAAAGGTATGGGATTGAAAGACGCAAAACAATCGCCCTTGAACCCTTGGCTTGATGGCCGAGAGGGCGGCTTGAATGGCTGTGGGATGATGAGCGTAGTCGTCATAGACCATAATCTCATTCTGTTCGCCTTTTTTTTCCATGCGACGATGAACACCGGTGAAGGCGGCCAAGGCTTTTTGAATGTGGTGAAATGCTATTCCGATAGAGTCCGCAATGGCGATGGCTGCCAAGGCGTTTTCAATATTATAGTTCCCGGGAAGGGGCAGGTCGATTTCGCCCAGTTTGCTTCCCTGTTTGATCAGGTCAAAGGTCCAACCCATCGAGGTTGACATGAGATTTGCCGGATAATAATCCCCCGATTCATCCAGAGAAAAGCTGAGAACCTCAGCCTTTAAAAAGTGGAAGGTTTCCTTTAAATCATGGCGGATGATTAGGGTGCCGGTTGTCGGCAGCAGTTTTGCGAAACGTAAAAAAGCGGATTCAATATGAGCTAAGTCTCGAAAGTAGTCGAGATGATCGGCCTCGATATTGAGGATTGCCGTATGGGTGGGCTGGAGTTCCAGAAAGTTTTCCTTGTACTCGCAGGCCTCTGTTACGAAGATGCGGTCGCCTGTGATGGAGAGGTTGCCACCCATCACATCGGCATTGCCACCGACAAGAATGGTGGATTCCGTTTCTGCCTCCAAAAGAATGGCGGCAAGAATACCTGTCGTAGTTGTTTTTCCATGGGTGCCGGAGATGGCGATGGAGATTTCATGATCCTCCATCAATGCCCCCAAAAGGCTCGCGCGCTTATGTTCGGGAATGCCTAGCCGAGCCGCCTCTTGCCGCTCTGGATTATCCGGATGGATGGCAGAGGTAAATACAACTTGATCTGCGCCATGGACCCATTCTTTTTGATGGCCTTGGTGGATGGTGGCACCCAAAGATTCCAGGTGAAGCGTCAGGGGAGAGGCGTTGCGATCGGACCCTGTGATGCGGTACCCGCGCCGAAGGAGTATCTCGGCCAAAGCGCTCATGCTGATCCCGCCGATCCCAATAAAGTGGATCGTTTGGTTTTGGTTTTTCCAATTGATGTTCAAGGGGGAGCCTCCTTATTTTCGATTATTCCTATTATATCATAAAAAAATCCAAATGATTTTCGGGAAAACATCTTGTAAAAACAAGTATAAGCGAATAAGATGGTGTATAATGAAACAAATTGTTCGTGTTTGAAAGGGGCTTTTATGGAAAAGTTTAAGCGTAGCGAGCGTGTAGCCGCTATTTTTTCAATACTGGTTGAGCATCCGAATCAGTTATTTACATATCAAGCATTTGAGGAACGATTTGCCGCTTCGAAGACGACGATTAGTGAAGATGTCGCGATTTTGCGTCAATTGGTCAAGCGTTTGGATTCCGGGGAAATTGTGACGCAATCCGGTGCGGCGGGTGGAGTGCTGTTTCAACCGCACTTAAATCGGGAAGAAACCGTTGAGTTCATTACAAGAATCGGTAAGCGGATTATGGAGAAGGAACGTTTGATTGCAGGCGGATTCATTTATATGACAGATCTGTTGAATCATCCGGACACTGTATTCACTTTTGGAAAGATCTTTGCAGATCGATATAGCGATCCGAAGATTGATTATGTGGTCACGGTGGAAACCAAGGGGATTCCAGTTGCATTGGCAACGGCACGTATTTTAAATGTGCCCATGGTAACCATTCGGAAAAATATCAAGGTAACAGAAGGGACGACGGTCAACATCAATTATCGAAGTGGTTCGACCGGGCAGATTCAGACCATGTCCTTGTCGAAACGAGCAATCCCTGCAGGCGCCCATGTCCTGTTGATCGATGATTTTATGCGCGGCGGTGGAACCTTGCGCGGCATGATTGAAATGGTGCGTGAATTTGAGGCGGTCGTTGAGGGTGTTGGCGTTTTGGTTGCGACGGAAGAACCGGATCGCAAGTTGGTTCAGGATTATTATGCCATGTTTAAATTGATTTCCGTGGACGAACAAACCGGGGAGGTTGTGATTCTTCCCAACCTCGACTAATCATTTTCCTCACTCACAAGAAAAAAATGAAGCAATTTTTCACTCTAGGATTTGATTTTCAAATCGATGTATTCCATGGTGTGAACACGTCATATGATCCGCATGAATTTTAATGAATGGATGCGAATATGAGGTGCTCACACCATGGTTTTTTTGTTTCTATTGTATTCTTCCAGTAAGTTGAAAAAATATTTTGAAAATTCTTTACAAAAAAAAGGGTTTTTCTTCTAAAAAGGAGTATATATATAATGGAATATTCTACTAAATTGCATTCTATCTTGGCGGAAGGAGCTGGAAAATGGAAGTAACAGACGTAAGAGTACGTAAGATCAACACTGATGGGAAAATGAAGGCAATAGTATCGGTAACCTTTGACGATGCCTTCGTGGTACATGACATTAAGATCATCGAGGGGCAAACCGGACTTTTTATTGCGATGCCGTCCAGGAGAATGCCTGATGGTGAGTTTCGCGATATCGCGCATCCGATCAATTCGGATACTCGTGCGCGAATTCAAGATATTGTCTTTTCTGAATACGAAAAGTCAATGCAGGAAGCGGAAGCAATAGAATGATGGAAAAGGACCGTTCACGGTCCTTTTTTTGTGTTAGAATATAATAGTTGAAAGGATCGAAAATTCTGGTATAATTGTAGAGGTTGTGAGGTGACTGATTATGATTAAAGCAATGATTCTTGCCGCGGGGCAAGGGACTCGAATGAAATCGCAACATCCAAAAGTGATGCATCAAATCTGTGGGGAATCCATGGTGGAATGGGTTGCACGGGCGGCTGACGATGCCGGTTCCGACGAAACCATTGTGATTGTAGGTCATGGAAAGGATGAGATCTGTTCTGCATATGCGCAGAAAGGGTGGCAATTTTGCGAGCAACCTATCGGAGAGGGCATGCCTTATGGTACCGGTTATGCGGTGATGCAGGGAATGTCGTTTATCAATGATGAAGATGAGGTGTTGATTTTAACGGGAGATACTCCTTTGATTGAAGGATCTGATTTGACTTCTCTTTTGAAAAAACACCGAGACAGCAAAGCGGTGGCGACGGTATTGAGCGCAAAGATGAAGGATCCGACGGGATACGGTCGAATCTTACATGATACAAAAGGCGTTGTTGGGATCGTGGAGGAAAGAGATGCCACGGCAGAGGAACGCTTGATTCAAGAAATCAATTCAGGCATTTTTTGTTTTCAGGGAAAAGCCTTAAAGATTGCTTTGGCAGGTTTGACGACCGAAAATGCGCAGGGTGAATATTATTTGACAGACAGTTTAGGCGTTCTCAGAAATCTTGGCGAACAGGTTGAATCCTATTGCATGAAGGATGCCGACCATATTCGAGGCATTAATTCTCGGGTACAATTGGCGGAAGCGGCGCGGATTCGACAACAATGGATCAACACGTATTGGATGGAAGAAGGGGTGACCTTGATCGATCCTTTAAATACCTACATTGATGTGGATGTGACGATTGGCCAGGATACAGTGATTGAAGCCAATGTGCAGTTGAAGGGAAAGACCTCGATTGGAAGCAATGTGGAAATTGGCGCTATGTCCAAGATTGTCGACAGTACAATCGGCGATGAGGTGACCATCGATTCGTCTAAAATTTTGGAGAGTGAAGTAGGGCGAAAAACGACCATCGGTCCCTACGCGTACTTGCGTCCAAAGAGCCGAATTGGCGAGGGATGTAGAATCGGTGATTTTGTAGAAGTGAAAAATGCTGTAATCGGCAACGGCTCAAAAGCCAGTCATCTTTCTTATGTGGGAGATGCGATTGTCGGAGAACGGGTGAATATAGGTTGTGGCGTCGTATTTGTAAACTACGACGGGAAAAAGAAATCTCAATCCATTGTGGAGGATGATGCTTTTATTGGATCCAATGCGAATTTGATTGCGCCGGTGCACATTAAGAAAAATGGTTTTGTTGCGGCGGGATCAACCATTACGCGGGATGTGGAAGAAGGAGATTTATCCATCGCGAGAGCGAAGCAGGTCAACAAGGCTGGATGGGCGGAACGTTTCTTTAATAAATAGGTTAATTTTAGGAGGAGTACCATGCATTCGGAGCAAAGTCGTATCAAGGTTTTTACAGGTAATGCAAACCCCGAACTCGCACAGTCAATCTGTAATGAGTTGGGCATTTCATTGGGACGTTGTAGTGTGGATCGATTCAGTGACGGAGAAATTTCTGTCAGCATCCCAGAGACGGTTCGCGGAAATGACGTTTACTTAATTCAATCGACATGTCCGCCGGTTAATGAGAATTTGATGGAAGTTTTAATCTTGATTGATGCCTTCAAACGGGCTTCAGCAGGACGAATCAATGCAGTCATTCCATACTATGGGTATGCGAGACAAGACCGAAAAGCAAAGGCTAGAGATCCGATCTCTGCGAAATTGGTTGCAAATCTCCTTCAAGCAGCGGGGGCCGATCGTGTTGTGGCGATGGATCTGCATGCATCACAATTGCAAGGTTTCTTCGACATTCCAGTGGATCACCTGAAAGCGATCAACCTACTGGGGGAATACTACAAGGCGAAGGAAGGCTTGAACAAAGATAATACAGTCGTGCTTTCTCCTGATATCGGTGGAGTAAAGCGGGCGAGAAATTTAGGCGCCATTCTGGATCTTCCGATTGCGATTATTGAAAAGCGTCGTCCAAAGGCGAACGTGGCGGAAGTGATGAACGTGATTGGCGACATCAAGGACAAACACGTAATTATCATTGATGATATGATCGATACAGCGGGTTCTTTGGTGAAAGCAGCGGAAGTAGCCAAACAATTCGGTGGCTTGGATGTGTATGCAAGCTGTACCCATGGCATTCTATCGGGACCGGCGATCGAACGAATCAAGAATTCTCAGATTCTAGAGGTCTTGATTACGGATACGATTCCTCTTCCGGCGGAAAAGCAAATCGAAAAGATCAAGGTGATGTCAGTTGCGGAATTGTTGGCGGAATCCATTCGCCGAATTCATGGCAACCGTTCCATCAGCGTATTATTTGACTAGAAAGAAGGCCCCCGATGATTTCGGGGGTTTTTTAAGAGGTGTAGTATGTTTGTTATTATAGGATTGGGAAATCCGGGAAAAAAATATGAAAAGACGCGTCATAATGTGGGCTTTCGCGTAATCGACCGATTGGCGAAAGACTGGGGTGTCTCCGTGAAAAAGGTGCAGTTTCAAGCCCTTGTGGGGGAGACCTTTCGAGGTGGAGAAAAGGTGATCTTGGTCAAACCGCAGACCTATATGAACGAAAGCGGTCGCGCGGTCATGGAGCTTCAACGTTATTATCAGGTGCCGCCTGAGAATTTGATTGTGATCTATGACGATATCGATTTTGAGGTGGGCGTGCTTAAGGTTAGAAAACGGGGCAGCGCAGGCAGTCATAACGGCATGAAATCCGTCATCTTTCAATTGCAGACGGATGTTTTTCCTCGGGTTCGCATTGGAATCGGGAAACAGCCAAGCTATATGGATTTGGCGAACTATGTGCTGAGTGGATTTACAACACAGGAAGAAAAGACCTTGGACGATGTGTTGAAGGCGGCCGTAGATGCTGTTGAGATCATTGTCGAAAAGGATGTGGAGCAATCCATGAATCAAACCAATCACTTGAATTTTCAGTAAGGAGAAACCGATGCAGAGATTATGGGGAAGAATCACAGAAAAGACAAAAGCATATGGTGACATCACCCATGCCATTGATAATGGCAGTTTTCCGATCTCTTTGCATGGCTTGTCTGAAGAGGCGCTGTATCAGCTTTTTACACGATACGGCGAAGATCACCAAGTACTTTTAATTTTTCCGCAAGACCATCAGGCGCGGGCGGCAAGGGTGATGATTCAGAGCTTTGCGGCGGGGAATGCACATTATTTTCCTGCACGACCGACATATTTTTACGATATTGAGGCATTCAGCCACGAGAATATGAATCAGCGGCTTCGAACCCTGCATCATTTGCAGCGAGGAAGCAAGGGAATCTATCTGACAAGCACGGAAGCGATGATGAATCCCATGCTGCCGAAGGGACAATATGGGGAGTTGCGCCTCTCTGTTGGACAGACCATCGAACCACAAGCGGTGATAGAAACACTCGTGGAGCTCGGATATCGTCGAGAGACAATGATTGAAGGCCCGGGTCAATTTAGCGCCCGCGGCGGGATCATCGACTGCTATCCTTCGGATGCAGAAGATCCTGTGCGTTTGGAATTCTTTGACATTGAAATCGATTCGATTCGAAGCTTTGATCTGGAGTCTCAGCGTTCATTTGAGAACCGTCAAGAAACCATGATTCCGGCAGCCGTCGAATTCATCCTGACACAGGAACAAAGACAACGGGTGGCACAGGGCATTCAAATGGACCTGGCGGCTACAACGAAAAAAGAAAAACCCGGGTCAGAACGAACCAAGCGGGTGGAAAAATTCGAAAAGGTCGTTCATCAGATCGAAAGCAACTTGCCTCTGCCCAGTGCGGCGCTCTGCTACCCTTATTTGAAGGAAGCGGAAAGTCTTTTGGATTGGTTGCGGGCGGATGCGGTGATTGTGATGGACGAGCCTGATCGCATACTGGATGCGGCACGGGATCAGCAACATCAATTTCATCATCGTTTAGAGGAGTTGCACCTTGCTGGTGAGACTTTGTCTCGCCACGGAGAGTCACTGATTTCTTTTGAGCAATTGCCCATGGAAAAGCATCAGCTGATTACCTCTACGCGATTGTTGAGAAACAGTCGATTCTTTGCGCCGAAAGCGTTGGTTCAAGTCAGAACTAAGTCAAATCCGGTTTTTCATCGAAAATTTGAGATTCTCGCACAGGAGACGAAGCGGCTTTTGGCACGTGACGGTACCGTGGTGTTTTTTACAGGAACGAAAGAACGAGCGAAAGCCTTGAAAGGATACTTGGAAGAAGCGCGGATTCCGGTTTTATCTGAAAAACGCGTAGAACCAGGATTTGCCACCATTACCCAAGAATCCTTGAATCAGGGTTTTGAATATATCGACGAGCGGATCTTCCTCTTCGGCGAAGCGGAAGTGTACGGGGGAACCAAGCGGAAGCGGAGAAAACGGGAAAAAGAGAAGAGCCGCCGAATCGAAACCTTTATAGATTTGAAGGTGGGCGACTATGTGGTTCATGAAGAATTTGGAATCGGTCAGTATCAGGGGATCGAACAAAAGGTGATTCTGGGGATCAAGCGGGATTATTTGATCGTGCAGTATCGGGGAACGGATCGACTCTATGTTCCGGTCGATCAGATGCAGATTCTCCAAAAATTCATTGGCGGAGACGCTGGATCTCCTCGCCTGAACAAGATGGGATCGGACGATTGGAAGCGGACGAAACAGACGGCAAAAAAAGCGATTGAGATTATGGCGCGGGAATTGCTGGAGCACTATGCCAAGCGAGAAGCGGTCAAGGGCTATGCCTTCGGCGGTGACAGCGAATGGCAGCGGCAATTCGAAGACCTCTTCCCTTACGAAGAGACCCAAGATCAATTGCAGTGCATTGAAGAGATTAAGGCCGACATGCAAAAGTCGCGCCCGATGGATCGCCTGCTCTGCGGCGACGTAGGCTATGGAAAGACGGAGGTTGCCCTCCGGGCTGCCTTCAAGGCGGTTCTAGATGGAAAGCAGGTGGCGATTTTGGTGCCAACCACGATCCTGGCGCAACAGCATTACAATTCCTTTCTCTCTCGTTTTCAGGAGTTTCCGGTTAAGGTGGAGATGTTGAGCCGGTTTCGAACGGCCAAGCAACAACAAAAAATCTTTCGGGATGTAAAAGCGGGCCATATCGATGTGATCGTTGGTACCCATCGGATTTTATCGAAAAACTTGCATTTCAAGGATCTGGGGCTTTTGATCGTGGATGAAGAACAGCGATTTGGGGTGCGACACAAAGAAGCCATGAAGATGATGAAATCCTCGGTGGATGTCTTGACATTATCTGCGACACCGATTCCACGGACCTTGCATATGTCCATGATCGGGGTGCGGGATCTCTCGGTCATTGACGAGCCGCCGGAAGAGAGGCTGCCGATTCAGACATTTGTGGTCGAATACCAGGAGGAACTGGTGCGGGATGCAGTGCGACGCGAATTGGAACGGGCAGGGCAGGTTTACTTTGTCTTTAATCGTGTAAAGGGCATTCGCAGCATGCAAGGAAAACTGCAAAAATTGATTCCGGAAGCCCGGATCGCCGTCGCCCATGGGCAGATGGGGGAAAGGGAACTGGAAGCCGTGATGGTTGCTTTTTTGGATGGAGAAATTGATATCCTGATCAGCACCACGATTATTGAAACGGGTTTGGATATTCCAAATGTCAATACCATGATTATCTTCGATGCGGATCGACTGGGGCTTTCTCAATTGTATCAATTGCGAGGAAGAATCGGCCGTTCTAACCGATTGGCTTTTGCTTATTTTACCTTCCAAAAGGACAAGGTTTTGTCCGAAGTAGCGGAAAAGAGATTGAAGGCGATTCGAGAATTCACGGAATTCGGCGCGGGCTTTAAGATTGCCATGCGGGATTTGGAAATTCGAGGTGCGGGAAATCTGCTGGGCGCCGAACAACACGGTCATATGGCGTCCGTTGGATATGATCTCTATGTGAAGTATCTGGAGCAAGCGGTGAGTCTCTATACAGGAAGTTTGGAAGTGGGCATGGAAGAAATCGAGTCAAAGCTGGAATTGCAGGTGGACGCCTATATTCCAGATGAATATATTCAAGATGCGGAACAAAAGATTCGGATGTATAAGCATATTGCGACAATCGATTCGAAAGAAGATTATTCCGAAATTCTGGATGAGTTGATCGATCGTTTCGGCGAACCGCCTGCAGCGGTCGTCAATCTGATGCGAATTGCCAAGGTGCGCGCGGGAGCCAAACAGGCTGGATTTTCGACAATTTCCCATACCAAGAAGGGAATTGTGATGAGCTTTGCGAAGGCCTTGTCTTTCACACCGGAATTAGGCAAGATGATGATGGATCATTATGCACGAATGGTGGATTTTGACTTGTCGACGGAATTTCCGAAAATCTTTCTGAATAAACGAGAGTGCACAGCCGAGGAGGCTTTGTTCTTGATGGAAGAAGCCGTGGGGATGATCTGTGAATTTTTTAAGAATTGATGAGATAGCAGTCCGCAAAGGGGTGCGGATTTGGTATAATAGTCAGGAATCAGTATAAGGAGGAGACAGAATGAAAAAAAGAGCAGTAGCGATTTTTATGGTTATTCTGATGGTCGTTCCTGGTGTGTTGGCGGCATGTTCCGCGGCGCAAGAAGGACAATCAGCACCAGAACCGACAGCGGTAACAAATGTAGCAACAATTAATGGTGTGGACATGCCATTGAATGAATTTGAAAGCTTCTTTGCCTTCAATAAAAAATACGTAGAAGTAATTGGGTACATTACGCCAGAAATGTGGACAGAGGATGCTGGAAACGGCATGACGTATGAACGTGAATATTTAGATTCCATGATTCAACAGTATGTGCAGCAAAAGACATTGGAATTGGCAGCTTTGGATTTGGGGATTTCTGTAACGGACGAAGACGTGCAAGCAGAGCTTGATTCGATCAAGGCCGATGAGGAATTGAAGACCAACTATGAAGAATTTTTGGCCAATACCGGAATCGATGAAACGTACTATCAAGGATTGCTAAAGCAGCAATTGTTGATTGAAAAGTATGATACGCAATTGCGAAGTGAAGTTGCGGTCGCAGAGGCAGACGTACAAGCATTCTATGATGTCAATGCGGCAAGCTATGAGCAAGTTTGGGCGCGCCATATTCTTGTTGAGACACAAGAAGAAGCGGACGCAATTTATGAGCGGGCAGTTGCAGGAGAAGATTTTGCTACGATGGCGCAAGAAAATTCTATCGGACCAAGCGCTGAAAACGGTGGAGATTTAGGTTATTTCTCTCGTGGACAAATGGTACCTGAATTTGAATTGGCGGCTTTCGCGTTAGCGGCAGGAGAAATTTCAGTTCCTGTTTCGACACAATTCGGATGGCATGTCATCAAGGTGGAAGATCGATTGGATCCAAGCTTTGAGGAATATAAAGATCAGATCAAGACGCAATTGGCCGGTGAAGAGATCTCAAAGAACATTTCAGCGGTGATTGAGGCGGCGGAAGTGACGACTTATCCGATCTATAATGAGCTTTTAGGCGAGGGCGCCGGCATCTTAGAAACGGAAGTTACGGGAGAAACATCGGAAGAATCCACACAAGAATAGACGATGATTTGAAAAACATCCTTCGGGGTGTTTTTCTTTTTTCTGGAATCCAGTATACTGAGAAAAGGAGGGATTTTATGAATACGATTACGATTGTGGGTCTTGGACCCGGACAAGTTGATGATATGACCGTTGCCGCGCATCGCGCACTATTTGAAGAAAAAGGGAAAAAGTTTTTCCGTACGATGAAGCATCCGGTTGCCGAGATGGTTCTGGAGATGAAAGTAGACGTGACAAGTTTTGATGAATTTTACGAAAAATCAGATTCTTTGGAAGAAGTCGAGAGAAAAATCCTTCAAATTCTGCTGGAAGAAGCACAGAAACAAGAAAATCTCTTTTACTTTGTTCCAGGACATCCGATTTTTGGTGAAAACGTTGTGAAAATGTTGACTTCATCGGGTTTGAGGGATAAAATAAGGATAGAATTTCTTGGAGGAATCAGCCAGATCGATGCTGCAATGACTGCCATTGCGCAAGATTTTTCTGACGGATGTCAAATCATTGAAGCGTCACAGTTTGATTCTCGCATGATTGATTTCCAACAAGGGATCCTGATTACCAATATCGATGACCAAGGATTGTTGTCTGATCTCGCCATTTCATTGACAGAAGGCTATGGCGATGAGCAAGAGGCATGGGTGATTGATCATCCGATGGACGAGGCAGAAAAGATTCAGCGGATTCCTTTGATGAATCTGATTCAAGCACGTTGTTCGCATTTGACGTCCGTTTATCTTCCGAAGGTTGAGGATCCGAGCCGTTACGGGTATCGAGATTTGATCGCCATTATTGAGAGGCTCCGCAGTCCAGGCGGTTGTCCTTGGGATCGGGAGCAAACCCATGAATCTCTACGAGCCAATTTGCTGGAAGAAACCTATGAGGTAATCGAAGCAATCAACTGCCAAGATGATACGAATCTGGAAGAAGAGTTGGGTGACCTATTGCTGCAGATTGTATTCCATGGATTGATAGCGGAAGAAGATGGTTATTTCACTCTCTTGGATGTGACCACTGGGATCTGTGAAAAGATGATTCGCCGACATCCGCATGTCTTTGCGGAGGAAACGATTCCAACGACAGAAGGTGTTCTCAAGCGCTGGGAAGAGATTAAGCAACAAGAAAAGTCGCAGCAGGGTCAATCGCAAAAGATGAAGGAGTTGCCTGAGGCTTTGCCAATGCTGGTTCGAAGCCGAAAGGTTCAGAAAAAGGCTGCGGAAGTCGGCTTTGATTGGCCGGAGGTTCAAGGCGCCATGGGAAAATTGCAGGAAGAGCTTGATGAATTTCAAGAGGCGTTGCGATTGAATCAGGCAGATGAAATGGAAATGGAGTTTGGCGATCTGCTTTTTGCGATTGTCAATGTCTCACGGTTTTACAAGATCCATCCCGAACTTGCGCTAAAACGGGCAACGGATAAATTTATTCGACGATTTAGTTGGGTGGAGAACGAAGCGGAGAAAAGGGGATTGCAAATGGAGTCTTTGGACTTGGAAGCTCTGGACGCGCTTTGGGATCAATGCAAGCAAACAGAGAAATGATTCAGTCTTACTGATTCATATAAAGCTAAGGAGGGGTTTATCGATGAATAAAGCACAACTCGTAGCAAAAATGGCAGACAAATGTGGTTTGAGCAAAAAAGATTCTGAGGCAGCATTGAATGCATTTATTGAGAGCGTTGAGGAAGCATTAATTGCGGAAGAGAAAGTTCAATTGGTTGGATTTGGTACATTCGAAGTTCGCGAGCGTAAAGCACGTGAGGGACGTAACCCAAGAAACCCAGAGGAATCCATTCAAATTCCTGCATCGAAAGCACCTGTTTTTAAAGTTGGTAAGACTTTGAAAACGAAAGTAAACAAATAGTCCTTATACCTAATAAGAAAGCCAGGCTAGCCTGGTTTTTTTATTTGACTTTTATTGTGGTTTTTTCATAGAATGAAGATGAATACGTCAAGGGGGATAAAAATGCGAATTGACAAATATTTAAAAAATGCACGAATCATTAAACGACGAACCGTTGCAAAAGAAGCATGTGATCAGGGACGCGTCTTGGTCAATGACAGAAAAGCAAAACCTGGAACGGAAGTTGTGCCAGGAGATCGCATTGATTTGCGTTTGGGTTCCAAGATGTTGTCTGTCGAGGTTTTGATTTGTTTGGATCATGCGACGAAGCTGACGGCAGAGACCATGTATATGGTAATCGGTGACTGAAAGGAGACCTTTCATGCGAGGATGGATAGGGAAAAGTATTCTGCTCTTGATTTTGGTGATGTTGTTTGGGACGGGAGTCATGACGGCTTTGAGCCGCCATCAAGTACGCATGGAAGAATTGGAGGAAATCCGGGGCGCCAAGGAAATTGAAATTCTTCGTATTGAATCTCGGATCCATATACGGGAGGATTTGCTCGGCGCAAAAAACGAGTCCGATTTTATTGAAAAAATGGCGCGATTCTATGGAATGGTCTATGACAATGAATTGATCTATAAGGATCGAGATCGAACGGAGACGGAAGATCCCATGGAAGCACTCTTCAAAAATTGACAGAATTGCTTTCATAACCTATACTCATAATCATACGTGGTACAAATAATAAGGAGGAGTCGCATTTTTATGCAATTGAAAGAGAATGAGATTGTTGAAGGCGTCATAACAGGGGTTGCAAAATTTGGTTTATTTATTGATATAGGTGCGCCAAAATCAGGGTTGGTTCATATCTCTGAGGTGTCCTATCAATATGTAGAGGAATTATCCGGCTTGTATAAAGTGGGAGATAAGATCAAGGTCAAAGTGTTGACCATTGGTGAAGATGGAAAGATCAGCTTGTCGATTCGGCAGACTGAAAAGCGCCCAGAGCGCAAACCCATGGAGGGAAGACCATCAGGAAAGCCTGCTGGCGGACCGAGTGGAAAACCGTCTGGAGATCGAAAATTTGACCGAAAACCACAGGGCAGAAAACCATTCCCACCTCGAAATCGGGAATATAAACCTGCGACTTTCGAAGATAAATTGGAAGCATATCTGAAAGACAGCAACGAACGAAATGAATTTAAAAAGAAACCCACGCGAACAAAGCGCGGGTATCAAACTCGTGATTAAAACCGGATATTTTTCCGGTTTTTTCCATTTTTCATTTGAGGTGAGAAAAAAGTGATCAAACAAATGAATCAGACCGTCCAATGGATCAATACACAAATCAAAGAAGAGGAATGGGCGATTGTTGCATTATCCGGAGGGCCGGATTCCGCTCTATTGTTGGAAGTAACCTGCGCTGCGGCGAAATTGTGTGGGTTTTCTGTGATGGCCGCTCACCTGAACCACGGGTTGCGGGAAGAGGCTGATCAGGAAGAGGAAGACTTGCGGAAGTATTGCGAAGCGAGAAAGATTCCCTTTCAATCGAAGCGAGTGGCCTGCGCGACTTATGCAAAAAACCATCATCTGACTCTTGAGGAAGCTGGGCGCAATTTGCGGTATGGATTTTTCAACTCGCTTCTCGCTACTCATCCCGGATGGATTTTGACGGGGCATCATCGCAACGATCAGGCAGAAACGATCTTGTTTCATTTGTTTCGAGGGACTGGTGCTCGGGGTTTGCGCGGCATCCCCGCGATTGAATCACCGATTATGCGTCCCTTGTTTAATTGGAAACGAACCGAAATTTTAATGGCGTGCAGAGAGAATAAAATCGCGTTCTTTGTGGATAAAAGCAATGAATCGAAAGTATTTACGCGCAATTGGATCCGCCATGAGCTGATTCCAAGTCTGGAAAATCGATTTGATGAAGGCGTGGTCGATCGGATTGTGGAGACCAGCGAGCTGATTGCCCAAGATGATGACTATCTGCAGTCTTTGGCAGAACAAGCCTTTCATAATGCGGCTGTCCGAGAGGCAAACGGAATTGCTTTGAATCGAGAGTTGCTTGTCCGCTTGGAAGCACCGATTCTCTCTCGCGTGATTTTTCTCGCTCTGGAAAAGCAATTCGGGAGTCGAAAGGATGTGACCCGGCGTCAGATTCAGCAAGCAATGGAGCTGATCAAAACGGGACAGTCTGGAAGTCAATTTCAATTCTCAAAAGATCGCGGCTTTCTCATCGGAAGCCAAGCAATCTATTGGGGGGTGGGAGAGATGGCTGAATCCTTTTCAATTCCATTGAATATTCCAGGAGAAACCCGCGTGCCGGGTGGTGTTGTTCTGTCGGAATGGAGAAAAGTTCGGGAAGAATCAATAGATTCATTTACCATTGAAATCGATTATGATAAAATAAAAGGTGAATTATTTTGGCGGACTAAGCAGTCGGGGGACTGGTTTGTCTTGCCGAGGCAAATGGGGAGAAAGAAGTTGAAACGGTTTTGGATTGATGAAAAAATCCCGCAATATCAACGGATTTCCTGGCCCTTATTGGCAGATGACGATCGGGTCCTATGGATTGCAGGTCGAAGAAAATGTGTGGAAAATCCGGCTGGGGGAGCGCGCTTGTTGCGGATCAGTTGGAGGAGTTTTGAAGGAGGGCATCATGAAGAGGGATATTAAAGAGGTATTATTGTCAGAAGAGGTATTGCAAAAAAGGATTCGTGAGCTGGGTGCGGCAATCACCAAGGATTATCCAGATGGAGATTTGGTTGTGATTTGCGTATTAAAGGGAGCTGTCCTTTTTATGAGTGATTTGGTGAAGGCGATTGATCGTCCCTTGGAAATGGATTTTATGGCAGTTTCCAGCTATGGCAATTCAACAGAGTCATCTGGAATTGTAAAAATTGTAAAAGATTTGAATTCGAGTATTGAGGGTAGAAATGTATTGATCGTAGAAGATATTATTGACAGTGGTTTGACCTTGCAATATCTGCTTCGCATCCTGCAAGAACGCGAACCGGCGTCTCTAAAGGTTTGTGCGCTTTTGGAACGGGAAGGGCAAAAAACAGGTCAGACATTTGACTACACAGGATTTATTGTGCCGGATGGGTTCCTAGTGGGATATGGATTGGATTTTGCTGAACTGTATCGAAATCTTCCT
The DNA here is from genome assembly GCA_013619125.1 of Clostridiales bacterium. Taxonomy (GTDB): domain Bacteria; phylum Bacillota; class Clostridia; order Tissierellales; family GPF-1; genus GPF-1. The sequence goes on from JABXKS010000094.1 coordinate 29,641, forward strand.
TATATTGGAATTCTAGATCCTTCGGTCTACGAATAAACATGGAATTTTCAGGAGGTGACGACTATGCCAAAGTATTTTCGAGGAGTTGGAATGTATTTGTTGGTCTTCTTGGTGATCATTTTGATCGCTTCAGCAACCAGCAATCAGTTAGAAGTAGCAGAGGAATTAAGTTATAACGCCTTACTAGAGAAAATTGAAGCGGGCGAGGTTGACGGAGATTTGGTGGCGGTAGGAGAAGAGGTTCAAGGAACCTTGGTCGACGGAACCAACATAACGGCCAGCATCCCGGATTTTGACAAAGACTATTACGATTCATTGAATCTGGAAGGTAGCAATGTCAATTTAGTGGTACGGCAACCCCAGGGGGACCCTTTGTGGCTGACGATTCTTTCGCCACTCTTGATGATTGGGTTCTTTGCGTTGATTTGGTATTTCTGGATGCGCAAATCACAGGGGGGAAGTGGCGGAAGAAACGCTATGAATTTTGGAAAATCCAAGGCTCGCTTGGTCGAATCGGGTTCTACCCATGTAACGTTTACCGATGTCGCTGCTTTGGAAGAAGAGAAGGAAGAACTGGCGGAAATTGTTGATTTTCTTTCTCATCCAAAACGCTATATTCAACTGGGTGCGCGGATTCCAAAAGGAATTTTGATGGTGGGTCCTCCCGGAACAGGGAAAACCTATCTGTCGAAAGCGGTGGCCGGGGAAGCTGGCGTTCCGTTTTTCAGCATTAGTGGATCCGACTTTGTCGAGATGTTTGTCGGGGTGGGTGCCTCACGGGTGCGTGATCTCTTCGAACAAGCAAAGAAGAATTCGCCATGCATTATCTTTATTGATGAAATTGACGCGGTTGGACGTCGCAGAGGCGCTGGTCTTGGCGGTGGTCACGATGAACGCGAGCAAACATTGAATCAATTGTTGGTGGAAATGGATGGATTCGGTGTCAATGAAGGTGTGATCGTGATGGCAGCGACAAACCGTCCTGATATTTTAGACCCTGCAATCTTGCGTCCTGGACGCTTTGACCGTCAGGTGCACGTGGGCATTCCGGATATCAAGGGGCGAGAGGCGATCTTGAAGGTTCATACACGCAATAAACCGATGCACAAGGATGTCAATCTGAAAACCCTGGCAAAACGAACGATTGGCTTTACACCTGCTGATTTGGAAAATCTGTTGAATGAAGCGGCGCTTCTAGCAGCCCGGGAAAACTTGAAAGAGATTCCCATGCGAGTTGCAGAGGAAGCCATTACCAAGGTTATTGCCGGACCAGAGAAAAAGAGTCATGTTCGATCCGAGGAAGAAAACCGATTGGTTGCCTTTCATGAGGCGGGTCATGCGGTTGTCAGCCAGTACTTGTCTCATGTCGACAAGGTGCATATGGTTACGATTATGCCGCGGGGAAGCGCAGGTGGATTCACCATGCATTTGCCAGAACAGGACAAGCGCTTTATTTCGAAGCGAGATATGGAAGAGCAATTGGTGGTCTTGTTGGGCGGCCGTGTTGCGGAAGAATTGATCCTTGATGATATCTCTACGGGGGCTTCCAATGACATTGAGCGCGTAACTGCTACCGCCAGATCCATGGTAACCCATTATGGAATGAATGATGTAATGGGTCCGATGACCTATGGAAAAGAAACCAATGAAGTCTTTTTGGGGCGCGATATTGCGAGGTCCAAAGATTACAGTGATGAAACAGCTACCAAGATCGACAATGAGATGCGTCAGATTGTGGATGCAGCCTATCGCACATGTCGTCAATTGCTGACGGACCATATGGACAAGTTGCTTAAAGTTGCAGAATTGCTTCTGGAGAAGGAAACCATTACAGCAGACGAATTCAGCTCGGTTTTCAACGAAGGGGAATCTCTGCCGGCGGCAAGTGTTAGCGAAGTAAAAACAGAGAAAGAAGAGTCGGAAGGTAACGGCTCTAATCAAGCTCCAATCGGAGATCCAGCGTTTACAAGTGCTATGGAAACCGAGGGAGAATAGAATTTTTGAAGCACCCTAGGCGAGAGCCTGGGGTGTTTTCTTGCAATTATTCATTCATAAATTATGATGATTTCGTAAAAACTTTTAAAACTTGCAATAAAACTTGCATATGACATCGTTTTCTTGTAGGCTAGAGGGGAATATCGCATTGAAGCGGGAGGAAGAGAATGGAGAATTGGAAGAAACACTTGCAAGTGGAACGGGAACACTGGGAGCAAACAACCGTGAAAAAAGTAACGGATCGCTTTCCAGAGCGTAAAGAGACCTTTCTAACCGGCTCCAGAGAGCCGGTGGAACGACTTTATACGCCAGCGGAGGGAGACGATCATTATCTGGAAGAGATCGGTTTTCCGGGTCAATATCCCTTTACTCGCGGGGTGCAACCAACCATGTATCGCGGCCGATTATGGACCATGCGCATGTATGCCGGTTTTGCGACGGCTGAGGAATCAAACGCAAGGTACAAGTACCTTGTTTCCCAAGGCTCTTCAGGGTTGTCGGTCGCCTTTGACCTTCCAACGCAGATTGGATACGATTCCGATCATGCATTGGCTGCCGGTGAAGTAGGCAAGGTGGGGGTAGCCATTGATTCCCTCGCGGATATGGAACGCCTTTTTGAGGGGATTCCTTTGGACCGCGTCAGTACGTCCATGACGATCAACGCCCCAGCGGCAGTCTTATTGGCGATGTATATCGCGGTGGCGGAAAAGCAAGGTGTTTCAGCCGATCAATTGAGAGGAACCATTCAAAATGACATCTTGAAGGAATATATCGCGCGGGGCACGTATATCTACCCGACGAAACCTTCCATGCGATTGATCACAGATATTTTTGCATATTGCTCGAAAGAGGTACCCCAATGGAATACCATCAGCATCTCGGGTTATCATATTCGCGAAGCAGGATCGACGGCAGCGCAAGAGGTAGGCTTTACCTTGGCCGATGGAATCGCTTACGTCGAAGCAGCGCTTCAAGCGGGATTGGATATCGATGAATTTGGACCAAGGCTATCCTTTTTCTTTAACGCCCATAATGATCTTTTGGAAGAGGTTTCAAAATATCGTGCGGCGAGACGCATGTGGGCCAAGATCATGAAAGAACGATTCGGTGCAAAGAATCCGAAATCCATGATGATGAAATTCCATACGCAAACCGGGGGTTCGACCCTGACGGCGCAGCAGCCGGATAATAATATCGTACGGGTGACGATTCAAACCCTGGCGGCAATTCTGGGAGGCACCCAGAGTCTGCATACCAATTCCCGGGATGAAGCCTTGGCGCTTCCAACAGAGGATTCGGTGCGCATTGCTCTTAGAACGCAGCAAATTGTAGCCCATGAAAGTGGTGTGACGCAGACTGTCGATCCGTTGGCGGGCTCTTACTATATCGAATCAAAGACCAATCAAATTGAAGAAGAAGCTCTTGCCCTGATCGAAAAGATTGATGAGCTGGGCGGAGCGCCGAAAGCCATTGACATTGGCTTTATTCAACAAGCCATTTCTGATTCCGCTTATGCGGCGCAAAAGGATATTGAATCAGGCGAGCAGGTTGTGGTGGGCGTCAATCAGTATCAGATGGATGAAGAAGCGCCGAAGGATCTGCTTCGGGTTGATCCTGTGGTTGAGAAGCGCCAAGTTGATGCCCTTCATATCATGAAAGGCGGGCGTGACCAGGCCATGGTGGAAGCTGCGCTGGCGGAACTGAAAATAGTTTGTCAGGGAACGGAAAACACCATGCCTGCCATCTTGAAGGCAGTTTATAGCTATGCAACCCTAGGGGAAATTTGTGATGTGATGCGTGACGTGTTCGGCGAGTACGAGCAACACGTGCGCTTGTAGGAGGAGCAGAATGAGACCGATACGAGTATTAGTAGCAAAACCGGGACTGGACGGCCATGACCGGGGGGCGAAGATTATTGCTAGAGCCCTGAGAGACGCGGGAATGGAAGTGATATATACAGGACTTCGACAGACGCCGGAACAGATTGTTCGCGCGGCTGTGGATGAAGATGTCGATGTCGTGGCGATGAGCATCCTTTCAGGCGCTCACAATCATCTTCTGCCTCAGGTGGCGAAGGGAATGAAAGCTGAGGGAATCGAGGATGTATTGATTGTGGGCGGCGGTGTTATTCCGGATATGGATATCCCGAATTTGAAGATCCAGGGGATTGAAGCGGTGTTTACACCGGGCACGACAACAGAAACCGTGGTTTCCTATATTCGCATGAATCTGAAGCGGGATTTGGCGGAATGAAGGCAGTTGAAGCGATGCTTCAAGGGAGCAGGCGAGATTGCGCGCGGCTGATCACCCAGGTGGAAAATGAGCATCCAAAGGCCAAAGAAATTTTAAAAGAGATTTATCCCTATACAGGGAAAGCCCATGTGGTTGGCATAACGGGTCCGCCAGGCGGTGGAAAGAGTACCCTGACAACTCGGTTGGCAGAAGCCTTTCGCGCGCAGAACAAGCGCGTAGGGATTATTGCGGTCGATCCTACCAGTCCCTTTACCGGGGGCGCGATCCTCGGAGATCGAATTCGCATGAAAAGCCTCTTTGAAGACGAAGGCGTTTTTATCCGAAGCATGGGAACACGGGGGCATTTGGGCGGCTTGTCGAAGACAACAGCCGGCGTGATTCAGATTCTGGACGCCTTCGGCTGCGACGTGATCTTTGTGGAGACTGTTGGGGTTGGGCAATCGGAGGTTGAGATCGTTCGGAACGCGGATACGGTTTTAATGGTGCTGGTGCCGGGCCTTGGAGACGATATTCAGGCGATCAAGGCGGGAGTCATGGAGATTGGCGATCTGTTTATTATCAATAAGTTTGATTTGGACGGAGCGATTCGAGCAAAAACAGAGATTGAAATGATGCTTGCCATGGATCAGCGCCGAAAGACGATTCCCTTGGTATATCCTGTAACGGCCAGCATGGCTGGGAGCAACCGCGCCGAAGGGATTGAATCGGTGGTGGAAGGGATACGCAAACATCGAGAGGATAGTGTGGAAAACGGACAGTGGGAAGCGCGAAGAAAAGAACAGGCTCGTAATGAGATTCTTTATTTTATGCGGGGTGAACTGGAAGCGATCTTGAAAGCGGAACTAAAGCGATGGGAATTAAAATCGGTTTATCAACGGAATCAATCGCCGCGGGAACGGGGCGAAGAAATTTTACAGGCATGGATCAAAGGGGGACATCATGGCAAGAAAGATTGATCATATCGGCATTGCAGTGAAAAACTTAGAGGAATCATTAAAATTTTATCAAGAAACATTGGGTCTGGACCTTACAGGTATTGAAGTCGTGGAAGAGCAGAAAGTACGCGTCGCCTTTTTACCGATTGGTGATACGGAGATCGAGCTTTTGGAATCAACGGATCCGGAAGGCCCCATTGCTCGGCATATTGAAAAGCGAGGCCAAGGGGTGCAACATTTGGCGGTACGTGTTGAGAATATCGAAGCAGCCATTGCCGAGATGAAGGAAAAGGGCATTCGCATGATTGATGAAGTGCCGCGTTACGGCGCGGGCGGCGCGAAAATTGCTTTTTGTCATCCGAAAAGCACGGGCGGCGTTTTGATTGAATTGACGGAACGAGAATAGGGGAAGACGATGACAAAATCCATGTTAGAGCGATATCGAGAAGAACGGGAACAAGTAGAACTTGGAGGCGGCGTAAAACGGACTGAAAAACAGCATGCCCAGGGAAAATTGACAGCACGCGAGCGGATTGCCTATCTGTTGGATGAGGGCAGCTTTATTGAATTGAACGCCTTTGTGAAACATCGCTGCACAAACTTCGGCATGGAGTCGAAGCAAGCGCCAGGGGAAGGCGTTGTGACCGGTTACGGCACCATAGATGGCCGGCTCATTTACGTATTTGCGCAAGATTTTACCGTGTTTGGCGGTTCCTTAGGAGAAATGCATGCCAAACGGATTGTGAATATCCAGGAACTCGCCATGAAAATGGGTGCTCCTTTGATCGGATTGAACGATTCGGGTGGAGCAAGGATTCAAGAGGGGGTTGACGCCCTTTCCGGATACGGCGAGATTTTTTACAACAATACCATTGCCAGCGGCGTGATTCCGCAGATCTCTGTGATTATGGGACCATGTGCCGGAGGAGCGGTCTATTCGCCAGCATTAACGGACTTTATCTTTATGGTGGATCGATCCTCGAAGATGTTTATCACCGGTCCTCAGGTTATCAAAACTGTGACAGGAGAAACCGTAAGCGCTGAAGAGCTTGGCGGCGCCATGAGCCATAATGAGAAGAGTGGAGTCGCGCATTTTATTGCAAACAGCGATGAGGAGACCTTGGATCAGGTGAAGCGCCTGCTTTCTTATTTGCCGTCGAATCACACGGAAAAACCGCCTTGTACCGATGGATTTAGCATCAATCAATTCCATCCAAAATTGAATGAACAGATGCCAGAAAATCCAAATAAGCCTTATGATGTGAAAACCATTATTGAAACCGTTGCGGATCATGATAGCTTTATGGAAGTACAGCCCTATTTCGCGAAGAATATCGTAACAGGGTTTGTTCGTATTGGCGGAATGGTAGCCGGAGTGGTGGCCAATCAACCCAAACATCTGGCGGGTACCTTGGATATCGACGCCTCAGACAAGGCGGCTCGATTTATCCGGTTCTGTGATGCCTTTCAGATTCCTTTGGTGACTTTTATTGATGTGCCTGGATTCCTTCCAGGGGTTCAACAGGAGTACGGCGGGATTATCCGCCATGGAGCGAAGCTTTTGTATGCCTACAGCGAGGCAACGGTGCCAAAGATTTCGGTCATTATGAGAAAAGCCTATGGCGGAAGTTACGTAGCCATGAGCAGCAAGTCTTTGGGCGCGGATTTGGTATTGGCATGGCCCAATGCTGAGATTGCCGTGATGGGACCTGCGGGTGCTGCGAATATTATCTTTAGAAAAGAGATTGAAGCGGCGGATCATCCTGGAACCGTTCGGCAAGAAAAGGTCGAGTTGTATCGTGAGACCGTTGCAAATCCCTATGTGGCGGCGCAGCGCGGGATGGTGGATGATATTATTGAACCGCAATATACAAGACAGCGTTTAATCAGTGCCTTGGATATGCTTGAGACAAAACGAGAAAAACTTCCGGCGAAGAAGCACGGAAACTGCCCACTTTAGGAGGAAAGCATGTTTGGAGAACATATTAGCATAAGCCAAGCCTTGTTTGTCACCCTCTTGAGCATGGGAACGGTTTTTGTGGTTTTGGCAGTGATTGCGTTCTTGTTGGGGTATTTCGAACACCTTTTTTCGGATCGAAAGCAGGAAGAGAAACCAACGAGTGCCGTGCAAGAAACATTTCCTGCTGAAGCAGTGGAACCGGAAGGCGATGATCCTGCATTGATTGCCGTGATTACAGCGGCGATACTTGCAAGTCAGACCGCTTCCTATCCAATTCGGATCCGTAAGATCCGACGTGTGGGAGAGACGCAAACCATGTGGCAAAACGAAGAGAGCAAATAGGAGGAGTCCGATGAAACAATATCGAATTACAGTCAATGGAGTGAGTTACGACGTAGAGGTTGAAGAGGTTGTCGGGGGACAATTATCGCGACCAATAGAACAACCTGTGGCAAGAAAATCCGTGGAACAGCCGGCAGTGCGTAGACCGGTAGTCCAGCCCGTTCAGGCTGCTCCAAACCGCGTTTCCACGCCTCGCCCGCAAGGGGGAGTAAATTCCATCAAGGCGCCAATGCCAGGAACAATTTTGAAGGTGATGGTGGTGGAAAATCAACAGGTGAAGCGCGGGGAAGTCTTGTGCATTCTGGAAGCAATGAAGATGGAGAATGAAATTGTGGCGCCAAATGATGGGGTGGTGAGCCACATTTATATCAAAGACCAACAAAATGTGCAGCTTGATGCGCCTTTGTTGGATTTGGAGTAGGTGATTTAAATGGGCGGAATCATGGAAGCGTTCTGGAAAAGCACGGGTTTTTATCAATTGGACCTTGGCAGCATCTTTATGTTGGGTCTGGCGTGTTGGTTTCTCTATTTGGGCATTCGAAAGGGATATGAACCCTATCTAATGATCCCCATCGCTTTTGGCATGTTGCTGGTCAATCTACCAGGAGCCAATCTGATGGAGGAAGGGAATCTTTTACATTATTTATACTATGGCACCAAATTGGGTATTTATCCGCCATTGATCTTCTTATGCGTGGGTGCTAGCACCGATTTTGGTCCCTTGATTGCCAATCCTAAAAGCATTCTATTGGGAGCGGCAGCGCAATTCGGAATATTTTTTGCCTTTATCGGAGCCATTCTCTTGAGCGGTTTGGGTGTGGAGGCTTTGAAATTTTCGGCACAAGCAGCGGCGGCAATCGGAATCATCGGTGGAGCCGACGGTCCGACGGCCATTTATTTGACGAGCAAATTGGCACCGGACCTCTTGGGACCTATTGCCTTGGCAGCCTATTCCTATATGGCTCTCGTGCCGATTATTCAACCGCCGATTATTCGCGCCCTCACAACAAAAGAGGAGCGACAGGTGAAGATGGAACAGTTGCGTCCGGTTTCTCAGCGGGAGAAGATTATTTTTCCAATCTTCGTTACCCTTTTTACGGTGCTCTTGTTACCGTCCGCCGCTCCCTTGATCGGAATGCTGATGCTGGGCAATTTGATGAAGGAATCGAATCGTGTACCCCTCTTGGTGGATGGGGCGACCAAAGCCTTGATGCCGGTGGTGACCATTCTTTTGGGGGTAACAGTTGGTGCGAAGGCCAGTGCGGAAGTCTTTTTGGATGTGAAAACCCTGGCGATTATCGTGCTGGGACTTATGGCCTTTTCCGTTGGAACGGCAGCGGGGGTAATCTTTGGAAAGATCATGTACAAAACTTCCGGAGGGAAGGTGAACCCGATGATTGGCGCGGCTGGCGTATCTGCTGTACCGATGGCAGCGCGGGTGGTACAAAAAGTGGGACAGGAAGAGAATCCTTCCAATTTCTTGTTGATGCATGCCATGGGTCCGAATGTGGCGGGTGTCATTGGATCGGCTGTTGCGGCTGGCATTCTCTTGAATCTTTTCTCCTAATCGTTCAAATGGTATAATGAGGAACGAAAGGAGCACGACATGAGAAAATTTGACCTAAAACAACCGATCCATCGAATTGGACAGTCCGTGGTATACTACGACTCGCTGGATTCCATGGTGGATAAGTGCCGATCGATGCAAGGCGTGAAAGGGATTGATGGAACCGTGATCTTTGCCAATCGCATTCGCATCAACGAGGGCGATATCAGCGACCCCACGTGCAGTTTTGGCGTAATTGTCAAGCCGGATACGCTTCCTTTCAAAGAAAGAGCGGAGGTGGAACCCGTGATGATGGGTGCCTTTGCATCTGTATTGGAGGCGTTTCAAGCGAGTTTTCGCTGGCCGTCTTCTTTTGTGCGCGATGGTGTTGTCTTTGGACAGGCGAGGTGTGTGGCGCAAAAGATTAAAGAGCGGTGGGTGTATATTATCTTCTCAGCGCAGTTTGACTTTGGGGAAGGCTGGTCGATCGAGGAACAGGAAGCTTTTTTGCAGGCAAGTATTTCCGCCCTGGACCAAATGGATCGTAGGATACGGGAATCGGAAGATACAGAGTATTTGGCGGACTATCGAAGGGCGAGCAATTTGATGGAGCAAAGGCTGAAAATCAGTCTTCCGGATCGGGAGATTGAGGGGATTGTGCAGGAGATTACCGCGCATGGCGATTTGATCGTCAAACAGAATCGGGGTCGTGCAATTCGCGTTCCAAGCAAAAAAATCAAGACGATCCAATATCTTGACGTTGCAAGCCAGTGAAAATCCTCATATAATAAGAGCGATAACCAATGGGAGCGTAAGCCCTGAATGGTTGTCGCTTTTTTATCATGAATAGATCTTCGTAATTATTTGCAGAGGGTTTAATCTGCAAATATAAGTTCAGCGAAGATGTTCAGGCTTGAACAGGCTTCAAGACTGAATTCATGACAAACATCACTATAATTCGTAGCACGGTATCTTCGGAACCGAAGCGAAAGGAGAAAAAATGAATAAGAAATGGTTAACAACACGAAGGATGGCAATTATTGGTGTTTTGGGCGGGATCTCGATGGTCTTGGGAATGACGCCGCTGGGGTTTATCCCCATCGGACCGACACGGGCAACCATCATGCATATCCCGGTGATTATCGGAGCGATTTTGGAAGGACCGATTGTAGGCGCGATTGTGGGTTTGATCTTTGGCCTGTTCAGCATTTTTCAGGCAGTCACGAATCCAACTCCGATTTCTTTTGTATTTTTAAATCCGCTTGTATCGGTATTGCCCAGGATTCTGATCGGGGTGGTGTCCTATTATGTGTATCGCGGATTTTCCAAGATTGGAAACCGAGGTGCTCTGGCGGTGTCTGGCCTCATGTGGCTGGCTGCAATGGCATATTTGATTACTGGATGGATCGGGTTGCTTGCCGATGGCTCTGCGGCGTCCTTGGCCTTTCAAAGCCTGTTGGTGGTGCTGACGGCGATTCTAGGGGTGCTGGTGTGGCGATTTGCATCGAAGCATGCCGCTGAGATTGCATTGACGGGTGTTTTTGGCACCATGACCAATACACTCGGTGTTTTGACTATGATATATTTGCTCTACGGGAGACGCTTTGCGGAAACGCTGGGGCAAGACCCGGAGACAGCGGGAAAAATGATAATTTCAATTGGATTGACCAACGGGGTGCCGGAGATGATTGTAGCCATGATCGTTTCGACCTATGTGGTCTTGGCATTGTTGAAGAATAGAGGAGACAGTAATGGTTCTAGTCATTGACGTGGGGAATACCAATATTACCCTCGGATTGTATAAAAAAGAGGGTTTATATCTAAAAAAATCTTGGCGCATCGCAACCGATCGTCAAAAAACTAGCGATGAATTTGGGATCTTGATCACCCAATTGTTTCAGCATGACGGGTTGGATCCGGAGTCGGTGGAGGCCGTGATTATTTCCTCGGTTGTACCGCCGATCATGTATTCCTTGGAAGCGATGACGATCAAGTACTTTGAGATGAGACCGCTGATTGTTGGACCGGGAATTAAAACCGGCATGTTGATTCATTATGACAACCCCAAGCAAGTCGGGGCGGATCGCATTGTTAATGCGGTTGCGGCATTCCAAAAATACGGCGGCCCTTTGGTCATTGTTGATTTCGGAACGGCAACCACTTTTTGCGCCATAAATGAAAAAGGCGATTATCTCGGTGGAACCATCGCGCCGGGGATCAAGATTGCCAGCGACGCTTTGTTTGAACGAACGGCAAAATTGCCGAAGGTTGAAATTCGCATGCCAGATCGTGTGATTTGTCGCAATACGACAGAGAGCATTCAGTCGGGTATCTCTATCGGGCAGGTTGGCTTGGTGGATTATATCGTCCGTAGAATGGTGGAGGAGCTGGGCGGTTCAGTTTCAAAAGTAGTAGCAACCGGCGGATTGGCTTCCATGATTGCTTCTGCGTCGGAAACCATTGAAGTCATCGATAAGCGGTTGACCCTGGACGGGTTGAAGATTATCTATGATCGCAACCGGGTCTAGGTGGCTGGTATGAAGATAGGAAATCTTGAGCTTGAAACGCCGTTGTTTTTGGCCCCTATGGCGGGAATCACGGATATGCCTTTTCGTGCGATCTGCCGCGAATTTGGAGCGGATTTTGTTTGCACGGAAATGGTGAGTGCGAAGGCATTGTATTACGGCGACAAGAAATCGCAGCGCTTGATGGTGATTCATCCGGAAGAGCAACCCGTCTCTTTGCAGATTTTTGGAGAGAATCCTGAGATTCTTTCCGAGGTTGTCAAGCGGTTTATCAATCCTCGAGAAGATATCGCGGTACTGGATTTTAATATGGGATGTCCCGCGCCCAAGATTGTGAAAAATGGCGCGGGTAGCGCCTTGGTCAAGGATTTGGATCGAGCCCAAGCGGCAGTGGAAGCCATTGTGAAGGCATCCAATCATCCGGTGTCCGTTAAAATTCGCATCGGATGGGAGACTGGAGAAAAGCGCGGCATTGAAATCGCCAAGCGGATGGAGGCGACGGGCATCGATTTTTTGGTTGTCCATGGACGAACACGCGCAGAGTTTTATCAGGGCAAGGCAGATTGGGAAGAGATTGCCAAGATTAAAGCAGCTGTTTCCATTCCGGTGATTGGAAATGGAGATATCGCCAGTGGCGAGGTTGCCATGAAACGATTGAAAGAATCTAAGGTGGATGGATTGATGATTGGGCGAGGCGCCCATGGGAATCCCTGGATTTTTCAAAAAATCAAAGCGGAATTGCGAGGAGAGATCTGGACACCGCCAACGATGGAGGAAAAAATTGCAGTGGCAAGCCGCCAGTTGCATGGTCTTGCCGCCCATAAGGGTGAGCGAACCGCAGTTCTTGAAATGCGGAAAGATTTTGGATGGTATTTAAAGGGAGGCCCCTTCGCAACGGAGTATCGCGTCCGCTCCTACAACGTGACAACCTTGGCTGAAATGGAAGAGCTGTTTGAAGAGTATGTAAGGCAAGTGAAGAGTTTAAAATGATTTGCTTGACAAGAATTCATCCTTTCACTATAATCGGATTATATGTAAACATTTCGCAATCATGCGAAAGGGAGGGGAAGTCATGGCAAATAAAGAAGTAATTTTAACAAAAGAAGGATTTACTAAGCTGGAAGCAGAGTATAAGGAATTGAAGAACATTAGGCGTGGGGAAGTATCCGAGCGGATTCGAATTGCAAAGGGCTTTGGCGACCTGAGCGAAAACGCGGAGTATGATGCCGCGAAAAATGAGCAAGCTCAGGTGGAAGAACGCATTTATAAACTGCAAGAAATGTTGGCGCACGCCAAGATCATCAAGGAAGAAGAAATCGATGATCAGATTGTGGGTGTGGGAAGTCATGTCAAGATTCGAGATCTGGAATTTGACGAAGTGGAAGAATACATCGTTGTAGGCTCCACGGAAGCAGATCCATTCCAAAATCGAATTTCAAACGAGTCCCCGGTTGGAAGAGCCTTGTTGGGCCATTCTGCTGGAGCATTTGTCGATGTTGAAGTCCCTAACGGAGAAATCGTAAAGTATGAAATCCTAGAGATTTCTAGATAGGGGGAGCAACATGTCAGAAGTTGAAAACATAAATGAATTACTTCAGGTGAGACGCGATAAACTGAAGAAATATCAAGATAATGGATGCAATCCCTTTGATCATGTGAAGTTTGAAGTGACGGCGAAAGCAGCCGAACTGAAGGCGGATTTTGAAGCAGTTGAAGGAAATGAAGTAACGGTTGCTGGTCGTGTGATGTCGAAGCGTGGACAAGGCAAGGTTGCCTTTTATGACCTTCAAGACAGCACAGACCGTGTTCAATTGTTCTTAAAGAAAGATTTATTGGGGGAAGACGTCTATGCGGACGTAAAAACCTTTGATATTGGCGACCATATCGGTGTAACTGGTGAGGTGTTTAAAACCAAGATGGGCGAGGTTTCGATCCGTGCCAAAAAGGTGACACTCTTATCGAAATCGCTTCAAATATTGCCAGAAAAATTCCATGGATTGAAAGATCCAGATCTTCGCTATCGCCAGCGTTATGTGGATTTGATTATGAATCCAGAAGTGAAGAACGTGTTTCGAACGCGATCGAAAATTCAACGCTATATCCGAGAGTTTTACGATGACCGCGGATATATGGAAGTGGAGACACCTGTGCTTTCAACCTTGGCGGGGGGCGCGTCGGCGCGACCTTTTATCACGCATCATAACTCGCTCGACATTCCCATGTATTTGAGAATCGCCTTGGAATTGCCGCTGAAACGATTGATCGTCGGTGGTTTTGACCGGGTGTATGAGATGAGCCGTGTGTTCCGAAACGAAGGCATGGATAGCACCCATAACCCAGAATTCACGATGCTTGAGTCCTATGAAGCCTACGCGGATTATGAAGATGTGATGGCTTTGGTGGAAGATCTGTTTGGATTTTTGGCAGAGCGTGTGCTGGAAAAGAATTCTGTTGAGTTTAAGGGACGTGAGATCTCCTTGGAGGCGCCGTTTAAGCGGGCGCGCATGGTAGATCTTGTCAAAGAACATACGGGCGTTGATTTCGATGCGGTAACGGATCGAGAAGAAGCGATCCGATTGGCTAAAGGGCTGCACCTTGAGGTGAAAGGCCATGAGTCGATCGGCGTATTAATTGAAGAGGCATTTGATGTCTTCGTGGAGGAGCACTTGGTGCAACCTACCTTTGTCACGCATCATCCGGTGGAGATTTCACCGCTTGCGAAGAAGGATCCCGAAGATCCGCGCTATACCCAACGATTCGAGCTCTTTATTTCTGGTGCCGAGTATGCCAACGCATTTTCCGAGCTGAATGATCCTATCGATCAAAAGGAGCGTTTTACTGCGCAAGTTGCATTAAAAGACGCGGGGGATGAAGAAGCACATCCGTTTGACGCAGACTTTATCAATGCGTTGGAGATTGGACTTCCACCAACGGGTGGTCTTGGAATTGGGATTGATCGTTTGGTGATGTTGTTCACCAATCAGGCGAGCATTCGAGACGTACTTTTGTTTCCAACGATGAAGCCTATTGAATAAGGAATATGAGGATCGGAAACGATCCTCTTTTTTGTGTAAAAAATTCATAAACTCTTCGAGAAATTTGGTGCGAAGTGAAAAAGAATGATACAATAATGGAAGTTTAGGAGGTCGCTATGCGTATCTTTTTTGGAATTGCTTTTCCTGATAAAATCAAGGAACAATTAAAGACGGAAGCCGCTGTTTGCAGAGAGTATTGCGAGAAAGGGCGTTTCATGCAAGAAGAGAATTTTCATTTGACCCTTCGATTTGTTGGGGAAGTGGAACCTCCGATGTTGGAAACCTTTCAGCAGATACTGGAAGAGACGGCAGAACAGGTGGCGCCCTTTCAAATTCATTTGACCGGCCTTGGGCGGTTTTCCAAACGCGGAGGCGATATCTTGTTTCGCGGGCTTCGGCGCGAGCGCGGCTTGGGCGGACTCGTAAGGAATTTGGACCGTGCCTTCAAAAAGCAGGGATTTCCTGTGGAAAAAATGCCATTTCGTCCTCATGTCACCTTGGCGAGACGGGTGTATTGGGCTGATGGCTTTGAGAAGGTGCAACGGGAAGTGAAGCTGGAGGATCTGGAGATCGATGTGAGTCAGATTATGATTATGGAAAGTGTTCGGGTCAACGGGGAATTGGTTTATCGCCCCATCACCCATGTGAATTTAAACAAACAGACAGAAGAATAATGGAGGGAATCGAATGAAAAAAATATTGGAGTCTTTTTTCGGATCGCAAAGTAGCCGGGAAATCAAACGAATTACACCGTTTTCTGAGAAGGTCCTCGCCTTGGAAGAAACAATGAAAGCTTTGAGTGATGAAGCCTTGCGCGCAAAAACCGATGAGTTTCGCACTCGGTTGACGGCGGGAGAAACCGAGGATGACTTATTGTCGGAAGCCTTTGGTGTATGTCGAGAGGCGGCGAGCCGTGTTTTGGGTCTCACCCATTATCCTGTTCAATTGATCGGCGGGGTTGTTCTTCATCAGGGCGATATTGCCGAGATGAAAACCGGGGAAGGCAAGACCTTGGTTGCAACGCTGGCGGGGTATTTAAATGCCTTGAGCGGAAAAGGAGTCCATGTGGTGACGGTCAATGATTATTTGGCCAAACGTGATATGGAATGGATGGGCAAGGTCTATGAATTTTTGGGCTTGACTACGGGCTGTATTGTTCACGGCATGAATGACGTGGAACGAAAAGCAGCCTACGCGGCGGATATTACCTACGGAACCAACAATGAGTTTGGATTTGATTTTCTAAGGGATAATATGGCCGTTTTTAAAGAACGGCGTGTGCAACGCGCGCTTCACTATGCCATCGTTGATGAGGTAGATAGTATTTTGATTGATGAGGCGAGAACGCCTTTGATTATATCGGGACAGGGAGACACTGCGTCCACCCTGTATCAGGTCGCGAATCTTTTTGTCAAAACCTTGAAGGGAAGAAAAGAAGATCCCAACAAGGTGCGGGGGATCGAGGAGCGATTGGATCGCAAATTCGTAGAAGAAGAAGCCGATTTTGTTACCGATGAAAAGGGCAAGTCCGTCTCCTTGGGAGAAAAAGGGGTGGACAAGGCCGAAAAATATTTTGGTGTGGATAATCTTGCGGATCTGGAGCATATGGAGCTTCAGCATCGGATTAATCAGGCGCTGCGCGCCAATTATTTGATGTTTCGGGATCAGGATTATGTCGTCAAGGAAGGGGAAGTCATTATAGTCGATGATTTCACCGGCCGATTGATGCAGGGACGTCGATATTCCGAGGGGTTGCATCAGGCGATTGAAGCCAAGGAAGGGGTTGAGATTCAAAAAGAATCCAAGACCCTGGCAACCATCACCTTCCAGAACTATTTTAGGATGTATGAAAAACTTTCTGGTATGACGGGTACCGCCTTGACTGAGGAAGATGAGTTCCGTCATATTTATAGCATGAATGTCATCGAGATTCCAACGAACCGCCCCGTGGTGCGACTGGATCATCCCGATATGGTTTACAAAAATGTTGAAGGTAAATTTAATTCCGTGATCGAAGAGATCGTGAAGGCGAATCAGACGGGGCAACCGGTCTTGGTGGGTACGATTACCATTGAGACTTCGGAGCTTTTAAGCAGGATGTTGAAGCGCCGCGGCGTGAATCATCAGGTATTGAATGCCAAGCAGCACGGGAAAGAGGCGGAGATTGTGGCGCAAGCCGGCCGTTTGGGTGCAGTTACCATTGCGACCAATATGGCAGGCCGTGGAACGGATATTGTCTTAGGCGGTAATCCGGTTTTCTTGGCAAAATCACGCATGAAGAAACATTACGACGAGCATATGATTGAGATGGCGGATTCCTATTTTGATACGCAGGATCCTGAAATACTTGCGGTGCGAGAGACGTATGTGAAAGCATTGGAAACCGCGAAACAGGAATTGAAGGATGAACAGGAAAGCGTGTTGGCTGCTGGCGGTCTTTATATCATCGGAACGGAGCGCCATGAATCAAGACGAATCGATAATCAATTGCGTGGCCGATCCGGTCGACAGGGAGATCCGGGCGCGTCCCGATTCTATATTTCCTTGGATGACGATTTGATGCGTCTATTCGGCGGGGAACGGGTGCAAACCATGGTGGATCGATTGGGATTGCCAGATGATGAACCCATAGAAGCAAAGATTCTTTCTAGAAGCATTGAGTCGGCGCAGGAAAAAATTGAGGCGAGAAACTTCGGCATTCGGAAAAACGTCTTGCAATATGATGACGTGATGAACACCCAGCGGAATATCATCTACGAACAGCGCCGCCGCGTCCTTGAAGGGGAGAACCTGAAAGATCAGATTGAAGAGATGATCGACGGCGTCATTGATGAGGTGGTCGCGCATCACACCCAACAACGATATCCAGAGGACTGGAAACTTGCGGATCTGGCCGAGGCCATGAATCAATACTACCCGATTGAAGGCGCCTTACAGATCGAGCATGTGGAAGATTTGACACGAGAAACGCTGAAAGAAATTTTGAAAACTCAAGCGATGGTGGGTTACGGGCATCAGGAAGAAGCCTTTGACGTGCAAATACGTGAAATTGAGCGGATTGTTTTGCTGCAAACGGTCGATCGTCATTGGATGGATCATATCGACGCCATGGATCAATTGCGACGAGGGATTGGGCTTCGCGCTATGGGACAAGAAGATCCGGTTCGTGCCTATCAAAACGAAGGCTACGAGATGTTCAATACCATGACCCATACGATCCGCGAGGAGACGGTGAAAACCATGTATCGTGTTCGTCCGCAACGAAAGATGGAGCGAAAACAGGTGGCGAAGATTACCGGCACGTCCGGAGGCGATGCACCGGTGAAACGAAAAACCGTGGTGCGTTCCAACAAGAAGATTGGACGAAATGATCCCTGTCCATGCGGATCGGGAAAGAAATATAAAAAATGCTGCGGTAAGGATGCGTAGGAGGCAATGATGTTTGAATTAGAGAGTCTAAAGCAACGATATCAATCCGCCAAAGAGAGTTTGGCGGAACTCGAGGTGTCTCTTTGACACACCTGTGATTCAAACTCGGGTGGAAGAACTGGAAATGGAAATGGCGAAACCGGAATTCTGGAATGATCAGGAAACCGCACAGCCTTTTATTCTTGAGATGAAGCAATGCAAGGCGGATCTTTCCCGGGTGGAAGAAATCGTGGATCTGTTGGAAGAATTTGAGATGATGCTGGAGTTTGCGGATCTGGAAGAGCCTGATGCAGAGGCGCAGTTAGAGCTTGTCCAGACTGCCAAAGCGGTTGAAAAAGCCCTAGAAAAGTTGTCTTTGGACACCCTGCTTCATGGTGAGTATGATCATCACTCCGCCATAATTTCCATCCATGCCGGATCTGGTGGAACCGATGCGCAGGATTGGGCGCAAATTCTTCTTAGAATGGAACTTCGCTGGTGCGAAAAAAAGGGGTACTCGATTACAGAATTGGACCTGCAGCGAGACACGGAAGCGGGGGTCAAATCGGCGACGTACCGCATTGGCGGGAAAAACGCCTATGGCTATTTGAAAGCAGAGAAAGGCGTGCACCGTCTGGTGCGGATTTCACCCTTTGATTCTTCTGGAAAGCGCCATACCTCGTTTTCGTCGGTGGATGTAATGCCGGAGCTTGCTGATGATGAAGAATTGGCGATTGACCCTAAGGATCTTAGGGTGGACACCTATCGATCTGGCGGAGCCGGTGGTCAGCATGTCAATAAAACCGATTCTGCGATTCGCATCACCCATATTCCAACCGGGGTTGTGGTGCAATGCCAGAATGAGCGATCGCAGATTAAAAACCGTGCGACGGCCATGAAGATGCTGATGGGTAAGTTGATTGAAATTCAGCAGCAGGAAAAAAAGGAAAAAATCGAAGATATTCAGGGGAATTATCGAGAGATCGCCTGGGGCAATCAGATTCGTTCCTATGTTTTCCATCCCTATTCCATGGTGAAGGATCATCGCACCCAAACGGAAACGGGCAATGTGCAGGCTGTTATGGATGGTGATTTGGATCGGTTTATCGAAAGCTATTTAAAACTTCATACCAAGGGAAAATAAACGAAAACTCGGAGAAATCCGAGTTTTTTTATGATCCTCACCCAAATATGGTAAAATAAAGGGAATACACGAGGAGGAATCTGC
The DNA here is from genome assembly GCA_013619125.1 of Clostridiales bacterium. Taxonomy (GTDB): domain Bacteria; phylum Bacillota; class Clostridia; order Tissierellales; family GPF-1; genus GPF-1. The sequence continues at coordinate 48,868 of JABXKS010000094.1, forward strand.
ATGAGAATAGGGATTGGAATCGACGCGCATCGACTGGTGCCGGAGCGGCCATTAATTCTGGGAGGGGTGACCATTCCGTATGATTTGGGTTTGCTGGGCCATTCCGATGCGGATGTGTTGACGCATGCAATTATGGATGCCCTCTTAGGCGCCGTGGCGCTTGGCGATATTGGCCAGCATTTTCCACCCAGTGATGAAGCTTATCGTGGCGCGAATAGCTTGGATTTGCTTGAAGCTGTGATGGCGCTGCTGATGGAACGGAACTTTCGAGTAGGCAATATCGACGCGGTGATTGTGGCACAGGCCCCAAAAATGGCGGAATATCTGCCGATGATGAGAGAAAAGTTGGCTGCAGTGATGGGCATTGATTGTGATCGGGTTTCCATCAAGGCGACAACGACGGAAAAAATGGGATATGAAGGAAGAGGAGAAGGGATCTCCGCGCAAGCGGTCGTGCTGGTGGAGGCGTTCGATGATTAAGGTAAAAGATCTGACCAAACGATTTGGCAGTTTTACAGCGGTGGATGACCTCTCTTTTTTTATTCCGAAGGGGCAGGTGTTCGGCCTTCTCGGAGAGAATGGCGCGGGCAAGACAACAACCCTTCGCATGATGGCAACCATGCTGCAGCCATCTTCCGGATTCATTCAGATTCACGGGGTCAACGCCATTGATTTTCCGGAGGATGCGCGGGCTCACATCGGAATTTTGTTCGGTGGAGAAACCGGATTGTACGATCGATTGACCGCGAGAGAAAATATCCTCTACTTTGCCAGATTGAACGGAATGGAGTTGAAGATGGCCAATGAACGCGTGGAGCGATTGGCGATGCAGTTGGAGATGACGGAATATCTGGATCGAAGAGCGGGCAATTTTTCCAAGGGGATGAAGCAGAAGGTTGCCTTGGCCAGAAGCATTGTGCACGATCCAGAAATCATGCTCTTCGATGAGCCGACGGCGGGACTGGATGTGTCGGCGATTCGCCTGGTGCACGCCTTTATTCGCGAATTGAAAGCAGAAGGGAAAACCATTGTCTTCTCCAGCCATACCATGACAGAGGTCATGGCTCTTTGTGATGCGATCGGAATTATTGACCGCGGGAAACTCATTGAATTTGGGAGCCTGCATGACCTCGAGAAACGAGCGCCGGGCATGAGTTTGGAAGAGTTCTTTTTGCATCGAATAAGCGAGGATCGACGATGAGGGGATATACCTGGATTGTCTTTAAAAAAGAATTGATGGATACCTTTCGGGATCGAAAGACCATTATCACCAGCATCTTGATTCCAATTTTAATTTTTCCCATTCTCACCTTTGTGATGGGGATTGCGATGCAGGGGCTGTTTGACGATGTGGAATCCCATGTGCCCATCGCAATAATCGGAGAAGAGTCCGGTGTGGCGGAGTTTTTACAAGAGACGGGGATCGTGGAGATCAAGCCGGAAGAAAATCCCATGGCGGCTTTAAAAGACCTCGATGTCTTTGTTGTAGTGGAGATTCCTGTGGGATTTAACGAGACATTGAAATTGAAGAACATGGCGGATTTGGTCTTGCATTACGATGAATCGAGCCAGAAATCCACCATGGCCCTGGGCACGGTACAGGGATTGATTACGCAGTTTCAGCAAGAAATAGTGCGTCAGCGCCTGATCGATTTGGGAATGGATCCCGGGTTTGTCACGGCGGTGAAAACCGAGTCACGCTCATTGGCGGAAGGCGAGTCGGGGAATCCGATTGGCGCCATGCTGTATATGATGCTCTTGCCCTTGATGCTGACCATGTGGTCGGCGGTAGGCGGGATTCCCGCCGCAACGGATCTGGGTGCGGGCGAGAAGGAAAGACAGACGCTCGAACCCCTTTTGGCAACGCGAGCCAGCCGGTCGCAGATTCTCTTCGGCAAGTATTTTGCTGTGGTGGTTGCCAGCGTCATGGGGATGTTTGCCTCCCTCTTGGGTTTTTTGCTGGCAACTATATTGAACCCAAGCGTTCTCGCTTCAGGGGGAATCATACCGCTGAAGGCGGTTTTGGTAATCGCGGTAGCCTGTTTGGGGCTTAACTTTACCTTTAGCGCTGTGGAGCTGGCCATCAGTTTCTACGCGAGAAATTTTAAAGAGGCGCAAACCTATTTGTCTCCAATCACGATTCTTGTGATGATTCCAGCGTACTTCACCTTATATCTCGACGGCAAATTGATTCCCGAGTCCTATTTCCATATACCAATCATCAACACCATCGCCATTATCAAGGAGGCTTTGGCGCGGATCTATGATCCGAGACACCTTCTGATCGTGGGGATTTGGCTTTGCGTATACGTGGGAGCGGCACTTTTGTTCACCCGTCGAATGTTTAATCGGGAGTCAGTGATTTTTCGAAATTGACATTTCCCTCACTTTCTTGTATGATGAATGCATTCAAATATCGTGCTTGAGAATAGTAGAGGCAATATGGATGCAAGAGAGAATGGTCCTTGGCTGAAAGACCTTTCCATCCCCCTATGACTTGAACCTGCTCAGAAAAAGCACACAATTCGAGGGATAGATCACGGGTCTATAACTAGGGTGGTACCGCGGAGTTTACGCTTCGTCCCTATTCGGGATGAGGCGTTTTTTTTATGAGAAGGAGTGAAGACAATGAGAATGACGAAATTGTACATGCCAACATTGCGCGAGGTGCCTAGCGAGGCGGATATTCCGTCACATCAATTGCTGATGCGCGCGGGAATGATTCGAAAGCTTGTATCAGGGGTGTACTCGTACTTGCCTTTGGGATATCGGGTTTTGAAGAAAGTGGAGCAAATTGTTCGAGAGGAAATGGATGCATCGGGTTCGCAAGAGGTCTTGATGAGCGCGATTCAACCGTCGGAATTGTGGAAGGAAACCAGTCGATGGGATGATTTTGGTCCGGAGATGTTCCGTCTCTATGATCGCAATCAGCGAGAGTTTTGTTTGGGACCCACTCACGAGGAGATCTTTACGGATTTGATTCGTTACGAGGTGAATTCCTACAAGCAATTGCCTATGAATCTCTATCAGATTCAAACGAAATACCGAGATGAGAAGCGTCCAAGATTTGGATTGATTCGATCTCGCGAATTTATTATGAAGGACGCTTATTCCTTTGATCTGGACGAGGCGGGCATGATGAATTCTTACCAGGAAATGTGGGAAGCGTATGATCGCATCTTTACGCGATTAGGCATGAAATACCGTGTGGTGGAAGGCGATGCCGGCGCCATGGGCAATGGAGATTCTCACGAGTTTACTGCCATGTGTGAAGTAGGCGAGAGTAATGTCGCGTATTGCGACGCCTGTGATTTTGCCGCAACCGACGAAAAAGCAGAAACCATTGTACCGATCGCTGCCCAAGAGGCGGAAGAGAAGGCTTTGGAAAAAGTGGATACTCCAGATGTGGGCACCATTGAAGATTTAGAGAAATTCTTTAGTCTTGGCGCCGATCGATTTGTGAAAACCTTGCTCTTTCAAGCCAAGGATCGCGTTATTGCGGCCTGTATTCCGGGACATCGAGAGATCAATGAAACCAAATTGATGAATGCGATCGGAGTGGCGGAGCATGATTTCGAAATGGCGGACGCGGAAACGGTGAAGCGTGTAACCAATGCGGAGGTCGGATTTGCCGGTCCTGTGGGACTCGATAAAGAGGTTGAAATTCTGGTGGACCGCCGGGTGTTGGAGATGAAGAACTTTGTCATCGGCGCCAACGAGACGGATCGCCATTTGATTAATGCTAATTATGGTCGTGATTTTGAAGGTCGCGTGATCGATGATCTTTTGATCGTTCGGGAAGGCGACGCTTGTCCGAAATGCGGCGCGCCATTAGTAATGGATCGCGGTATTGAAGTCGGAAATATCTTCCAATTGGGAACCAAGTATTCTACGGCTATGTCGGCGACTTATTTGGATCAAAACGGAAAGGCAAAATTGGTCTGGATGGGTTCTTACGGCGTGGGTGTTTCCCGTTCCGTCGCATCAATCATTGAGCAAAACCACGATGAGAACGGTATTGTTTGGCCAGCTGTGGTTGCGCCGTTCCATGTAGTCGTAACGCCGATCAACGTGAAGAATGACGAGCAACGGGAATTGGCGGAAGCTCTTTATGAAGAGCTGAAGGCAGCCGGTGTTGAAGTAATCTTGGACGATCGAAAAGAGCGTCCGGGTGTAAAATTCAAGGACGCTGAGTTGATCGGATTCCCAATTCGCATTGCGGTGGGCCGTGGCGCTGCCGAAGGCATCGTTGAATTTGTTCTTCGAAAAGATGTGAAAAACAAGGAAGAGATCGCTCAAAGCGATGTATGTGCACGAGTGATCAAAGAATTGAACAAACAAGGTTTGAACTTATAAAAATTCCTGAACTGGGGATGATGGATAGCATGCAATGGTTTTACAAAAGCCCCGTTTCGGGGCTTTTGCGTTGCTAAAATGATTCGATTGTCTTATAATAATTGTGAATGTGAACATGGGAGGAAAAAAATATGTCAAATGTACGTGTGCGTTTTGCGCCGAGTCCAACGGGATATCTCCATATTGGCGGGTTGCGAACAGCTTTATATGATTACTTGTATGCAAAACAATTGGGTGGAGCTTATATCCTTCGAATTGAGGATACGGACCGCAATCGTTTTGTGGACGATGCGATGAAGAACCTGATTGAAAGCCTAGAATGGGCAGGGGTTGTTCATGACGAAGGCGTTTTCTTGAACGAAGCGGGCGAGATTGTTCAAAAGGGAGAGTACGGCCCTTATATCCAATCCGAGCGATTGGATATCTACAAAGAGCACTTGGATCGATTGATTCAATCGGGTCATGCCTATCCTTGTTTCTGTTCCAAGGAGCGATTGGAAACGGTTCGCGAGCATCAGCGTGCGACCAACGAGATGATGAAATATGACGGCCATTGCCGCAATCTTTCGAAGGAAGAAGTCGAGAAGCGAATGGCAGCCGGGGAAGAGTATGTGGTTCGTTTGAAGATGCCTGTGAATGTGGATATCACCTTTGATGATACCATTCGTGGTCATGTATCCATCAACTCCGACGATGTAGATGATCAGGTTCTGATGAAATCCGATGGATTTCCGACCTATCACTTGGCGGCTGTTGTGGATGATTATTTGATGGAGATCACCCATGTGGTTCGTGGAGAAGAGTGGCTGGTTTCCACACCGAAGCATATCTATTTGAATCAGTGCTTTGGATGGGAAGCGCCGCAATACGTGCATCTTCCAACGGTGTTGAACAAGGAAAAGAAAAAGTTGTCCAAGCGTCACGGGGATGTTGCCGTTGGCGACTTTAAAAAGAAGGGCTACACCAAGGAAGGGCTTATCAACTATTTGGCCCTGGTTGGCTGGTCACCAGAAGGGGATCAAGAGATCTTTTCCATGGATGAATTGATTGCCGCCTTTGACTTTGGACGGGTCGCCAAAGCCGGCGGCGTATTCGATGTCGACAAATTAAATTGGGTCAATGCTCAGCATATTCGACAGCTTTCTGTTTCAGAATTGACGGATCTCTGCGCGCCGTATCTCCTAGAAGCGGGTCAGATTTCGGCTGCTGAGTTGACGGAACGCCGTCCATGGTTGGAGCGTTTGATTTCTACCGTACAAGAGCGGATCGAGGTATTGTCCGACGTGGTGGAACGTGCGGCCCTATACTTTACGGAGGAAGTGATTCCTGAAACTGAAGAGGTGGAAACCATGCTTCGCACGGAAGGGATTCCTGTCTTGATTGAAGCCATGTTGGCAGAGCTGGATACCATTGAGGAAATCGATGATGAATTTATGAAAGGATTCTTCAAACGGATTCAAAAGGCGACGGGACTCAAGGGGAAAAACCTTTATATGCCGAGCCGCGCGATGATCACCGGACAATTGCACGGACCGGATATGGCTGCTGTTTTTGTGGTCATGGGGAAAGCTGGAATTCAAAATCGATTGATCTATGTAAAGGAAAACTTCACAAAATAATCCTTGATTTATGAGGGGAACTTGTGGTATCAATAAAGAAAGACATGGAACAAGAAGAGTACTTGCGAGAGGGATGAAGAGAGAAGCTGGTTGGTGAGAAGCTTACGATTTGAGCAGGGAAGTGCGCTTGGGAGTCGACGCCTGAAATAAGTAGGGTTGTTCGGATGATCTCGTTATCGATCGATGAGAGAAAGGATGCTGATCCTTTAATCAAGAGTGGAACCGCGGTGTAAATCGTCTCTTTGGAGACGACAATCACCGCGTTTTTTTTGTATGATGAATATATCTTCGCAATCATTTGCAGAGGGTTCAATCTGCAAATATACGTTTAGCGAAGATGGTCTGTCTTGAACAAAGTGAAAGACTGAATTCATTTGGACATGATGAATATATCTTCGCAATCATTTGCAGAGGGTTCAATCTGCAAATAAAAGTTCAGCGAAGATGGTCTGATATGCGAAGCGTGGAAGAATTCATTTGGAGGAAGATATGTTGGGATTCAAGCAATTGAAAGAAGACATTCAAATTATTATGGAGAAAGACCCTGCGGCAAAATCCGCCTTTGAAGTCTGGATGACCTATCCCGGGCTCAAGGCGATCAGGCGCCATCGAAGAGCCCATTGGTTCTATCAAAGGGGTTGGACAACCATGGCTAGAATTTTGTCGGATCGTGGCCGATCGAAAACGGGTATCGAGATTCATCCCGGCGCGGAGTTGGGGCGCAGACTCTTTATCGACCATGGCATGGGAATTGTAATTGGAGAAACCTCCATTGTAGGAGACGATGTGACCATCTATCACGGCGTTACCTTGGGGGGGACTGGTAAGGAGACTGGGAAACGGCATCCCACCGTTGGCGATCATGTGATTATCAGTGCGGGTGCGAAGGTCCTGGGAAACATCGTGATCGGCGATCATTCACGGGTTGGCGCGCAGTCTGTTGTTTTGAAATCCGTTCCGGCGCATTGTACCGTTGTCGGAATTCCTGGCAAGATTGTGATTCAGAATGAAGAACGGGTTGGAAAGGCTGGCATGCCGGATCCGGTTCTTCAAGAGATCAATTACTTGAAACAGCGGGTTCGACGTTTGGAAGACGAATTGGATCAGCTTCAGATAGAGAATGAGGAGGAATTTGATGAAAATCTATAGTACCTTAACAAGAAAGAAAGAGGAATTTGTTCCTATTGAGCCGGGTGTTGTTAAAATATATGTCTGTGGTCCGACTGTTTACAACTATATTCATGTTGGAAATGCCAGACCTTTTGTGGTGTTTGACACCCTGAAGCGCTATCTTCAATATCAGGGACTTCAGGTAAAATATGTGCAGAACTTTACGGATATCGACGACAAGTTGATTACCCAGTCCATCGAAGAAGGCGTGAGTGTCAAGGAATTGGCGGAGAAATACATCCAAGAATATATGACAGACGCGGAAGGCTTGAATATCGACGAGGCATCAATCATCCATCCGAAAGCGACGGAAACCATGGACGAGATCATCGCCTTTATCGCGGAGTTGGAAGAGAAGGGATATGCCTATGCGGTAAACGGAAACGTCTACTTTGAAGTTACCAAGGTGAAAAACTACGGAAAATTCAGCCGCAAAAATATTGAAGATTTGGTCAGCGGAGCCAGAATTCTGGTGAACAAAGAGAAGAAAAATCCCCTGGATTTCATTTTGTGGAAAAACAAAAAGCCAGGCGAGCCGGCATGGACAAGTCCTTGGGGTGAGGGGAGACCGGGCTGGCACATTGAGTGCTCGGCCATGATCCGCAAGCTACTGGGAGAAACCATTGATATTCATGCCGGAGGATCGGATCTAGAATTTCCGCATCATGAAAATGAAATCGCTCAGTCTGAGAGTTTGACTGGAAAACACTTTGCGAATTATTGGATGCATAACGCCATGATTAATACCGAGGGTGAGAAGATGAGTAAGTCGAAGGACAATTTCTTTACGGTTCGCACCATCGCGGAAGAATATGATCTGGAGATCGTTCGATTCTTTCTTTTGTCGTCTCATTACCGTAGCCCTATCAACTTTAGCAGAAAGATCATCGAGCAAAGCCAGGCGGCCATGGATCGACTTTATAACGGGAAATATCAAATGCAGCATCTGATGGGTCTGGAAAACCCGGCATCGGAAAGCGGTTTAGAGGCTGAAGTGAAAAAAGAAGCGGCAACCTTCCTTGAGAGATTTGTGGAGGCCATGGAAGATGACTTGAATACGGCGGATGCCATTGCGGTCATGTTTGAAACAGTGAAATACGCCAACACAAATTTATCTGAGGCGAGCAGTCGAACAAGCGTAACGGTCCTATATGACGCCTTGATGGAGATGGGTGGAGTCTTGGGTATCTTATATCGTGAAAAAGAAACACTGGAATTGGATGTTCAGTCTTTGATTGACGAGCGACAAACGGCAAGAACGAATCGCGATTTTGCCCGGGCCGATCAGATTCGAGATGAATTGAAAGCTCAGGGAATCGTGTTGGAAGACACGCCGCAGGGGGTCAAATGGAGACGAGAAGAGTAATGCGCGATCCACGTGAAGAGTCAGCCCTGCGATTGGCGTATATAGGCGATGCTGTATATGAGGTGCATATTCGAAGGTGGTTGATGGAACAAAGTTTGCTGCCTGTTGGTGCTTTGCACAAGGCGTCCATTGCCTTTGTCAAGGCATCGGCGCAGGCATCGTTTTATCATCTGATCGAACCCAAACTGACAGATGCAGAGCAGGCAGTGATGCGTCGGGGACGCAACGCGAAGTCAGCTATGGTGCCAAGAAAAGCGGATATCGGTGATTATCGCAAGGCGACTGGTTTTGAAGCCTTGATTGGATTTATGTACTTAAACGGAGAAAATGAACGAATCGAGGAGGTGATGGGATGGATATTCAAGGCAACACAGACTGGATCGGAGGAAGAAACCCAGTCTTAGAGGCAGTCAAGTCGGGGAGAACCATTGAAAAGATTTTGATTGCGGACGGGATGAACAAGGGAAGCATCGGAAAGATTCTGGTGTCGGCCAATGAACGAAAGATTCCCGTGCAAAGCGTGCCAAGAACGAAGCTGGATCAATTGGTGGAAGGCAATCATCAAGGGGTCATCGCGCATTTGTCCGCCCATACCTATGGAACGATGGAAGATGTTTACAAGAGAGCGGAGGAAAGCGGCGAGCCGCCTTTTCTCTTGATTCTTGACGGGATTGAGGACCCCCATAATCTGGGGGCGATTATTCGAACGGCAGAGTGTGCTGGGGTTCATGGCATTATTATCCCGAAACGCCGCGCGGCTGGGCTGACATCCACCGTGGCCAAGACTGCGGCAGGGGCGTTGGAATATGTCCCGGTCGTCAAGGTGGGAAATCTTGCACAGGCGATAGAAAAATTGAAAGAGGAAGGTTTCTGGATCTACGGGACGGCTTTTTCTGATCAGAATCTTTTTGAAACCGAGCTGTCCGGTTCCGTTGCTCTTGTCATCGGCAATGAGGGCAAGGGAATATCCAAAAATATTCAAGTCCATTGCGATGCTTTGGTGTCGATTCCCATGGTCGGGAAAATCACATCCTTAAACGCCTCCGTTGCGACGGCCGTGGTCACCTATGAGGTGAGGCGTCAACGAGACCTGCGAGGTCGGCAGGGGACAAAGAAAAAATGATCATTCGCGGGCAAGAGATCTTGTTTGTTGATGGATATAACGTGATCCATTCCTGGGGGGAACTGAAGGGCTTGGCCCGGGTGAACCTAAGTGGGGCACGTCAGTCTCTTCTGGATTTTATGGCGGAGTATCAAGCCTATACAGGCGTGAAGGTGATTGTCGTCTTTGATGCGCAATCCGCCTCAGGAACCATTGATTCCAAGTTGACCATAATTGGCTTGGAGGTTGTGTTTACTGGTACGGATTCGACAGCGGACGATTATATCGAACGGCAGGTGCACTTGTTGGGGAAGGTAAAGCGAATTCGCGTTGCTACTTCCGATTATTTGGAACAGCAGTTGGTCTTAAGTCGGGGAGCGACTCGGGTGTCGGCACGGGAATTGGAACTGGAACTGGCCGAAATGAAAAGCCGGATCAAAACCAAGGAACGAAAACGGCAGCAAGGGGAAAAAGAGAGCTTCCTTTTGGTGGAGGATCGAATCGATCCGAAAACAAAGCAAAAGTTGAAGAAACTCTTTGATGAGGAAGAGTAAAAGGGAACGGTTCTTAATCTTGACGGATGGAACCGTTTTTTCTTATAATGGAGGAAGAGACAACCCGAGGAGATTGCAATGGAAAAGATGGCAAAGGACATGAAGGCATGGGGAGAAGCAGTTTCTGATACCGGAATTCAAGAATCGGTTAGTGATGAAGATTTGGTTCTGCGCGCGAAGGAAGGTTTGGATTGGGCGCAGCGGGAACTGATCGATCGCTACAAGGCGATGGTGCGCTACAAGGCTAGCCTGTATTATTTACCCGGTGCCGATCGGGAGGATCTGATTCAAGAAGGGATGATTGGCTTGTTTAAAGCCATGACGGAGTTTGATCACACACGCAATCAGTATTTTCGTTTTTTTGCAAACCTCTGTGTGAAGCGACAGCTTCTGACGGCAATCAAGACCTCTCAACGGCTGAAACACATGCCATTGAACGGCTATATTTCCATCCATGGATCCAGAACAAACAGCGGAGATGAGCCGATTCTTCTAGAAACCCTGCGCGCCAGCATGGAAGAGGGGCCGGAAGCGAAGATCATCGCGGAGGAAACCCTTCATATGATGGAAAGCAAGATTGAAGAGCGGTTGAGTTTTCTGGAATGGAAAGTGTTGATGCACCATTTAGAGGGGATGAGTTATCAAGAAATTTCTGATCAGATGAATCGTTCGGTGAAATCGATTGACAACGCACTTCAACGCATCAAAAAAAAGCTGGAGAATTGTCTATAATTCCCTATTGACAACCCTTTGAACGGGGGATAAAATAGATGAGTGAGTGAAGTGCCCTCGTAACTCAGCAGGTAGAGTACTTGCATGGTAAGCAAGAAGTCACCAGTTCGAATCTGGTCGTGGGCTCCAATGAAATCTTCGCATCTGCGGAGAAAAAAATGAGAACCAATTGGTGAAGGAGGATAATCATGGCAAAACAGCATTTTGAACGTACTAAACCGCACGTGAATATCGGAACGATCGGACATGTCGATCATGGTAAAACAACGTTGACGGCAGCGATCACTCGAGTTCTTCACGAACGACTGGGAACAGGTGAAGCGATTGCATTTGACAACATTGACAAGGCACCAGAAGAGCGTGAACGTGGAATCACAATCTCGACAGCACACGTTGAGTATGAGACGGAAAATCGTCACTACGCACACGTGGACTGCCCAGGCCATGCCGACTACGTTAAGAACATGATCACGGGTGCCGCTCAAATGGACGGCGCGATCCTGGTATGTTCTGCAGCAGACGGCCCAATGCCTCAAACACGCGAGCATATTCTTTTGTCTCGTCAGGTAGGCGTTCCTGAAATCGTTGTATTCATGAATAAAGCAGACATGGTAGATGACGACGAGTTATTGGAATTGGTTGAAATGGAAATTCGTGATTTGTTAAGTGAATACGAATATGATGGCGACGAAACGGCCATCGTAATCGGTTCTGCTTTGAAAGCCTTAGAAGACCCGTCAAGCAAATGGGGAGACGGCATTATGGAGTTGATGGCAGCGGTCGATGAGAAAATCGAAGAGCCAGTGCGCGATATCGACAAGCCATTCTTGATGCCAATCGAAGACGTATTCTCAATCACGGGTCGTGGTACAGTTGTTACCGGCCGTGTTGAGCGTGGGATCGTCCGTGTTCAAGATCAAGTGGCAATTGTTGGTTTGCAAGAAGAACCGACATTGTCTGTATGTACAGGCGTTGAAATGTTCCGTAAATTGTTGGATGAAGGCCGTGCAGGCGATAACATCGGTGCCTTGCTCAGGGGCGTTCAGCGAACAGACGTAGAACGTGGCCAAGTATTGGCAAAGCCGGGAACCATTCATCCTCATACGATTTTTGAAGGCGAAGTATACGTATTGACAAAAGAAGAGGGTGGACGTCATACCCCATTCTTTAACGGCTATCGTCCTCAATTCTACTTCCGTACAACAGACATCACAGGTGCAATCTCTCTTCAAGAGGGTGTTGAAATGTGCATGCCTGGGGACAACGCGACTTTCACGATTGAAATGATTCACCCGATTGCGATGGAAGAAGGACTTCGATTTGCGGTTCGTGAAGGCGGACGTACAGTCGCTTCTGGTGTCGTAACCAAAGTCATCAAGTAAGAATTGGATGGAAGGGCTGGGGGATTACTCTCTTAGCCCTTTTTTTAACGATTGAAATGCTTGACATCACCAGTCGACTATGATAACTTTTATTGAGTGGTGTAGTAAAGACTGGGTATTTCTATCTGGAGACATAAATCCAACAAGAATTATACCTAGGGAGGTGTTTTAGATGAGAGAAAAAGTAACGTTAGCATGTACCGAATGCAAACAACGCAATTACAATACAACAAAAAACAAGAAACAGCATCCGGATCGAATGGAAGTTCGTAAGTATTGTCGTTTCTGCAAAAAGCATACGGTGCACAAAGAGACAAAATAGGTTCAAAATCGATTGAGGATGTGATGACATGGCAACTCAAGTTCAAAGTAAAAAGAAAACGAGTTTTTGGAAAGGTTTCCGTTCGGAAATCAAGAAAGTTACTTGGCCAACTCGTCCAGAACTGATCAAAAAGACAGGTGTCGTCATTTTTGTTTCAATAGCGATGGCGGTTTTGATTTGGCTTCTAGACACTGCGATGCATGGATTGCTTTCACTGATAATCGGTGCCTAACCAGAAAAGGGAAGGGTGATGAAGATGATTGAAAGCACTGCAAAGTGGTACGTTGTTCACACTTATTCCGGTCACGAGAATAAGGTGAAAAAAAACATTGAGAAAATGGTGGAAAACCGAGGCATGGAAGACCAGCTAGAAGAGGTCAGCGTGCCGATGGAAGAAGTTGTTGAGGTCAAAGACGGCAAGCGCGTGGTAAAGGAACGCAAGAAGTTCCCTGGCTACGTGCTCGTTAAGATGATCATGAATGACAAAACCTGGTACATTGTGCGAAATACTGCGGGTGTAACCGGATTTGTTGGTCCGGGATCGAAACCGATTCCATTGACAGATGAAGAGATGCGCCGAATGGGACTTCAAGAAGTTGTTTCGGTGGATTTTGTTGTGGGCGATCAAGTCAAGGTAATGTCAGGTCCATTCGAGAATTTTATGGGCGCTGTCGAGAGTATCAACAATGACCAACAAAAGGTAAAAGTCTATATTTCAATGTTTGGTCGAGAAACTTTAACAGAATTGACATTTAGTCAAGTTGAAAAACTATAAGTTATAAGGAGGTGCAAACATGGCTAAAAAAGTACAAGCAATTGTAAAACTACAAATTCCAGCTGGAAAAGCAACTCCTGCACCGCCTGTTGGTACAGCGTTGGGTCCACATGGTGTCAACATCATGGGATTCTGTAAAGAATTCAACGCGAAAACAGCAGACCAAGCAGGATTGATTATTCCAGTTGTTCTTACGGTCTTTGCAGACCGATCATTCTCTTTCATCACAAAAACACCACCAGCAGCTGTTCTTCTAAAGAAAGCAGCAGGCATTGAGTCAGGTTCAGGTGAACCAAATAAGACAAAGGTTGCAACGGTTAGCTCGGCACAAGTTCGCGAAATCGCGGAATTGAAAATGCCAGATCTAAACGCGGCGTCTATCGAAGCAGCAATGAGCATGATCGCAGGAACTGCGAGAAGCATGGGAATTGTCGTAGAAGACTAGAAAACCTGTGGGAGGTCTTAAACCGCTAACACCACGAAGGAGGAAATTAGAATGGCAAAAAACGGTAAACGCTATCAAGACGCTGTAAAGGCGATTGATAAAACAAAACTATATGATACGACAGAGGCGATTCAATTGGTTCTTCAAAACGCGAAAGCGAAATTTGATGAGACAATCGAGTTGCATATTAAATTGGGTGTTGACTCTCGTCACGCGGATCAGCAGGTTCGTGGCGCGATCGTCCTTCCTCACGGAACGGGTAAAACGAAACGCGTTTTGGTTTTCGCGAAAGGCGATAAGCTAAAAGAGGCAGAAGAAGCAGGCGCGGATTTCTTTGGTGCTGAAGAGTACATGGAGAAGATCCAAAAAGAGAACTGGTTTGAGTTTGATGCGGTAATCGCGACACCGGATATGATGGGTGTTGTTGGTCGTTTGGGTCGAGTATTGGGACCAAAAGGCTTGATGCCAAATCCTAAGTCAGGTACGGTTACATTTGATGTTGCCAAAGCGATCAATGAGATCAAAGCGGGTAAGGTTGAGTACCGTGTTGACAAAACAAATATCATTCACGTGCCAGTGGGACGAGCTTCTTTCGGTGAAAAGAAGATCACGGAAAACTTTGAAGCGATGATGCAAGCGGTTGTAAAAGCGAAGCCATCTGCTGCAAAGGGACGTTACCTACGAAGCGTTGCGTTGACAAGTACAATGGGACCATCGGTTCGATTGAACGGCGCAAAATTGATGGAAAAATAATTTTGACAAATCAATAGCCAATGTGATAAGGTTTAACTTGATTCACATTTCCGCAGACAGTAGGGGCCGTAAGGCGATAAGAATCCTACCGAGGATGTTGGTGAGCGTCTAATGATGCACATTCAGCCTTTCTCGCAACTGCGGGGAAGGCTTTTTTGATGAAGTGAGAATAAACGACAAGGAGGTGGAAACCTTTATGAGTTCAGCTACAGTTTTAGAACTAAAAAAGGCGAAAGTACAAGAGATCCAAGAAAAGATCGAAGCAGCAACTTCTGTTGTTTTGGTTGATTATCGTGGATTGAACGTAGAAGAAGTAACAGAATTGCGATCCAAATACCGTGAGGCTGGAATTGAATACAAGGTGTACAAAAACAATATGATGCGCTTTGCATTTGCCGGTGCCGGATTTGAAGGCATGTCTGAGTTCCTAAAAGGACCAAACGGCGTTGCATTCTGTACAGACGAAGTAACAGCTGCTCGTGTTACCAAAGAATTTGCTGATACGCATGATGCTTTGGAATTAAAAGCAGGCGTTGTGGCGGGCGAATTGATGGATCTTGCAAAGATCACAGAAATTGCCAACTTACCAACGAAAGAGATTCTTCTTACTCGTTTGGTTATTGCATTGAATTCACCAATTGCAAAATTGGCTCGAGTTGCTCAAGCAATTGCCGACAAGCAAGCAGAAGATGGAGAAGCGCCAGTTGAGGCTGCTCCAGTGGAAACCGAAGAAGCGCTAGACGCTGAATAATTTCGAAGATGGAGGAAAATACAATGAGTGAAAAAATTCAAAAATTTATTGATGAAGTAAAAGAATTATCTGTATTGGAACTAAACGAACTGGTTAAGGCTTTGGAAACAGAGTTTGACGTATCAGCATCAGCACCTATGATGATGGCAGCCGGTGGCGCAGCAGGTGGCGCGGCTGAAGAAGAAAAAACAGAATTCGACGTAGTTTTGACTAGCGCTGGATCTGGTAAAATCAAAGTGATCAAGGCTGTTCGTGAAGCAACTGGCCTGGGTCTGAAAGAAGCAAAAGCATTGGTTGACGGAGCTCCTGCGACAATCAAAGAAGCTTTGCCAAAAGCGGAAGCGGATAAATTGAAAGAAGCAATCGAAACTGCGGGCGGTTCTGCAGAATTGAAGTAATACAGAAGCCAAGTGAGACAGAAGCGAAGCGTAAAGCTTCGCTTTTTTTCTCCATATTGATTTGACAAAGTAATTCGGGTATGATAGCATTATAAACTGCGTAAGAAGTGACTTATCGCAGTTTATTTTTTTGAAATAAATGGTGAAAAGTTAATGGTTTATAGATCAAAATAAGGGGTGAAGTCGATGATGCATCCTGTGAAGTATGGTAAGCGCGAACGGATGAGTTACGCGAAGATTGACGAAGTATTAGAGATGCCGAATTTAATCGAAGTCCAAAAGCGATCCTATAATTGGTTCGTGACGGAAGGATTACAAGAGGCGTTCAATGATATCTCGCCGATCGAGGATTACACAGGGGATTTGGTACTGGAGTTTACAGGATTTGAACTGGCGCCTGAACCAAAGTATTCAGTGGAAGAGGCGAAGGAAAGAGACGCAACGTATTCCACATCTTTGAATGCCAAGGTGCAGTTGGTGAAACGGGAAACCGGAGAAGTGCGTGAACGTACTGTTTATATGGGTGAATTCCCATTGATGACAGAAAACGGGACGTTTATTATCAATGGCGCGGAACGTGTCATTGTCAGTCAGTTGGTTCGATCGCCGGGGGTCTATTATTCAGCGACCTTGGAAGAGAGAACTGGCAAGTCATTGTATTCTTCAACAGTGATTCCAAATCGAGGCGCATGGTTGGAGTTTGAGACCGATGCGAACAATATCGTCTACGCGCGCGTAGACCGTACAAGGAAATTGCCAATCACGGTAATTTTGCGTATGTTTGGATTTGGAACCGATCAAGAGATTATTGATCTTTTGGGAGAATCGGAACAATTGTTAAAAACACTCGAAAAGGATACGACCTCTACCGAAGAGGAAGGTTTGCTGGAAGTTTACAAGCGGCTTAGACCGGGCGAGCCTCCAACAGTAGAAAGTGCGAAATCTTTGATCAACTCATTGTTCTTTGAATTTAGACGATATGATTTGGCGAAGGTTGGACGCTACAAATTTAACAAGAAATTGGCCTTGTCGACACGAATTATCGGATTGAAAATGGCAAAAACCCTTGCTGACTCTAATACGGGCGAGATCCTGATTGAAGAGGGCGAGGTGGTTACAACTGCGCAAGCAATGGCGATTGAAGCAGCGGGCATTCATACGGTTCATGTAAAAATGGACGACCGTATAATCAAGGTGATCGGCAATCAATTTGTTGATCCATCGGCATTTGATGTTTCTTTTGACTTCAGCGAATTTGGATTGCGGGAAAGAATCTATTATCCGGTAATGAAGGAATTGATGGAGCAAGCGCAAGATGAGGAAGAACTGCAGGAATTAGTTCGTATGAACATTCGAAAGCTCTCTCCACGTCAGATTACGATTGCGGATATTTTATCCACGATCAACTACGAGTTCAACCTTTTTGAAGGAATTGGCAACAAAGACGATATCGACCATTTGGGCAATCGTCGCGTTCGTTCTGTGGGTGAGCTGTTACAAAATCAATTCCGCATTGGCTTATCGCGAATGGAGCGTGTTGTGAAGGAACGTATGACGATCCAAGACGGTGAGGGGATGGACCCTCAAGCCTTGATCAACATTCGTCCTGTCAGCGCAGCGATCAAAGAATTCTTTGGCAGCTCGCAATTGTCTCAGTTTATGGATCAAAACAATCCATTGGCCGAGTTGACAAACAAGCGTCGTATGTCTGCGTTGGGACCTGGCGGATTGTCCAGAGACCGAGCGGGCTTTGAGGTTCGTGATGTCCATCACTCCCATTATGGGCGGATGTGTCCAATCGAATCTCCAGAGGGACCGAATATCGGTTTGATCAGTTCTTTGGCAACGTATGCGCAGATCAACGAGTATGGTTTTGTTGAAACGCCGTATCGTCGTGTTGATAAATCAAATGGATCTTTGATGGGTGCGATTGATTATTTGACCGCCGACGTGGAAGACCGTTTTATTATCGCTCAGGCTAACGAACCGTTGGACGAGGCGGGTATCTTTGTTAACAACAAGGTTTCTTGTCGAGGGATCAATGGATCCTTTGATATGGTAGACAGGCATGAAGTCGACTATATGGATGTTTCTCCTTGTCAGGTTGTTTCCGTGGCAACGGCTATGATTCCGTTCTTGGAAAATGATGATGCCAACCGTGCTTTGATGGGTGCGAACATGCAGCGTCAGGCTGTGCCTCTTCTGGTAACGGAAGCGCCGATCATTGGTACAGGTATGGAATACAAGGCAGCGTTTGACTCCGGTGTTGTGAAAATTGCGAAGGAAGCGGGTGTGGTGGAGCGTGTTGACGCGAACCGTATCATCGTTCGACGCGATATTGACGGCGCGGTGGATGTCTACAAGCTGACGAAATTTAAAAGATCCAATCAAGGAACGTGTATGAACCAACGCCCGATCGTCGAGGTTGGCGAAGTGGTGAGCAAGGGAACGGTAATGGCTGATGGTCCGTCTACGGATATGGGCGAGCTGGGTCTTGGCAAGAACTTGCTGATTGGTTTTATGACTTGGGAAGGATACAACTATGAGGATGCCATTCTCTTGAATGAAAACCTTGTGAAAAATGATGTATTGACCTCGGTTCATATCGAAGAATATTCTTGCGAGTCTCGAGACACGAAATTGGGACCGGAAGAAATTACGCGAGATATTCCAAACGTCGGAGACGACGCGTTGAAGGATATCGATGAACGCGGAATTATTCGAATTGGTGCCGAAGTATTTCCAGGGGATATATTAGTCGGGAAAGTAACACCGAAGGGTGAAACGGAACTGACTGCGGAAGAACGTCTCTTGCGTGCCATCTTTGGCGAAAAAGCGCGAGAAGTACGAGACACCTCTTTGCGTGTTCCTCATGGCGAAGAAGGAATCATTGTGGATGTTCAGGTCTTTACGCGCAAGAATGGCGATGAGATGGGAGCAGGCATCAATGAAACGGTTCGTGTGTATATTGCAACGAAGCGTAAGATCCAGGTGGGCGATAAGATGTGTGGACGCCATGGTAACAAGGGTGTTATCTCTCGGGTATTGCCTGAAGAAGATATGCCATTTTTGCCAGATGGAAGACCATTGGATGTTGTATTGAATCCACTGGGTGTACCATCTCGTATGAATATCGGGCAGGTCCTTGAGGTGCATCTCGGCATGGCCGCGAAAACCTTGGGCTGGCATGTTGCTACACCGGTATTTGACGGAGCGAAGCATTCGGATATTATCGAAGCCTTGAATCTAGCTGGTCTACCTAGCGACGGAAAGATCCATGTGCGCGACGGTCGTTCCGGTGATTTGTTCGATAATCCAGTTACGGTTGGATATATGTATATGTTGAAACTTCACCATTTGGTTGACGATAAGATTCATGCTCGTTCAACAGGACCTTACTCCCTCGTTACGCAACAGCCTTTGGGCGGTAAAGCGCAATTCGGCGGTCAGCGTTTTGGCGAGATGGAAGTTTGGGCTCTTGAGGCATACGGTGCCGCGCATACACTCCAAGAGATTTTGACTGTGAAGTCGGATGATGTTGTGGGTCGCGTGAAAACCTACGAAGCCATTGTGAAGGGTGAAAATATTCCAGAACCAGGCGTTCCTGAATCCTTCAAGGTATTGATTAAGGAATTGCAAAGTTTGGCTTTGGATATCACATTGATTGGTAGAGACGAATCAGTAGTTGATATCAAAGACAATGACGCAGAGATTCAGTCACCGACAGATTTCTCTTTAGAATCTGGCGTGGCAAAATTGGAAGAAAAGCCTGAGTAATGGGTATGATGGAAGGAGAGAAGCTTCTTGTTCGATTTCAGTAATATTGAGGCAATACGAATTGGATTGGCGTCTCCAGAAAAGATCTTAAGTTGGTCTCGAGGCGAGGTTAAAAAGCCGGAAACAATCAACTACAGAACCCTAAAGCCTGAAAAGGACGGATTGTTCTGTGAGAAGATTTTTGGACCAACAAAAGATTGGGAATGTCATTGTGGTAAATACAAACGAGTTCGCTATAAAGGGGTCGTCTGCGACCGCTGTGGCGTCGAGGTAACAAAGGCGAAGGTACGTCGAGAGCGAATGGGTCATATCAAATTGGCTGCTCCTGTATCGCATATTTGGTATTTCAAAGGGATCCCATCTAGAATGGGATTGACCCTTGATATGTCTCCTCGTTCTTTGGAGCGTGTGCTGTATTTTGCGGCATATGTTGTCTTGGATGCGGGGAATACAAACCTTCAATACAAGCAGATCTTGACAGAACGCGAGTTCGCAGAAGCCTATGAAGAATTCGGAAACACATTCCGAGCGGACATGGGCGCGGAATCCGTTAAAGAATTGCTGCAGAGAGTTGACTTGGTGCAAGAATCCAAGCAATTGAAAGCAGATTTAAAAACAACTTCCGGACAAAAAAAGGTGAAAACCATTCGTCGACTGGAAGTGATTGAGGCATTCCGAACATCGGGCAACCATCCGGAGTGGATGGTTCTTGATGCGATTCCAGTTATTCCGCCGGATCTTCGTCCGATGGTTCAATTGGATGGTGGTCGCTTTGCGACTTCAGATTTGAATGACTTGTACCGACGGGTAATCAACCGCAACAATCGATTGAATCGCTTGTTGTCGCTGAATGCGCCGAACATTATCGTTCGAAATGAAAAGAGAATGCTGCAAGAGGCGGTTGACGCCTTGATCGACAACGGTCGCCGTGGTCGTCCGGTCACAGGACCAGGCAATCGACCATTGAAATCCCTTTCAGATATGTT
The DNA here is from genome assembly GCA_013619125.1 of Clostridiales bacterium. Classification (GTDB taxonomy): domain Bacteria; phylum Bacillota; class Clostridia; order Tissierellales; family GPF-1; genus GPF-1. Next base: position 69,356 of record JABXKS010000094.1, read on the forward strand.
GAAGGGCAAGCAGGGTCGATTCCGTCAGAACCTTTTGGGGAAACGGGTTGATTACTCCGGTCGTTCGGTTATTGTCGTCGGTCCAGAATTGAAATTCTATCAATGTGGTTTGCCGAAAAAGATGGCCCTCGAGCTGTTCAAGCCTTTTGTGATGAAAGAGCTTGTCGAGCAGGGACATGCCCATAACATTAAGGGTGCAAAGCGCATTGTCGAAAAGGTAAAACCATTGGTTTGGCCAATTCTTGAAGAAGTGGTCAAGGGTCACACTGTGTTATTGAACCGTGCACCAACCCTGCATAGATTGGGAATTCAAGCCTTTGAGCCAGTTGTAGTGGACGGAAAAGCGATCAAGTTGCATCCATTGGTATGTACGGCGTACAATGCCGATTTCGATGGTGACCAGATGGCAGTCCATGTTCCGCTTTCAGCTGAAGCGCAAGCCGAGTCACGATTTATGATGTTATCGATTAATAATATTTTGGCACCTCAAGCAGGTCATCCAATTACAACCCCGACCCAGGATATGATTTTGGGCGCCTACTACTTGACGATGGAAATCGATGGGGAAGTTGGAGAAGGCATGATTTTCTCAGATTTTGACGAGATGATGATGGCTTATCTAAGCAAGAAAGTCGGGCTTCATGCGAAGGTTAAGGTTCGGGTCAAAAAATCGGTCGCGGAACGCGGTCAATTGGTAGAGAGCACCGTGGGACGATTTATTTTCAATAAGGATATCCCACAGGATCTTGGATTTATCGATCGAGCGGATGGAAACTACAACATGGAAGTTGATCTATTGGTTGACAAAAAAATGTTGGGCGATATTATCGAGCGTTGTTTCCGTGTTCATGGAAACATGATTACAGCGGTTACCTTGGATCATATCAAGGAGATGGGTTTCCATTATTCAACCATTGGTGCCATTACCATCGCTTTTAGCGATATCAATGTGCCAAAAGAGAAAACGGCGCTTTTGGCTGAGGCAGAAGTCGAAGTGGAAAAATATGAACGCGCGTATCGTCGCGGTTTGATTTCCGAGGAAGAACGCTATAACAATGTGATTCGAATTTGGGGTGATACGACAGACCAGGTAACAGAGGCCTTAATGTCCAGTCTTGATCCTTTGAATAATATTCAGATCATGGCGAACTCTGGAGCCCGTGGTTCGAAAGCACAGATCAGACAGCTCGCAGGTATGCGTGGCTTGATGGCCAACGCATCCGGTCATACTGTCGAGATTCCGGTTCGTGCCTCTTTCTCCGAGGGACTTTCCGTCTTGGAATTCTTTATCTCCTCCAACGGAGCGAGAAAGGGTCTGACAGATACCGCTCTTCGTACCGCCGATTCCGGATACTTGACTCGTCGTCTTGTTGACGTTAGTCAAGAGATTATTATCCGTGATGACGATTGCGGCTCGACAAGGGGAATTATCGCTCGTGCCTTTATGGACGACAATGCGGTGATTGAAAAATTGGAAGAGCGAATTTCGGGACGATACTCTGTTAATGAGTTGGTTCATCCGAAAACGAAAGAAGTGCTTGTAACTAGGAATCAATATATCACACCGGATCTGGCGGACAAGATTGTTGCTGCAGGAATCCTGGAAGTGGAAATTCGTTCCGTATTAACATGTGAAGCGCGTCAAGGTGTTTGTGCAACTTGCTACGGGCAAAACTTGGCAACGGGTGGAGCCGTCAATGTTGGGGAAGCGGTCGGAATTATCGCGGCGCAATCCATCGGCGAGCCGGGTACTCAGTTGACCATGCGTACCTTCCATACCGGCGGTGTCGCTGGTGGCGATATTACCCAGGGTCTTCCACGTGTCGAGGAACTTTTCGAGGGAAGAAAGCCGAAGGGCTTGGCGATCATTTCCGACCTTAACGGAACGGTCATGATTGGTGATCTGGGCGATAAGCGTGAGATTACGGTGACGAACAATGAAGGGGAAGCCGTGACTTACGGCATTCCATTTGGTGCTCGTCTTTGCAAGAAGGATGGCGACGTAGTTGTAGCCGGCGAGTCTTTGACGGAAGGTTCTTTGAATCCGCATGATCTTCTTCGCATCAAAGGTGTGCAAGGGGTACAAAATTATATTATTCAAGAGGTTCAACGGGTATACAAGCTCCAAGGTGTAGATATCAACGACAAGCACATTGAGGTTATTGTTCGCCAGATGTTGAACAAGGTAAAGATCGAGGAGACCGGTGATTCGGAATTCTTACCAGGTAGTTTTGTTGATCGATTGATATTCGAAGCGAAAAATCGAGAGTTGATAGAGGCAGGGAAAGAACCAACGACTTGCATACGCGTATTGTTGGGTATTACAAAAGCTTCCCTTGCTACTGAATCATTCTTGTCTTCCGCTTCCTTCCAGGAAACGACTCGTGTCTTGACAGATGCGGCGATCAAAGGAAAGACCGATCATTTGGTTGGACTGAAGGAAAATGTCATCATCGGAAAACTGATTCCGGCAGGTACGGGAATGGATCGATACCGAAAAATAGGAATTCAGGTCGATTATGAACCAAAGGTTCTGGAGGAGCAATCCTTAATTGATGAAATTATCGGTTAATGTTGACACTCATACGGTCTGGTGATACACTGTTAAAGTTGATGTGGTGGAGGAGCGTTTTGCCCCTTCGCCTTATCATGCAAGGAGGGTCTGAATGGACTTACAGCACCTGAAGGAAGCAAAGAAAATAGTGGGTATGAAACAAACCCGGCGCGCCATTGCCACTGGTGAAGTGGTGCGAGTTTATCTGGCGAAAGATTCGGATGGGAAAGTGAAGAATCCAATATTAGAACTCTGCCATAAGGCAAATCTTGAAGTGATCTTCGTGGATTCAATGAAGGAGCTGGGAACAGCTTGCGGAATTGAAGTCGGAGCCGCTTCAGTTGCAATAATCAAATGATGCAAGGAGGTGCACAAATCAATGCCTACAATTAACCAATTAGTAAAGCAAGGTAGAAAGAGCAAAGTGACTAAGTCAACTTCACGTCATCTGAACGTAGGTTTCAACTCTTTGAAACAAGCGTCTACGATGAGCTACTCGCCACAGAAACGCGGTGTTTGTACTTCGGTTAAGACAATTACTCCGAAAAAACCAAACTCAGCGCTACGTAAAATTGCGAGAGTACGTTTGACTAACGGTGAAGAGGTTACGGCGTACATTCCAGGAATCGGTCACAACCTACAAGAACATAGTGTTGTGTTGATCCGTGGCGGTCGTATTAAAGACCTTCCCGGCGTTCGATACCATATTGTCCGAGGAACATTGGATACATCTGGTGTAGAAGCACGTCGACAAGCTCGATCAAAGTACGGTGCGAAAAGACCTAAGAAGTAGTGCGATACTGCTCTTAGTTGACAATATACATAGGCATTTGCCCAGTATTTGTTACACTAAGCACGCACGACGAAACCAGTCGAGTACCTATGATTTAATGTATGATTAAGGAGGGAAGAAAGTGCCAAGAAAAGGACAAGTGCCTGTAAGAAAGATTATGGCAGATCCAGTTTACAACGACGTGATTGTATCGAAGTTGATAAACAGTGTTATGCTAGACGGAAAAAAAGGAATCGCTCAAGCAATTGTGTACGATGCTTTTGAGATGGTGAAAGAGAAATCTGGTGAAGATCCTCTTGAGGTTTTCCACAAAGCATTAGCAAACATCATGCCTGTATTGGAAGTAAAAGCACGCCGTGTCGGCGGTGCGACTTACCAAGTACCAATGGAAGTACGTCCAAAGCGTCGTCAGACTCTAGGACTTCGTTGGTTGGTAGGATACAGCCGCAAGCGTGGCGAGCGTACAATGCGCGAGCGTTTAGCGAAAGAAATCTTGGACGCAGCCAATAATGCGGGAGCTTCTGTTAAGAAAAGAGAAGACCAGCATAAAATGGCGGATGCGAACAAGGCGTTTGCACATTATAGATGGTAGTTTCATAGAAACCTGGGCATCAATGATGCCCGGGTTTGCTATGGTTGGTTAGGAAGTAGAAAGGAGTAGTTTAGATGCCTAGAGAATATTCGCTGCAAAACACACGGAATATCGGCATCATGGCTCATATCGATGCGGGAAAAACAACTGCAACGGAACGTATTCTGTTCTACTCGGGCAAAACCCATAAGATTGGTGAAACGCATGATGGCGCGTCACAAATGGACTGGATGGAGCAAGAGCAAGAGCGTGGAATTACGATAACTTCCGCTGCAACAACAACGTTCTGGAAAGGAACGAGAATCAACATCATCGATACACCAGGCCACGTTGACTTCACTGTTGAAGTTGAACGATCACTTCGCGTACTGGATAGTGCAGTCGCGTTGTATGATGCAAAACAAGGGGTTGAACCTCAAACGGAAACTGTTTGGAGACAAGCAGATAAGTATGGCGTTCCTCGTATATGTTTCGTAAACAAGATGGACAAAATGGGTGCGAACTTCTATTACTCAGTGGATACAATGAAAGCGCGTTTGAAAGCCAATGTTGTTCCGATTCAATTACCGATTGGAACGGAAGAAAATTTCAACGCGATCATTGACCTGGTAAAAATGAAGGCGTACTACTATATTGATGAAACTGGAACCGAAATTGAAGAACGTGAAATTCCAGAAGATCATCAAGAAAAAGCCCAAGAGTTCCGCGAGTTGATGATTGAATTAATTTCGGAGCATGACGAAGAATTATTGGAGAAATATCTGGAAGGCATTGAATTGACTGAAGCTGAAATCAAAGCGGGCATTCGTTCTGCAACAATCGCCTGCAAGATTTTCCCGGTTATGTGTGGATCCGCATACAAGAACAAGGGCGTTAAGCTTTTGTTGGATGCAATTATCGAATACATGCCGTCGCCGTTGAATGTTCCTCCTATTAAAGGGATCGATCCAGATACAGAGCTAGAGATCGAAAATCATCCTTCTGATGAAGAACCATTCGCAGCTTTGGCTTTTAAAATTATGACGGACCCATTCGTTGGAAAGCTTTCTTTCTTCCGCGTGTACTCCGGTACCTTGGAAAAAGGCAGCTATGTATACAACTCAACCAAAGGCAAGAAAGAGAGAATCGGCCGTATCCTTCAGATGCATGCGAACTCTCGTGAAGAAATCCCAATGGTTTATGCCGGGGATATCGCTGCTGCGGTTGGTTTGAAGGTGACAACAACTGGCGATACACTTTGTGAAGAAAAACATCCTGTTGTTCTTGAATCCATGGTGTTCCCTGATCCTGTTATTGCCGTAGCCATTGAGCCACGCACAAAAGTGGGTCAAGACAAGATGGGCATCGGCCTTCAAAAGTTGGCGGAAGAGGATCCAACCTTCCGTACCTATACAGATGAAGACACGGGACAAACCATTATTGCGGGCATGGGTGAGCTTCACTTGGAGATCATCGTTGACCGTTTGCTTCGAGAGTTTAAGGTAGAAGCCAATGTTGGTGCGCCACAGGTAGCGTACAAAGAATCCATTACAACAAAAGTTGATGTGGATATGAAATACGCGAAGCAATCTGGTGGTAAAGGACAATATGGTCACGTTAAAATCACCATGGAGCCATTGGAGCCAGGTTCGGGTTATGAATTCGTGGATGCAATCAAGGGTGGCGCGGTTCCTCGTGAATACATTCCGGCTGTCAACAATGGTATTGTTGAGGCATCGGCAAATGGTATTCTTGCGGGATTCCCTGTTTCAGACTTCCGCGTTACACTGTATGACGGATCATACCATGATGTCGATTCATCAGAGATGGCCTTTAAGATTGCCGGTTCCATGGCATTCAAAAAAGGTATGCAAAAAGCAAATCCTACGCTTTTGGAGCCATATATGAAGGTTGAAATAACCGTTCCAGAAGAGTATATGGGTGATGTAATGGGCGATGTTTCATCACGTCGTGGCCGCATCGAAAGCTTTGGTGATCGTTTTGGCGTCAAAGTAATCCAAAGTTATGTGCCGTTGTCTGAAATGTTCGGATATGCGACAGAACTTCGTTCTATGTCCCAAGGCCGTGGAAACTATTCAATGGAATTGGATCATTTTGAAGCGGTTCCAAAGAGTATTGCTGAGAAGATTATAGAAGGTAAATAATAGATTCGTTTAGGAGGATAATCATGGGAAAACAACATTTTGAACGTAACAAACCACATGTAAATGTAGGAACGATCGGTCATGTCGATCATGGTAAAACAACTTTAACTGCAGCGATCACAAAGGTTCTTCACGAGCGTTTGGGAACAGGTGAAGCGATTGCATTTGACAACATTGACAAAGCACCAGAAGAGCGTGAGCGTGGAATCACAATCTCGACAGCACACGTTGAGTATGAGACGGAAAACCGTCACTACGCACACGTGGATTGCCCAGGTCATGCCGACTACGTTAAGAATATGATCACGGGTGCTGCTCAAATGGACGGCGCGATCCTGGTATGTTCTGCAGCAGACGGCCCAATGCCTCAAACTCGCGAGCATATCCTTTTGTCTCGTCAGGTAGGCGTTCCTGAGATCGTTGTATTCATGAACAAAGCGGACATGGTAGATGATGACGAGCTATTGGAATTGGTTGAAATGGAAATTCGTGAGCTATTGAGCGAATACGAGTATGATGGAGACGAAACTGCCATTATAATCGGTTCTGCATTGAAAGCATTGGAAGATCCATCAAGCGAGTGGGGCGACAAGATTCTTGAATTGATGGCAGCGGTTGATGCGAAAATCGAAGAGCCTAAGCGAGATATCGACAAGCCATTCTTGATGCCAATCGAAGACGTGTTCTCAATCACGGGTCGTGGTACAGTTGTTACTGGTCGTGTTGAACGTGGTATCGTCCGTGTTCAAGATCAAGTGGCAATCGTTGGTTTGACTGATGAGCCTACAATGTCAGTATGTACAGGCGTTGAGATGTTCCGTAAATTATTGGATGAAGGTCGTGCAGGCGACAACATCGGCGCATTGCTTCGTGGCGTTCAGCGTACAGACGTAGAACGTGGCCAAGTATTGGCAAAGCCGGGAACTATTCATCCTCATACAACTTTTGAAGGCGAAGTATACGTATTGACAAAAGAAGAGGGTGGACGTCATACTCCATTCTTCAACGGATACCGTCCTCAATTCTACTTCCGTACAACTGATATCACTGGCGCGATTACAATGCAAGAAGGCGTTGAAATGTGCATGCCTGGTGACAACGCGACTTTCACGATCGAAATGATTCACCCGATCGCGATGGAAGAAGGACTTCGATTTGCGGTTCGTGAAGGCGGACGTACAGTCGCTTCAGGTGTCGTAACAAAGGTTATCAAATAGGAAATATTAAATAACTGTAATATTATAGCCTGGGGCTTGCTTTTTGCGAGTGACCAGGCTATAATATAATAGTTGTAAGAAATTGAATGAAGATGACTAACAAGCAGCCGAAAGGTGAGCTTGCAATGGGGAGTAAGCCGTAAGAGGACAACTGTGTCCTTACCCCATTATGGCTTTTTTTAATGCCTGAAACTCGGGGGACCGAGCTCAGATATATAGACATGCGATGAGGCAAGAGGTGGCTGCGAAAGCAGGGAAATTCTTGCGGAGAATGTCCGGTTTGAAACCGGGCGATTGGATTCACGGAGGTGAGCGTTTTTTCTAACACTCACGAAACACCTGGTAGCGTTGCTCGGTGAACCCATGTCGTATGAAAAAAAACATGCGATAAAGGAGGAAAAAGCAAATGGCAAAACAGAAGATTCGAATTCGACTAAAGGCTTATGATCATAAAGTATTAGATGAGTCCGCGAAAAAGATTGTTGACACTGCCAAACGTACTGGTGCTGAAGTTTCTGGTCCCGTGCCGCTACCAACGGAAAAAGAAATCATTACGGTTATCCGTGCTGTGCACAAGTACAAAGATTCTCGTGAGCAATTTGAACAACGGACACACAAGCGATTGATTGATATTCTTCAACCAACACCGAAAACGGTAGATGCGTTGATGAAGTTGAATTTACCGGCTGGTGTCGATATCGAAATCAAACTATAGGCAACTAAGAGATTGGAAGCACATCCACTCTGCTCTTAGGATGATTGTGGAAACAATCCGCTGTAAGAAACTTGGAGGTGTAAAATGAAAGGTATTGTTGGAAAAAAAGTTGGCATGACGCAGATTTTTACTGAAGCAGGGGACGTAGTCCCAGTAACAGTAATCGAAGCAAAGCCAATGGTAGTCGTACAAAAGAAGACTGTCGAAACAGATGGATACAATGCGATCCAGGTCGGTTTTGGCGAAATTAAAGAGAAAAACATCAATCAACCAAAAAAAGGACATTACGCAAAAGCTGGTGTTGCATACAAACGAGTATTGAAAGAGTTTGCGTTGGAAGATGTAGAAGCGTTTGAATTGGGTCAAGAGATCAGCGTAGCAGTATTTACTGCAGGCGATCATATTGATGCGACAGGAATCTCTAAAGGTAAAGGATTCTCTGGTACAATCAAGCGTCACAACCAATCACGTGGACCAATGTCCCACGGCTCTCACTATCACCGAGCACCAGGTTCAATGGGCTCATCTTCATCACCATCCCGTGTATTCAAAGGCAAAAAATTGCCAGGACAAATGGGTCATGTGAAGGTAACGGTTCAGAACTTGGAGATCGTGCAAGTGGACGAAGAAAACAACATGCTGTTAGTCAAAGGTGCAGTGCCAGGACCCAAAGGTGGCATGCTTACTTTGAAAGCAACAGTAAAAACGAAATAGGACGCGAAGACGAAAGGAGGGTTCTGAATGGCTAAAGTAGCATTATACAACGTTTCAGGTCAATCGATTGGTGAAATCGAATTGAACGATAACGTATTCGGGATCGATGTAAATGAACATGCCGTATATGAAGCGGTAAAATCTCTTCTTGCGAACAAGCGCCAGGGAACGCAATCTGCGAAATCACGCGGAGAAGTTCGCGGTGGTGGTCGTAAGCCATGGAGACAAAAAGGTACTGGCCGTGCACGTCAAGGCTCTACCCGATCTCCTAACTGGGTCGGCGGTGGTATCGTGTTTGCTCCAAAGCCACGAGACTACAGCTATCGAATCAACCGTAAAGTGCGACAATTGGCGATGAAATCTGCATTGACTTCTAAAGTACAAGACGCAGAATTGAAGGTTTTGGACGCTTTGACGTTTGAGGCGCCAAAGACGAAAGAAATGCTCGCAGTTCTGAAGAATCTGAATGTAGGAAAGAAAACATTGATCGTTCTTGCTGAAGTAAATGACGCAGTCATCAAATCAGCAAACAACTTACCAAATGTTGAAACAACATTGGCGAGCACGCTTAATGTTTATGACATCCTGAACAACGACAGCTTCATCATGACTGAGGCGGCTGTAAGAAAAGTTGAGGAGGTATACGCATAATGCGAAATCCACATGATATCATTCGAAAGCCAGTAGTAACGGAAGAAAGCATGAACGCAATGGCGCTAAACAAATATACATTTGTTGTTGAGAAGACTGCAAACAAGACTGAAATCAAGAATGCGGTTGAATTAATTTTCGGCGTTCGCGTCAAGCGAGTAAACACAATGAACATGAATGGCAAGATCAAGCGTCAAGGCCGATATGAAGGCAAACGTGCAGATTGGAAAAAAGCCATCGTTGAGTTGACGGAAGACAGCAAGTCAATCGAAATTTTCGAAGGTCTTGAATAGTCTGAAGAGATGAATTAGAGGAGGGAAACACCATGGGTATTCGTAAGTACAAACCCACCACAAACGGTGTAAGACACATGACTGTGTCAACGTTTGAGGAAATCACCAAAACAACTCCTGAGAAATCTTTGTTGGCGAAGAAGAATAAATACGCTGGTAGAAACTCAGAAGGAAAAATTACCGTGCGTCATCGTGGCGGCGGTACGAAAAAGAAATACAGAATCATCGATTTTAAGCGAAACAAAGACAATATCCCTGGAAAGGTTGCAGCGATCGAATACGATCCGAACCGTTCAGCGAATATTGCTTTGATTCATTATGTTGATGGAGAAAAACGTTACATCTTGGCTCCAGCAGGTTTAACAGTTGGAATGATGATTGTATCGGGTCCTGAGTCTGACATCAAAGTTGGAAATGCGTTGCCATTGGCAAACATTCCAGTCGGTTCTATCATCCATAACATCGAAATGAAGCCTGGCAAAGGCGGACAAATGGCTCGTTCTGCGGGCAACTCAGCGCAGTTGATGGCGAAAGAGGGCGATTATGCTCAAGTTCGACTTCCAAGCCGCGAGGTTCGTATGGTACGAATAGAATGCCGAGCGACTTTGGGTGTTGTTGGTAACTCAGAACATGAATTGATCAACATTGGCAAGGCCGGTAAAAAACGTCATATGGGTATTCGCCCGACAGTTCGTGGTTCTGTTATGAACCCGAATGACCATCCACATGGTGGTGGTGAAGGTCGTGCACCAATTGGACGTCCAGCACCAAGCACACCTTGGGGCAAGCCAGCTTTGGGTTACAAAACTCGTAAGAAAAACAAATCTTCTGATAAATATATCATGAAGAGACGTACTAAGTAGAATTCGGAAGGAGGCAAATCGATGGGTAGATCATTGAAGAAAGGTCCTTTCTGCGACGACCATTTGATGAAGAAAGTTGTGGTATTAAACGATGCCAGCAAAAAAGAAGTCATCAAAACATGGTCGCGTCGTTCGACAATTTTTCCTGATTTCATTGGACATACGATTGCAGTTTATGACGGTCGAAAGCATGTTCCAGTGTATGTAACGGAAGATATGGTGGGTCACAAGTTGGGCGAATTCGCACCGACTCGTACCTATAGAGGCCATGAAAAGAAAGATAAAAAATCTGTAGTGAAGCGATAGCAACTATCGCGTAACATAAGGAGGGAAAACTGGTGGAAGCAAGAGCAATTGCGAAATATATCCGCATTTCTCCTCGCAAGGTTCAAGAGGTTGCAGATCTGGTTCGCGGCAAGAAAGTGAACGAAGCATTGGCAATTCTAGAATTCACAAATAAGCGAGGGGCCGGCATCCTTAAAAAAGTGGTATCCTCAGCTGTAGCAAACGCTGAGAACAACGATGATATGGACCGAGAGAACCTGTATATCGCAGAAGTATTTGCGAATCAGGGACCGACATTAAAGCGATTCCAACCAAGAGCACAAGGTCGTGCATTCATGATTCGGAAACGCACAAGCCATATTGGCGTTGTCGTGAAGGAAAAGTAAGGAGGGAGAGAAAGCATGGGTCAAAAAGTAAGTCCACATGGTCTCCGTGTCGGGATCATCAAGGATTGGGATTCTAAATGGTATGCTGACAAGAAGCATTTCTCCGATTACCTGATTGAGGATTTTAAAATTCGTAAATATGTTAAAAAACAAATGTTTACAGCTGGAATTTCAAGAATTCTGATCGAACGTTCCGCAAACCGCGTCAAGTTGACAATCAACACGGCTAAGCCGGGTATGGTGATTGGCAAGGGCGGTACAGGTGTTGAGGCACTGCGGAAAGAATTGGAAAAGATGACGCAAAAGCGCATCGTAGTAAATGTAGAAGAAGTAAAGCGACCAGATCAAGACGCACAATTGGTTGCAGAAAGCATTGCACAATCATTGGAACGACGAGTTTCATTCCGACGTGCGATGAAGCAAGCCATTACAAAAGCACAAAGAGTTGGAGCGAAAGGCATTAAGACACAAGTTGCTGGACGTTTGGGCGGTGCTGACATGGCGAGAACCGAAGGGTACAGTGAAGGAACAATTCCTCTACAAACCCTACGTGCGGATATCGATTATGGATTCGCTGAAGCGGATACTACTTACGGAAAAGTTGGTGTGAAAGTATGGATCTACAAGGGAGAAATTCTTCCAGGAAAGAAAGTTCGTCCAGAAATCAAGCCAAAAGCCGTAAAATAGACGCGGAGGCGTAGAAGGGAGGAAACTGACATGTTGATGCCTAAAAGGGTAAAACATCGTAAAGTTCATCGCGGTAGAATGAAAGGCAAAGCTACTCGCGGCAATACAGTAACATACGGAGAGTTCGGCCTTCAAACTACGGAACCGGCTTGGATTAAATCCAATCAAATTGAGGCTGCTCGTCGAGCGATGACTCGTCACGTTAAACGTGGTGGACAAATTTGGATTAAAATATTCCCGGATAAACCGGTCACAAAAAAACCAGCGGAGACTCGTATGGGTAAAGGTAAGGGTTCTCCAGAGTACTGGGTAGCAGTAGTCAAGCCAGGTCGAGTAATGTTCGAAATGGCAGGAGTACCAGAAGAACTTGCACGTGAAGCAATGCGATTAGCTGCCAACAAACTTCCAGTAAAATGTAAGTTTGTAGTTAAAGAGAAGGATGGTGAAGCTAATGCTTAAAGCAAAAGATTTAAGAGAAATGACGGCACAAGAGCTTGCCGAGAAGTTAAACGAGTACAAAGCTGAACTGTTCCAGCTTCGTTTTCAGCTAGCTACAGGTCAATTGGACAATGCAATGCGAATTAAATCGGTTAAACGAGATATCGCGCGAGTTCAAACTGTAGCACGTGAAAAAGAGCTGAACGCGTAGCGGAAGGAAGGAGGGCTAACAAGTGACAAGAGGACTAAGAAAAACGAGAATGGGTCGTGTTGTTTCTAACAAAATGGATAAGACGATCGTTGTCGCTGTGGAAACTCAAGTGGCACATCCTTTGTATAAAAAACGCGTCAGACAAACAACGAAGTTTAAAGCGCATGATGCGAATAATGAGTGCAGAATCGGTGATGTGGTAAGAGTGATGGAAACGCGTCCATTAAGTAAAGACAAGCGCTGGAGACTCGTAGAGATTGTAACTAAAGCGAAATAATCTCCGCGAAGCGAAAGGAGGACGAATCGAATGATCCAACAAGAATCGCGTTTGAGAGTAGCGGATAATTCCGGTGCTAAAGAAGTACTTTGTATAAAAGTACTCGGCGGATCTCGAAGAAGATATGCCTCAATCGGTGACGTTATTGTTTGTGCCGTTAAAACCGCAACGCCTGGTGGTGTTGTTAAGAAGGGCCAAGTTGTTCGTGCCGTAGTTGTACGAACCAAGAAAACAGTAAAGCGTGCTGATGGAAGCTATATCAAATTTGATGATAATGCCGCTGTAATCCTAAAAGAAGACTTAACGCCAAGAGGAACCCGTATTTTTGGACCTGTTGCACGCGAATTGCGCGGCGCAGGATTTATGAAAATTGTTTCTTTGGCTCCAGAAGTACTGTAATCCAACGGAGTAGGAGGTGTAATCATGCACGTGAAGCAAAATGATACGGTAGTAGTGATCTCCGGAAAAGATAAGGGGAAAGTTGGCAAGGTGTTGACTGTATTCCCGAAAGAGCAACGAATTATCGTGGAAGGCGTAAACATGGTGACTAAACACATGAAAGCTACGCCGCAAATGCAGCAGGGCGGAATCCTTCATCAAGAAGGTAAAATCCATGCTACAAATGTACTGCTATACAACAAGCAATTGAAAAAGGGTGTCCGCACTCGTTCAAAACGCTTGGATGACAATAAGAAAGTAAGAGTGTGCGTTAAGACTGGCGAAGTACTGGATTAAGCAAGCATTCTGAAAGGAGGTATAGACCGTGGAATCACGATTAAAAGAAAAATACGTGAACGAAGTCGTTCCGGCTTTGGTGGAGAAATTCCAATATAAAAATATTATGGAAGTTCCTAAACTGGAGAAAGTTATTCTCAATATCGGTCTTGGCGAAGCGAAGGATAACCCGAAAGCCCTAGACAATGCTGTCGAAGAGCTTCGAATTATTACGGGTCAGAGCCCTGTCGTAACGATAGCGAAGAAATCAGTCGCTAACTTCAAGCTTAGAGAAGGCATGAAGATCGGTACGAAAGTCACTTTGAGAGGACAAAAAATGTACGATTTTTACGACAAGTTGGTTAGTATTGCACTGCCACGCGTTCGTGACTTCCGAGGCGTTTCTGCAAAGTCGTTTGACGGCCGTGGAAACTATGCGATGGGAATCAAGGAACAATTGATTTTCCCAGAGATTGAGTACGACAAGGTCGACGCAATCCGAGGAATGGATATCGTAGTTGTAACAACTGCTAAAACAGATGAAGAAGCACGCGCGCTTCTTGCCCTTATGGGAATGCCGTTTATCAAATAACAGGAGGGACTAAAATGGCTAAGAAAGCAATGAAACTTAAGCAACAGAAAAAAGCAAAGTTTAGCACACGAGCCTATACCCGCTGTAAAATTTGTGGGCGCCCTCATGCTGTTCTTCGCAAATATGGCGTTTGCCGAATTTGTTTTAGAGAAATGGCATACCGTGGAGAAATTCCTGGGGTAAGAAAGGCAAGCTGGTAATCAACAAATCGGAAGGAGGGTACTCGTATGGTAATGACTGATCCTATCGCGGATATGCTAACACGAATTCGAAACGCGAACAACGCACGACATGAGTCTTGTGAGATTCCTGGGTCGAAAATCAAAGTGGCAATCGCGCAACTTCTAATAGAAGAAGGATATATCAAAGGTTATGATGTCATTGAAGACGACAAGCAAGGGATCATCCGAATCCAATTGAAATATAGCGCTGAGAATTCTCGCATTATTACGGGAATTAAGCGAATTTCGAAACCAGGATTGAGAGTATACGCACGGAACAACGAGATTCCTCGTGTTCTGGGTGGACTCGGAATTGCAATGATTTCGACTTCAAAGGGAATCATGTCGGATCGACAAGCAAGAAAAGAACACGTTGGCGGAGAGGTTGTCTGCTACGTTTGGTAGAAGCAGGAGGTGTTAGAAAATGTCTAGAGTTGGTCTAAAACCGATTGAACTCCCAGCGGGCGTAGAGATTACTGTCGATGAGAAAAACGTCGTAACGGTGAAGGGTCCAAAGGGTCAATTGGTTGAACCGATGGATGCGGATATGACGATTACGATTGAAGGTAATATTGTCACAGTTTCACGTCCAACGGATAATAAGCGACATCGCTCTCTTCATGGCTTGACACGCGCTTTGGTCGCCAACATGATCGAAGGAGTTTCTAAAGGCTTTGAAAAGCGTTTAGAAATCGTCGGCGTTGGATACCGCGCGGCAAAGCAAGGGAAGAAGCTTAACTTGAGCCTTGGTTTCTCTCATCCAGTAGTGATGGAAGATCCTGAGGGACTGGAAACGGAAGTCGAAGGTCAAAATAAAATAATCGTCAAAGGTATCAGCAAACAACAGGTCGGCAACTATGCGGCAGTGATTCGCGATTGGAGAAAACCAGAGCCTTACAAAGGCAAAGGAATTCGATATGTAGGCGAATATGTACGTCGTAAAGAAGGTAAAACTGGTAAGTAAGCCAGTCAGATGCCGATAGAAAGGAGTAAAAAGCTGTGTTGAAAAAGATCAATAAAAACAAAAATCGTCAAAAAAGACATATGCGTCTAAGAAATAAGATTCAAGGAACTCCTGAACGCCCGCGTTTGAACGTATTTAGAAGTTCAAAGCATATTTACGCTCAACTTATTGATGATGCTACAGGCATAACAATTGCTTCAGCATCAACAGTAGAAAAAAGCGTAAAGGCTGACATGGAAAACACGTCCAATATCGATGCAGCAAAGCGCATTGGCCAATTGGCAGCAGAACGCGCTTTGGAAAAAGGGGTTTCAGAAGTTGTATTTGATCGTGGTGGATTTATCTATCATGGTCGTGTGAAAGCCCTCGCAGAAGCTGCTCGTGAGGCAGGACTAAAATTCTAAGACGAGGAGGTAAATGATGCGACGTGCGAAAATTGATCCAAACAAATTGGATTTGAAAGAAAAAATGGTTAATATTAACCGCGTCACAAAAGTTGTTAAGGGTGGACGTAACTTCCGCTTCTCAGCACTTGTCGTGGTTGGCGACGAAAACGGATACGTCGGAGTTGGAATGTCGAAAGCAATTGAAATTCCAGATGCGATCCGTAAAGCAGTCGAAGACGCGAAAAAGCATCTTATCCTGGTACCGTTGGTTAACGGAACGATTCCTCATGCAATCATCGGGGATTTCGGAGCGGGCAAAGTATTGCTGAAACCTGCACCAGAAGGTACAGGTGTGATTGCCGGCGGTCCAGTACGTGCCGTATTGGAGCTTGCAGGCATCAAGAACATTCGAACAAAATCTCTCGGTTCAAACAATCCTCGTAATATGACGAGCGCATGCATGGTGGCACTAGCCAGCTTGAAGCGTCCAGAAGATGTTGCGAAGATGCGTGGAAAAACCGTAGAGGAAATCTTAGGTTAGGGGGTGTACACCTTGGCTACGATCAAAGTCAAATTGGTAAAGTCAACGATCGGTAGAGTTCAAAAGCAACGCAAAACGGTTCAAGCTTTAGGACTACGTAAGATCGGTCAGGTAGTAGAAAAACAAGACACACCTCAAATTCGAGGCATGATTAATATTGTCAACCACTTGGTTGAAATCGTCGAGTAGTCTATAAGGAGGTGGAACCATGAAGCTACATTCTTTAAAACCGAATGCAGGCACGACCAAAAACCGTAAGCGTTTGGGTCGAGGTGCTGCAACTGGTCAAGGAAAGACAGCTGGCCGTGGACAAGATGGTCAAAAATCTCGTTCAGGCGGTAGTGTACGAATTGGTTTTGAAGGCGGTCAAATGCCTTTAGCAAGACGTTTGCCTAAACGTGGATTCAGCAACGCGCGTTTTATGAAAGATATTCATTCTGTAAACGTGAAGATGTTGAACCAAATCGAAGAGGGCACAGAAGTAACACCAGCATTGCTGATTGAATTAGGATTGATTGATAAAATCGGTGATGGTGTGAAGGTATTAGGTCACGGTGAACTGGAAAAGAAATTGACAGTGAAAGCACACAAATTCAGCAAAACGGCCGTTGAGAAAATCGAAGCGGCTGGTGGAAAGGCAGAGGTGATCTAGATGCTGCAAACTTTGAAAAACGCATGGAAAATTCCCGATCTGAGAAAACGCATGATCTTCACATTCATGATGCTGGTGATTTATAGAATCGGTGCAGCAATTCCAGTACCAGGAATGAACACACAAGCCATTCAAGCTTTATTTGCGAGTCAGGAAAACGGCATTTTGGGATTCTTTGATGTTATGGCAGGCGGTGCGTTTTCACAGTTTACAATTTTTGCATTGAGCATCTATCCCTATGTAACAGCAAGTATTATTGTGCAATTGCTGACGATTGCGCTACCTAGTTGGGAGCTTTTGGCTCGCGAAGGGGAAGCAGGTCGTAAAAAAATGGCACAGCGAACGCGAATCGGTACCGTTATTTTCGCGTTGGTGCAAGCCTTCGGTATCAGTATTGGATTGTTTAATCGCGCGTTGATCGATAATACGTTTATGACAAAATTTACGGTTATTATCGTTTTGACAGCAGGTACGGCATTCTTGATGTGGTTGGGTGAGCAAATCACCACAAACGGCATCGGGAACGGAATCTCTTTGATTATCTTCACAGGGATTGTCAGCCGTTTGCCTGGTGATTACATCGATACATTCAAGCTTTTCTCGGCTGGTACAGTAAGCTTGATCGAGTTGATTCTTTTCTTGTTAGTTTCTGTCGCTGTTATTTCAGGGGTGGTTGCGATTCAAGAAGGGGCAAGAAAGATTCCGGTTCAGTATTCGAAACGAGTGGTTGGCCGCAAGCTGTACGGCGGACAAAGCACGCATATTCCATTGAAGGTTTTGATGGCAGGCGTTATTCCAGTCATCTTCTCCACATCAGTATTGGCATTCTTGCCAACGATCGGGATGTTCTTCCCGAGTAGCGGATATGCAAGTTTTGTTAATCGTTGGTTGGCACCGACACCGGGCGAACCTGGGATTTTCGTTTACACCATTCTCAATTTCGGATTGATTGTTTTCTTCACGTATTTCTATACGGCAATTCAGTTCAATCCAGTTGAGTATGCTGACAATTTAAAGAAATACGGCGGTTTCATTCCGGGACGACGTCCAGGAAAACCAACGGCTGAATATCTATCAAGCGTAGTGAATCGAATCACTTTGTTGGGCGCGATTGCCTTAGGTTTAATCGCAGTGCTTCCAACCGCGATTTCGACTTTCACAAACTTGAATATTCGCTTTGGCGGAACCTCGTTAATCATCATTATTGGTGTTGCATTAGAAACCTTCAAGCAGATTGAAGCGCAGATGTTACAACGCCACTATAAGGGCTTTTTGAAATAAGAACATGTATGGATTAGAAACTGAATATAGGGGATAAGTTTCATGTTAGGGGATTGTAAAAGGAGATGGTCATTGTGAGGCTTATTTTGGTAGGACCGCCCGGCGCTGGTAAGGGGACGCAGGCGACGAATATCATTGAAAAGTATGGGATTCCGCATATTTCGACCGGAAATATTTTGCGAGATCACATTCGAAGAAAAACTCCGCTTGGAGAGATTGCCGATGGGTATATTTCAAAGGGACAGTTGGTTCCGGATGATTTGGTTTTGGCGCTTGTAACCGAGCGGTTGAAATTGGATGATTGTAAACATGGATTTTTGTTGGATGGTTTTCCTAGAACTGTTGTTCAGGCAGAGGCATTGGATCAGTATTTGCATGAGCTTGGTTGTCAAATCAACTCACTGGTGAATATTGTAGTTCCTGATGATGTGTTAGTCCACAGAATTTCAGAAAGACGGACCTGCCTTGATTGCAATGCCAGTTTTCATTTATTGTATAAGCAGCCAAAGAAACCCGGGTTCTGCGATCTTTGCGGAGGCGAGTTGATTCAACGCTCTGACGATAATGAAAAAGCGGTAAGCAAGCGTCTTGAGGTATTTCATCATAATACAGCTCCTGTGATCGAATTTTATCGAAAACAGGGACTGGCACTAGATGTCGATGGAACACAGACCATCGATAAAGTTACAACTTCAATTGAGGTTGCCCTTAACCGGGTAGTTGAGTAGAAGGGACAGGTAATGATACAAATCAAAAGCCAGAGAGAAATTGAATCTATGCGGAAGGCCAATGTCCTCACCGCGTTGACGCATGAGTATTTGGCGGGGTTGATTCAACCAGGTATCATGACAAAAGAACTCGATGAGGCGGCAGAAGAATTTATTCGAAGCCGTGGAGGACTCCCGGCCTTTAAGGGGTACGGGGGATTCCCAGGGAGTGTATGTATCTCCGTCAACGAAGAAGTGGTTCATGGGATTCCAGGACCGCGGATTTTGATGGAAGGCGACATTGTCAGCCTTGATACAGGCGCGATCATCGAGGGCTATTACGGGGATGCGGCTCGCACGCATGGTGTGGGAGTCATTGACGAGGAAGCGAAGCGCTTGATTGTGGCAACGCAAGAATCCTTCTTTGAGGGAATCAAGTTTGCCAAGGTCGGCAACCGCCTATCTGATATTTCTCATGCGATCCAAGCGTATGTGGAAGCCAGAGGCTTTTCTGTTGTTCGAGACTATGTTGGACATGGAATCGGACGCGAATTGCACGAGGATCCACAGATTCCAAATTATGGGCCAGCAGGTCGAGGTCCTCGGTTACAAAAAGGCATGGTATTAGCGATTGAACCGATGATTAATGAAGGACGATTTACTGTTCGCGTCTTACCGAACGAATGGACGGTTGTGACGATGGATGGGAAACGCTCCGCGCATTATGAGAATACAATTGCCATTACGGATGGGGAACCTGACATATTATCCATGCGATAGAAGAGGTGAAACGATGGAAAGAACAACATCCATCCAAATTGGTCAAGTTGTGCGCTCCAAAGCGGGACGCGACAAAGACCGGGTGTTTCTTGTCTTAGCAATCGTTGATCAGCATCATGTGATGCTAGTCGATGGCGATTTGCGAAGGCTCGCAAACCCGAAAAAGAAAAAGATCAAGCATCTTGTTATCTATCAAACGGTCTTGAATGAATTTCAAGAGCGCTTGCAATCAGATATCAAGATCAATAATGCGTATTTACGAAGACTATTAGCGCCTTATGATGAGCATAAGGAAAATCGCTAAGGATCGGAGGTTTGAAAAGTGGCCAAAAGAACGAGACCAGAGTCCAAACAAAAAGAGGGCGTAATTGAGGTCGAAGGCATTGTTGTGGAAGTGTTGCCTAACGCTGTGTTCCGAGTCAAATTAGAGAACGAACATATTGTCATGGCTCATGTATCCGGTAAGCTTAGAATGCATTATATTCGAATCTTAGCTGGTGACCGCGTTGTGCTGGAACTTTCACCCTATGATCTTAGCAAAGGTAGGATTACGTGGAGAAAGTAGTATACAAGGAGGGATTACGATGAAAGTAAGACCGTCGGTAAAAAAGATTTGTGAAAAGTGTAAAATCATTCGACGCCATGGGAAGATCATGGTCATCTGTGAAAATCCCAAGCACAAACAAGTGCAGGGTTAACACGAGCAGGAGGTGTAGAACAATATGGCACGTATAAAAGGTGTAGATTTACCGCGCGATAAGCGTGTAGAGATCGGCCTCACGTATATTTTCGGTATTGGCCGTACGACATCAAATAAGATTCTTACCGCTTCAGGCATTAATGTCGACACGCGAGTAAAGGATTTGACAGAAGATGAAGTTTCAAAAATACGACAAGAAGTTAATACCTACACGACTGAAGGAGATCTTCGTCGTGAAATCGCAATGGACATTAAACGTCTTCGCGACATCGGATGTTACCGTGGCCTTCGTCATAGAAGAAGTCTACCGGTTCGTGGTCAAAACACGAAAAACAATGCCAGAACTCGTAAGGGTCCTAAAGGCAACCGAGTAACAAGGAAAAAATAGCGGAAAGGAGGATCTTTCATGGCTGCTAAGAAACAAGTTAAAACTCGCGTTCGAAAAAAAGAACGAAAGAACATCGAGCATGGCCAAGCGCATATCAAATCGACTTTCAACAACACGATCGTTACGATTTCAGACCTAAACGGAAATGCTATTTCTTGGGCATCGTGTGGTGGAATGGGATTTAAAGGATCTAGAAAGTCAACACCATTTGCTGCACAATTGGCTGCTGAAAAAGCTGCCAAGGCTGCAATGGAACATGGTTTGAAGACAGTGGAAGTTTACGTTAAGGGTCCTGGTTCAGGACGTGAAGCGGCAATTCGTTCTTTGCAAGCAACGGGTCTTGATATCTCGTTGATCAAAGATGTTACACCAGTACCACATAACGGCTGTAGACCACCGAAACGAAGAAGGGTATAATTGAAGAGGTACACGATCGCAGTTAAAACGGATCTTAAAGGTGCCCTCAGAATGAAAACTGAAAAGGAGGGTTAGTATGATTGAGATTGAAAAGCCGAAGATTGAGCTGATTGACTCGAGTGAAGAAAAACATTATGGAAAGTTTGTTGTAGAACCTTTAGAACGAGGATATGGGATTACCCTAGGCAACTCACTACGACGTATTTTGTTGTCTTCTTTACCGGGTGCGGCTGTTGCTTCGATCAAAATTCAAGGGATTCTCCATGAATTTTCTACGATTCCTGGTGTTGTCGAAGACGTAGCGGAATTGATTTTGAATATCAAGACCATTGCGGCTAAGATGTATATTGATGAACCGCAGACATTGATCATTGAAGCGCAAGGCGCGGGCGAAATCACGGCTGGAGATATTGTCACAGGTCCTGATGTAGAAATCATCAATAAGGATCTGCATATCGCCACCTTGGATGAAAATGCGAACCTCTACCTGGAAATGAAGATGGTCAAAGGTCGCGGATATGTTCCTGCCGATCAAAACAAGCGTGATGATATGTCGATTGGAGAGATTGCAGTCGATTCAATTTTCACTCCGGTGAAACGTGTCAACTATCATGTATCGGATACGCGCCTTGGTCAGGAAGGGAAATACGACAAGCTTACGCTGGAGATTTGGACGGATGGAACCATCAAGCCCGATGAAGCAGCATCGCTTGGCGCCAAAGTTATGAATGAACATTTGAATCTCTTTATCGAGATGACAGAGCATGTTAGCTCAGTCGAAATCATGGTAGAGAAAGAAGAAGAAGACAAAGAAAAAGTTTTGGAGATGACTATCGAAGAGCTGGATCTGTCTGTTCGTTCGTACAATTGTTTGAAGCGCGCGGGGATCAATACGGTCAACGAGCTGACAAACAAATCTGACGATGATATGATGAAAGTACGAAACCTCGGGAAAAAATCCCTTGAGGAAGTCCAGCATAAGCTGGTCGATCTAGGCTTAGGCCTAAAGAAATCTGACGAGTAAGAAGACCAAAGGAGGGGATACGAGTGGCTAAGCAAGGGAAACTTGGCAGAGCAACCGATCACCGTATGGCGACGATTCGAAGCTTAACAACGAGCTTACTGGAACATGGCAGAATCGAAACTACGGTGGCGCGAGCGCGAGAGTCGCGTCACATGGCGGAGAAGATGATCACATTGGGTAAGCGCGGCGATTTGCACGCACGTCGACAAGCGCTAGCTTTCGTCTATGACGAAACCGTTGTAAAATCGTTGTTTGACGAGATTGCACCGAAGTATGCAGAGCGTGACGGTGGTTACACACGCGTTTATAAATTAGGACCTCGCAAGGGCGACGGCGCCGAAATGGCGATTGTAGAATTGGTGTAGGTTAGCATCCGGGGATTAAGTTGAGACAACTTAGTCCCTGTTTTCTTACCTGAAAAGATGAGGATAATCATGAAAAAAATGATTTGTGTCGAAGACCTTAGTTACGAATATAAAGGGCAGGATGAAATGATCCGTGCACTTGATCATATTAGTTTTACGATTGAACCAGGGAAGTTTGTGGCGATTTTGGGTCATAATGGATCGGGGAAATCAACCTTGGCAAAGCTGTTAAATGGCTTATTACTGCCTACAGACGGCCATGTCATCATCGATGGAATGGACACGCAAGATCTGGAGAAAATCTGGGAGATTCGCTCGACTGCGGGCATGGTCTTTCAGAATCCGGACAATCAATTGGTGGCAACCATTGTGGAGGAGGATATCGCCTTCGGTCCTGAAAACCTTGGGGTTCCCCAGGCGGAGATTCAAGAGCGGGTCGACCGCGCCTTGGCTACGGTGGAAATGTCAGCATTCCGAGATCGCGCGCCCCATCTTTTGTCCGGTGGGCAGAAGCAGCGGATTGCCATTGCGGGTGTTTTGGCCATGGAGCCTGCTTGCATCATCTTTGATGAACCGACAGCCATGCTGGATCCTTCGGGACGGCGAGAGGTGTTAGATACAATCCTCAAATTGAATCGCGAGGAGAAGAAGACGATTCTTTTAATCACCCATTATATGGATGAGGCGATCTTAGCGGATCGTGTTTTGGTTATGGAAAAGGGCAAGATCGTCATGGACGATGTGCCTAAGAAAATTTTCAATCAGGTCGAGCGAATGAAGGGCCTAGGCTTGGATATTCCACAGGTAACAGACTTGACTCACCAGCTGATCGAAGCGGGATATCCTCTTTCCGAGGATATTTTATCAATAGAAGAGATGGTAGATGAATTATGTCAATACTTATAGAAAACCTCAATCATATCTACAGTCCCAATACGCCCTTTGAAGTGACGGCGCTTAGGGATATCAATCTGCACATAAAAACAGGAGAATTCCTTGGCTTGATCGGTCATACGGGTTCTGGAAAATCAACCTTGATTCAAGAATTGAATGCGTTAATCAAACCAACCTCGGGCACCATTGTGATCGAGGGTACAAATATTACGCAAAAGGGTGTTAAATTACGGGATGTACGCCGCAATGTGGGGCTTGTTTTCCAATATCCAGAGTATCAATTGTTTGAAGAAACGGTGAGAAAGGATATCGCCTACGGACCCAAGAACCTGGGGCTTTCTGAAACGGAAGTGGCTGCTCGAGTGGAGGAAGCTCTGCGCTTGGTCGGTTTGGATCCTGAAATCGTGGGAGAACGGTCTCCCTTTGATCTTTCAGGCGGACAACGCCGCCGTGTTGCCATTGCAGGGGTGTTGGCTATGAAACCACGCATCCTGATCTTGGACGAACCGACAGCGGGTCTGGACCCCCATGGACGAGATGAAATTCTCGGACAAATCAAGGCGCTTCACGAAGCGGATGAAACCCTTACCCTGATCCTTGTCTCCCATAGCATGGAAGATGTGGCGAAATTGGTCGATCGATTGGTTGTCTTGTATCAAGGTGGGATTGAAATGCAGGGAACCCCGCGAGAGGTTTTTCAGCAATCAAAGCGACTCAGAGAGATTGGACTTGGGGTTCCGCAGGTAACGGAATTGATGGAACGACTCAGAGAACGCGGAATTGAAATCGATGAAACGGTATTAACGGTCACGGAAGCGAAAGAGGCATTGCTTCGTATGATGAAGGAGGCGAAGTCATGATTGGAAATGTAACGATCGGGCAATATTACCCGGGGAATACAGTGATCCATCGATTGGATCCCAGATTAAAAATTATGGCGACCTTTCTTTTTATTATTTCGCTATTCATCGTCAATCAGTTTCTCGCTTATGGCTTGGTGGTTGTCTATTTGGGCACGAGCATCCTTCTTTCTAAGGTGCCTTTAAAGTTTATTATTCGAGGCTTGCGGCCGATCCTTGTCATTATTATTTTGACCTTTGTGTTGAATATGTTTTTAACTCCAGGCGAGGTTTGGTTTTCCATTTTTGGCAAGCTGACCGTCACCAAGGAGGGATTTCGGCAGGCGTCTTTTATGGCGATACGCTTGACACTTCTGATCACCGGGACTTCTCTTTTGACCCTGACGACTTCACCGATTCAATTAACGGACGGGATTGAAAAACTCTTAAATCCATTTCGCAAGATCGGCGTGCCGGCGCATGAATTGGCCATGATGATGACCATCGCGCTGCGCTTTATTCCGACGCTTATGGAAGAGACCAATAAGATTATGAAGGCACAGATGGCACGTGGAGGCGATTTCGAAAGCGGGAATCTGATTCAGCGCGCCAAGAGCCTTGTACCTCTGTTGGTGCCGCTTTTCATTAGTGCCTTCAGGCGTGCCGATGAGTTGGCTATGGCCATGGAAGCGCGTTGTTATCGAGGCGGTGAAGGGCGCACAAGATTGAAAGTTTTGCGATATCACAAACGAGATCTTATTGTAGCCATCTTCTCCCTCGGCTATCTGGCTCTTTTGATCTGGAGCCGTGGATGGTAAAGCGAATCGGAATTCTAGTGGAGTACGATGGAGCCGATTTTTATGGGTGGCAAAGGCAACCTGGATTTCGAACTGTACAGGGAGAAATCGAGAAAATGCTGGGCAAGATCGCCAAGACATCCATTGAAATACATGGCTCCGGAAGGACAGATAAAGGCGTGCATGCAAGAGGGCAGTTTGCGCATTTTGATTGGGAGATCCCCATCAAAATCGAGGATGTTCCAAGGGCGTTGAATTCTCAACTGCCGGGGGATGTCGTAATTCGCGAAGCCCGGGAGCTGCCAGATGAATTTCATAGCCGCTACCACTGCAAAGGAAAGATGTACCGCTACCGTTTCTATACGGATAAAACGCCCAGAGCCATGGAGAACCGCTATGCTATGCGGGTCCGATATTCCATAGATGCGGAAAAAATGAGGGCGGCGGCGCAGGACTTTATCGGGACCTATGACTATAAAGGATTTACCAGCGCGCGCTGCGACAAAGAGAACACCACGAGAACCATTTATTATGTCGATCTGCAGAAACGGGGTTCGGATTGGGAGTTTGTTGTAGCGGGCAGCGGATTTCTTTATAATATGGTTCGGATCATGGTGGGAACCCTGATTGACATTGGGCGCGGCCGTCTGGACACCGATATCATTCAACAGGTCCTTACAACCAAGGATCGAACCCTGGCGGGTAAAACGGTAGGGCCGCAAGGACTTACCTTGGAAAAGGTATTTTACTCCGACGAAGAGCGAGAAAACTGGTTGACCCAAGCAAATTCTTATGGGGAAAAACGGTGAATCGACTTGACATTTCGTCGATAGTGCTTTAAAATAGAAAAGTCTGAAAGGAAAGGCCACTAGCCCCGGTTTTTTTGACAGAAGATGAAAAAATCAAGGAGGAAGTCGATGAAAACGACGTTAGCTAAACCTCATGAGGTAGAACGCACATGGTATGTAATTGACGCAGAAGGACAAACATTGGGTCGTATGGCTACAAAAGTAGCAACGATTCTACGCGGCAAGCACAAGCCCATCTATACACCTCATGTAGACACTGGAGATTTTGTTATTGTAATCAACGCAGAGAAGATTCAATTGACTGGTAAGAAATTGGATCAGAAATTATATCGTCACCATTCCCAACATCCAGGTGGAATGAAGGAAGTGAAGTATCGCGATCTACTTAGAGATAAGCCAGAATTTGCGATTCAACACGCTGTTAAAGGCATGCTTCCTAAGAATGTAATGGGACGACAAATGCTAAGCAAATTGAAAGTGTATCAAGGAACTGAGCATTCACATGAAGCACAGAATCCGGTACCTTACAAAGGTTAGAAAGGGAGGACTGTATAATGGCAATAGCGCAATACCAGGGAACTGGTCGCAGAAAAGAATCAGTCGCTCGTGTACGTTTGGTTCCAGGAACGGGTGTAGTAAAAGTTAATCAACGCGAAGTCCGCGAATACTTTAACTTTGAAACATTAGTTGTAAAAGCATTGGAGCCGTTGAAAGTAACGGGTACTGCAGATAAATATGATGTGATTGTTCGCGTTCACGGTGGTGGATTTACTGGTCAATCCGGTGCTATCCGACACGGAATCGCGCGTGCACTTCTTCAAGTTGACGCTTCATACCGTCCAACATTGAAGAAAGAAGGCATGTTGACTCGAGACTCACGTATGGTTGAACGTAAGAAATACGGTCTTAAGAAAGCACGCCGTGCACCTCAATTTTCAAAGCGTTAATATTTGTGATGCGATAAATAATAGGTAGAAACTAGTGCAATACAGCCACGAAAAACACAAAAAGCGCTCATAATCAAGGCTGAAAAAGGCAAAAGGATTGAGTGGGAATAAAGGATGCCCGTGGCAAGGTGACGAAATTAATCATAACCAATTATGAGCCTGCGCAGATCAAGAGGTTGTTATGATTGTGAATGGAAAAGGTCTACTATTATAAAGCCGAAATTTCGACCTTTTATTGATTGGTGAAAAGTGGTAATATTTTGGATGCAATGTGATATACTATGCACATAATAGGCAGAAGCCCTTGTATGTACAGAAATCAGGCGGTTTCATTTTATCAAAGAGTTAACAAACTGCCGGGTTTTAGACCCGGCTTTTTTTTAGGGGGAAATATGGAAACAAAGACTTGGCAAAAACGATCCGTTATCGCTGTGATTGCAACGATTTGCGGACTTTTATGGGGGAGTGCATTTCCGGTTTTGAAAATCAGTTATCTGGAGTTGCAGATGGCGCCCGACGACATCTATGCAAAGATGGTCTTCGCAGGGATCCGATTCTTAATGGCCGGCAGTATGATTTTGATTTATTCGCGTATTCGCCATAAGAAGATTCTATTAAGCGAAATGAAGGGGTACTGGTCTGCGGTTATCGGGATGGGTATTTTGGGCACAACCTTGCAATATTTTTTCTTTTATAACGGATTGGCACATACCTCTGGGGTGACCTCAGCGATTATGGTAGGATTGGGTACTTTTTTGGTCGCGATCTTCGCTCATTTTTATTATCCTGACGATGCGTTGAACAAACGAAAGATTGCTGGGCTTACCCTGGGCATGATTGGGGTTGCGGCGGTAGCGCTTTTAAAGGGACCTCTGGAATTTGAGATGCAGTGGAACGGCGAAGGATTTTTACTAATTGCTGTTACTGTCAGCTCCGTTGCCGCCATTTATGGCAAAGAGCTGGGCAAGCGAATGAATATCCTGGTGATGACGGGGAGTCAGATGTGTATTGGCGCCATGATTCTATTGGTTGGCGGGCTATCGGGGATTCAAGGGGGCAGCATTCAATGGACAGCCTTCGGCTTCGTTCTTTTGATCTATGCATCTCTATTGTCGGCGATCGCCTTTGGTCTTTGGTACACCTTGCTTGTCTTTAATAAAGCGGGAGAGATCAGTCTCTATAAGTTTTTGATTCCGATCTTCGGCAGTCTATTGTCGGCGATCTTCTTGGGTGAAATATTTACAGCTGTTCATGGAATCGCACTGATTCTTGTTGTTGCTGGTATCTGGATGGTAAATGGAAATGGTGCAAAACGGAGGATGACAGATGAAACAAGTGCTTGAATGGAGTGTATTGGGAATTTCAATGGAAAGAATGCTGATTGCCCTCTTTATCTTTATTGGGTTTCGCATTATTATTCGATTTGGATTTCCACGGTATCAAAGACTGCTAGAGAAGATTTTCGCGAAGTTTCAACTAAAGACATTTGACCAGGTGAATCAAGCCTTTCGAAATCCTCTGAAATGGATTTTGAACCTTGTGAATCTCTATGTGGCGATTCGGATCGTGGTGGGAGCTCATTATCCGGCATGGGAAGGGGTTGTTCCAGATGGCCTAGACAAGACGTTTCGCGTTATTGGGATTATTATCGTCACCTATGCCTTGTATCAAGCAAGCAAGCTTTTGGAGCACCAGATTGAATCGGCTACGGCCAATCACATTCAGATGGAAGCGAAGGGGGCCGTCAATCGTATGATTGGCAAGGTATTGCAGGTGGTTATTTTGGTGATTTCCGCCAGCATTATTTTAAATGAGTTTGGCTATGAGTTGAATACCCTGGTAGCGGGGCTGGGGATCGGCTCTTTGGCCGTTGCCTTGGCGGCTCAGGATACCATCGCCAATTTTGTTGCAGGGACATTTATTATCTTCGATGGTCATTTTGATTTGGGCGATATAGTTCGTATCGGATCAGAAGAGGGGGTTGTCGAGGAGATCAAGCTGCGCACAACCAGGATTCGTACCTTTGAAAAAGAAATGATTATTGTGCCAAATTCAACTATCGCAAATTCGCCTGTTTATAATTTTTCTCGTCGGAATCAACGGAGGGTGAAATATCAGCTGGGGGTTGTCTACGGAACGAAGGCAAGTACATTAAAGAAAATTCGCGCAGGAATGGAGGCGTTGATCCAAGCCCATCCTCAGGTAGATGAAAACTCTGTGATGGTTCGATTTACTGAGTTTGGCGACTCTAGCTTGAACTTTCAAATCACCTTTTTTGCGGACTCTGCTGAGTACGGTATGTTGATGGAAATCCGTGAAGCGGTGAACCTTGAGCTTCTGAGTTATCTGGAAAAAGAGGGCGTGGGGATTGCATTTCCTTCTCAAAGTATATATTTTGAAAATCCCTTGATTATTTCTGATGAAAAGCGGTAATATATGGTAGAGAGACATGAAAAGGAGGAAAACAAAAAATGAAAATTTCACAAGAATTAATGGATGCAATGGTGGATCAAATGAACTATGAGTTGTTGTCTGAATTTGCGTATATTGCAATGGCATCACATCTGAAAAAAGATGGATTAGACGGATTCGCTAATTACTTTATGGTGCAGGCGGCGGAAGAACGATTCCACGCGATGAAGTTCTACAACTATATCAATGAGCAGGGCGGTCATGCAAAAATCGCAGCGATTCCTGAATCGATCAACTCATACGATTCCGTATTGGCGATAGTTGAAGAAGCCTTGGAGCATGAAAGACGCGTAACGGCACGGATCTATAACCTGATGGATATTGCGACAAAGGATCGTGAATATGCAACGATCAGCTTCTTGAACTGGTATGTGGACGAGCAAGTGGAAGAGGAAGACAATATGCAAAGTATGATTGATAAACTCAACCGCATTGGAGAAAATAAGGCTGCGTTTTATCATTATGACGAGCAATTGGCAGCCCGTGTTTTCACACCGCCAGTAAAATAAAAAAATTGAAAGCCATGATTGGAAAATTTTCCAATCATGGCTTTTTTTTATTGGATTCGTTTTTCTTCAGATTCAATGGGAACGAACCAGGTGAGATAGGGAGCGAAAGCAACAAGAATGCCCATCCAGATAAAGAAACTATAGGGTGGTATGGCAGGAATCAAGTATCTCAAAATGAGAGGCAAGGGAATCAGAACAGCCAATACAACCCGGGAAATCAGGGATTGGCGATATTGTTGACGACATTTTGAACAACGAAGACTGTTGCTTTTCATCCAGATTTCGCGGCTTCGGTCCTTCCATGAAAAGCGAGTCTGACAGGTGCTGCAAGTAGTAATCATAGGGTCCTCCTTAAGCTAATAGCTTTAGTATGGCATAGGATTCGCTATTTTGTCTAGAGGCGTTTACAGTAGATCAGCCGCTGCAATCATCAGAAGCAGAAAGAAGAGCATTAATCCATTGGATACGCCAAAGCCGATTTGAAAATGACGAATGCTTCGTATCAGTTTTG
This sequence comes from Clostridiales bacterium, assembly GCA_013619125.1. Taxonomy (GTDB): domain Bacteria; phylum Bacillota; class Clostridia; order Tissierellales; family GPF-1; genus GPF-1. The sequence goes on from JABXKS010000094.1 coordinate 99,686, forward strand.
GTTCGTTCCGCATCAACCAGCGAACCAGAGCTACCCCCATGATGCCCTGTACGACATACAACAGAAACTTTTCGGGTGTGAAGAGGGAAATATGCGGCAGATGAAGACCGAAACCCGCCCACAGCGGTTCGTAGATCCAAGGAATTGCCAGACACGCAAAACTTAAAGAACCGATGGCGATCCATTGACCCAAATTGATCTGTCGACGATCCGGCAAGGCGGGACCAAAGAAAATCTGCGCAATTTTGATAAACGAGGTCATGGTGCCTAGATTGATGACTTGATAGAGGAATCGTATCCAACCGGATTTCTCGGCCAATCCATAGGTGAAGAGGCTCTTGGAGATATATCCATTGGTGAGAAAACCGCCGGTGATGGCAATCATGGCGATCATCATGGCTAGAGAGACAAAGGGCATGGTATGAAAAACGCCGCGAATCTCTGTCACCCTTCGTTTTTGATAGTGGTGAATAATAATTCCGGCACAGAGGAAGAGGAGCGCCTTAAAAAGCGCATGATTGATCAAATGGGTAATGCCACCTAGATAGAGCAGGGTATTCGGTTGGCTGAGGCCCATCACGATCAAGCCGATCTGTGAAACCGTATGATAGGCAAGGATCTGTTTGAGATCCTTTTGACTCAGGGCGAAGAGGACACCGCTCAAGGCAGAGAATAATCCGAGTAGAAAGAAAAATTCATTCATAAAATCGAAGGCGAAGAGGGTTCGGATGCGCAAAAATGCGTAGAGACCACTCTTGACCAAAAGTCCCGATAGAAGTGCCGAGACTGCGCTCGGCGCGGCGCTATGGGCTTTTGGCAGCCAATTGTAAACAGGGAAGACAGCTGATTTCACACCGACCGCAACCAGGAAAAACAAAAAAGAGAATCGGATCAAGGGAGAATGCGGAACGAGAGCCAGACGCTCTGCCAACAGGCTCATATTTAATGTACCCATGGAAGAATATAAGAAGATGAAGCCCAGTTGATAGAAGAGCATGCCGACGGAGTTGAACAAGAGATAGTAAACCCCGCTCTTGATGGCGTACCCATCTTTTTCATAAATAATTAGAATCGTGGAGAGGATGGTGGTGATATCGATAAAGATAAAAAAATTGAACAGATCATTGCTTTGTAAAAGACCCATAAAGGTGCCTTCCAAGAAGAGGAAAAAGAAGAGAAATTTATAATCTTCTTTTCGAGAGGACCAGATATAGGCGAGAAGAACCCACCAAAACAGCAGAGTGAGCCAAAGAAAGCTAAGGGATAAAGAATCGTTTCTCAGGCCGATTCCAATGATTTTATTCCACGGGCCAACAACGATATCGTGGGTCCCTGTCAGTTGAACAAAGCGGGTGTAAAAAAACAAGACAATGCTCAAAAAGCCCTGACATAGAAATCCCAGAGCGCTGATCCATGGACGATGGATCAAATAAATCAACAATGCAGTTATAAGTGGCAAAAAGATTAAGAGCAAGGGCATGGCATTCATCGAATCAGTCCTTATGCATAAATTTTTTCCATGTCAATGTTCCATAATGGTGATAGATTTTGATACTGAACATCAGCGCGAGACTGGTAATAGAAGCGCCGATGACGATGTCTGTGATCATCAAGGCCTGCGGGTAGGGATCTACCCATAGACCGGTGGTTCCGTGCCCTAGGATCGGCGGCGACGCGTTGGGCGCGTAGGCCAGTTGAAAAAAGAGAAGCAAAAGGGCAGTCTGCGCGATAATCAGGTTGAAGATTGATTTAATCACGGTCTTTCCGACACAGAGTCCGTAAAATCCGATGCAGAATAAAAGAAAGATTAGCAATAACGATAGCTTCATCCTTGACCCTCCTCAAGGAAGGTTTCTACGATGGCGGTTAGACCCAAGGCAACCTTCAGACTGATCAAGACATTCAAGAGGAGGAAAAAGATCCTGCGGGTTTCTGCGGGAAACTCCGGAGACAGAAAGTTTGTAAAGGGTTCCCCACGGGTGATGACGGAAAGAGCACCCGTCAACAGGATGGCAAGAAAGAAGAGTTTTTCACGGCGCAGGAGGCGATTTAAATCAACCCGACGTTCGTCGTCGATAAAATAGGTCAATAAAAACCCCGTGGAAAGGATGGCACCTCCTTGAAAGCCGCCACCCGGCGACAGATCACCATGGAGGATGATATAAAACCCATAAAGAAAGACAAAGGGCAACATAATTCGACTGATGGTAACAACAAGAATGGATTGTTTCATTTCGACCTCCTTTCTCAATAAGTCGAGTACACAATAGTTTCACCAAAAAAAAGTTGAGTGGATAACCAGTTGAGTCAAATGACATCTTCGTCTGATTTTGCCATAAAGACAATGCCGGCTACAGTAATCAAAAGAATGCCGGCTTCAAAGAGGGAGTCAAAAAGACGATAGTCGAGATAAATGGCAGAGACAAGATTTTTGGCTCCGGTTTCCGCATAGCCTCGTATCATGATATAGTCCTTTGCGCTTTCAAATTGCGGCGTGGTCAGTTCCGGGATCAGTTGAGCGAAGCGAACAAAGAGGATCGCCAGGCCAAAGGGAACCAGAATTGCAACTAATCGTTTAGACAATGAATTCACCTTCTTTAATTTCTTTCATCTCAAAGTGATCATAGGATTGGATCCGGGATTCCAGTCGATTCATCATCAGGCTGGTGGTGACCCCGGTAAAGGTGCAGATGTCGTATTCGTGGGATTCGATGATCAGGTCGATATTTCGCTTTCGAAAAACCTTGAAGTCCACATCGTCGAGGGCCAAGTCTGAGACCAAAACCAATTGAAGCCGATACCGGTCGCAAAACTCTTGAAGCAAGGTCAAGGCTTCCAGCTCCATGGTGCAGTTTTGCGGCAAAAGGTTGAGAACCACAAAACTTCTGTGTTTTGAGATGGAAATGATAAAAATTAAGGGCAGGATCGCACTTCCCACGGCCACCTCGGCCAGGGAGACATCAGGTGCCTGATACAAAACGTAACAAAAAGCCGCCATCAGGGAAAAACCTGACAATAGGAATACGTCAGTCAAATGATTGTTCGTGAGATTGACAGCAATCGCCAGGGCAATTAGAATGCCAATAAAAATGGGGAGCATTATCTCTTCCATAAACATCATAATGGTGTCCTCTCTGAATCCTCGAAGGGAACGCCGTGAAGCCATGCGACCCGCGCAATCATATGGGTGTTGATCGGATTGGTGATCATCAAAAAGACGATTAGAATGATCAGTTTGACCGAAGAGGCGTCAAAACCCTGATAGAAGATCAATCCAATAATGATGGTAAGGGTGGCAACGGTATCCACTTTGGAAATCAAAAGTATTTTAGTGAAGATATTGCGGTATCGAATGATTCCAAAAATGCTGAACCCAATAAAGAGGCATCCGATCACCAGCAGCGTACTTGCAATCATTTGGTTCGCCCTCCTCTCAATAAAAATCGACAAATCAAGGTGATGCCAATAAAACTAATCATTGCATAGGCAATGACAAGGTCCAAAAGAAAAGCTCGGTTGGTGACAACGGAATAGACTGTCAGCAGAATAACGGATTTCGCCATAAAAAGATTCAGTGCCAACAGGCGCTCCCAAACCGAGGGGCCGCGGATCAACAGAATAGCGGAAAACACTATGGCACCTACAAGAAAGGCCATGGTCAGGGTTTCAATCATGTTGGAGTCTCCTTTCAATGGGAAGAACCAAGGGTTCCAGTTCCGTTTGAATGGTTTTGATTACCTGTGCCTTTGTTTCTTCATTGTCATGGATGGTCAAGACATAGAGGGTTGTATCCTGGATGTCTAGGGTGATGGTCCCTGGCGTCAAGGTAATTGCGTTGGCGATTAGGGTTTGAACCAATGGCGTTTTAGCTTGCAGGGGAACTTCAACGACACCGGGGTGCGCGTTGTGTTTTAGAATGGTCGCAATCACCGTAAAGGCAGAACGATAGATATTTCGAAGCAAGACCCAAATGTATTTGGGCATGCAGATCAGCAATTGTGAGGCATGGTACCTGGAATAGTGGGAAGAGGAAACCCAAGATCGGGAGAATAGAAGAACAAAACCGATGGCCAGCAAACCTTGCATGACCATAAGGGGTTCCAAGGAAGGAACCAGAAGGAACCAAAATATAAGTAAGGGCAGAACGGAGAGCAGATTGGATCGAATTTTTCGTTTCATACGGACAACCTCCACTTGTTCCTATTATACCGTAAAATCGTCAGAAGATTGCAAAGAATTGGAAAAAGCCAATTTGTAATCTTTTTCAAATTATAATCATTTTAATCTTGAAAATATTGGTTGATCTTGATATAC
>JABXKS010000095.1 GCA_013619125.1 Clostridiales bacterium
CCGCGTGATCGCGCTGACGCCCAATGGAATTGTGGACCAGGTTAGCAGTTTTGATGACTTCTTTGAAAATGAAGATATCCAAAATAGAATCACCAAATTAAATCAAGCATAAAGAATCAAGCATATAGAATGCCTGGAAAGAAAGTTACTTTCTTTCCAGGCATTCTTTTTTTCTATGTACTTATCCCATTGGCAGAACATCCACTACACGCACATAAATAGAGCCCGGATAACCATCATAGGTTTCCATCAGACGTTGAATTTCCGCCTCGTCGGAGATCCGTTCCACAACAACCCGCGCGCCCTTGTATTTCGTTCCTTCGTATGGCGTTTCCTTTTCAGGATATGAAACCAAAACCGTGATCACAGCCCAATCCCGTTCCAGCAAGTTTTCAGCCGTTTGATTCTCTGCCAGTCCAAAGACCAATACTCCTTCTTCCACATAACCTGGAATAACGAAGGCGGAATTCGGAGAATGATCGCGATTAACCGTTGCAACCACCGTAGCTGCTCTAAATTCGGCTATTGCGGACCATAATTCCTCATCAGTCAAAGAATCCGCTTCATAGTAGTAGCTGCCAGAAGCATGCGCCAAGGTATCAATCGGCGGCGGGCCCGGATCCTTTTCACCCTGTATCACACGACCATCAGCTTTTTTCGTCTCTTCCACTGCGGCATCATCCGGTGTTTTGCCATATCCCCCACCGGTTTCTCCTTTATTGCCTTGCGCAAAACCCGAAGCAGCCGCAAAAAGAATTAGTACGACCATAATAATTGCCAAACCCATCCATTTTCGATTTCTTTTCATTTTTTACCTCGCTTTCTCATAAAATTTGTTCCAACTTTGCAATTCTTTACCAATAAAAAACTGCCCATCTCTCGATGCGCAGTTAGCCGATCTCCGTTCCCGAAGACACTTCACTTTGCGTCCTACCCTTACAGATAGTTTGCCAATTGTTTCACATACTTCTTACCCAATAAATTCCCCACTTATTTAAAAAGAACCAGTTTACACTTTCTCAGGAAGAAAACAACCCCCGAGGGTGCAGAAATATTGTCGTAAAAAAAGGAATCCAACTTCGGATTCCCATCTTTTCTACATTTGTTCAAGGAGCGCTTTGCTTGGTTTTGCAATGACATACGCCGATACCCCAAATTCTTGATAAAGCGCATGTTGCCGGATCGTATCCACGGCTTGGTTCACAGCTGCTGTTTCTCCCGTAAAAGTCAAAAGAACTTTTCCTGCGTTTCCGACACTTCTTTTCAGATTCATCAACTCCACACGTCCCCCTTTGGCGGCTAAATCCGCCAAACGAACGCCGGCAACCAAGTTTTTGGTCTCGATGATACCCAAGCTTTTTACAGTTCCTTCAAAAGGAGCAACACCCATCGCCCCAATCACTTGATCAGACAACTTGTAAATTTCATCCTTCGCGATCAATCGCTCTCCCGCAACCTGTGCGCCTGTCGTTGCCGCGGCAGTTACCGCAGCTGACTCGCCGGTGTAGAGAATGAAAAACCATCCCGGGCAGATCGGCTTCGCTTCCAACAAATCAACGGGTGCAGCCTTTGCGATTGCATCCGCAACCACAAGCCCCAATCCCATATCCTTTAGTTCCATCAATCCGATTGCCTTCATCAGATCTCCTTCCCGCCCCCTATAATAAGGAGTCGATCAATTCTTTGCTTGGCGAGGAAATGGTTGTCGCGTAGAGTATCTCACCCGTCATTTGATATTCATTCAAGCAGGCTTGTACCGCCGCCTTAACTGCTGAGATTTCTCCCGAGAAAAGCACAAATCCCTTTCCTCCGAGACCCCGCGCAATCCGTATCTCAATCAAATCAACCTTCGACGCTTTCGCTGCCGTATCCCCCACCATCACTGAAGTGATGGCTGACATGGTCTCCACCACACCAAGGGCGGATACCGAACCAATCTCGCTGGTCGCCGTCAAAGCGCTCATCACGCTAGGATGGGCATTGGACAGCACATAGGCATCAATCAAAAAGAAGTCTCCAACCCGTTCACCCACGGCAATCGCCGTTTTTACTGCAGATAGCTCGCCGGTAATCATGCTGATATATTTTCCGGGACAAAGGGCTGTCGCTAGAATCAATTCCACATTGGCCGATTTTAAAATCTCATCGGTTGTCTCCATGCCTTTGGCAATACTTTTAAATTCCAATAATCCGATGGTTCGTTTCATTGATCCATCCCCCCTTGTCTTTCTTTTCGAATCAAGACCGATTCATCGCCGAGGGCGATCACCTTTCCACTAATACTGGCATGAATATTCGATCCCAATTTTCCTTCCGGAATCTTGGCAATCAAATCTCCTCTTTTCACCTGGTCACCCGCCGCAACAACGGGAACAGACGGTGCGCCGATTCCTTGTGAAAGTGCGATTCGAACTTCTTCCACCGCCTCTGGATTCTCTCGAATCGGAGCTGGCACATCATAGATCCGAAGCCCCAGATTTCCGATTAATCGATGGGTTGGATAATTTCGGTACTCCCGAAACGCCCGCGGCGCTTCCGGTGCTTTGTTGTGAGAGTTTTTAATTCCCATTTCCCGCAATTGACCTTTCAAAGAGATATTGAGCTTCCATGGCTGTAAATTCATAATGCACGCCGTTTCACAAAGTCCGCATTCACAGCAAAGATAGGCTTCATCCAAGCTGGCGCTGGCATCCCCAAGGGATTGATAGCTTGCCATCCGCATCAATTTTGCTGGGTGCAAATCATGCCCCAGTTGATAGCGCGGACAAATATCCGTACAGAGATTGCAGTGGCAGCAAGCGATCTTCGCCTCTTTCAGCATTTGAGAAATGCTCTTTTTCTTCGCTTGAATCCTTACGTGATCGGCCGGCAAAACGATATAGCCCTTGGAGGCTTTTTTTACCGTTATCATCTCGGGATCTTCAATGAGTTTCCCCATCATTGGACCTCCGTCAATCACGGCATAAGGCTCAACCGATACGCCACCCGCCCATTTGATTAGGGTTGGAAGTGCTGTGCCGACGGGCACCGCGTAGGTTCCCGGATTTTTCACTTCTCCGGTGATCGTCACATAGGTTTCCGTGACGGGTTCTCCGTCAAAGGCTTTCGCAAGATTTAAGAGGGTTTCCACATTAACAACGATCACACCCACTTGCAACGGAATTCCGCCCTCGGGCACAACTTTACCAACGGTCTCGTATACCAGGACCTGTTCGTCCCCCGCTGGATACATGTTTGGCATGGCATGAACACTGATCCGCGGAAAATTCTGGACCGCGGTATTCAAGGCTGCAATTGCGCCATGGTATTTCTCTTTTAAACCAAAGATTCCCTGTTTTGCACCGATAGCTTCGACCCATTGATCCAGGGTTTTCACCAGAATATCTGCGTCACGCTCCATCAATTGCTGATCCACCCGTAAAAGGGGTTCGCATTCCGCGCCATTGACGATCAAATATTCTGCTTCCGCATTCAGTTTGACATGGGTAGGAAAGCCGGCACCTCCGGCGCCGACAATCCCTGCATCTTGTACTTGTTGAATCCAGTCATTCTTCATGGTTGCCCCCTATCGGATGGCAAAGCCATCAACCAAAACACATCGTCGTTTCCGTGTAAAGGCACTGGCACTTGTTAAGCCTTCACCCGTTGGACCCGCAATGGTAAATGTAGTGTAGCCTTCTCCGCCAACGCCAATTCCCGCATAGGAAGGGCCATTTTTCACTAAGATGGTGGTTTGAATCACCCGTGCGAATTCCGTTAAGGTATCGATATTCTTTGAATGAATCATGGCAGTATGGCGAAGGCCACGCTCCAGTTTCACCCCAAGCTTCATCGCTTCCTGTACATCACCCACTCGAATAATCGGCAGAATCGGCATCATCAATTCCTCTTCCGCAAAGACATGGTTCCCAGGTGTTTCGCAGATAATCGCGCGAATCTCTTCTCCCGCGTCAATCCCGATTTCCTTTAGAATCACATGCGCGTCTTTTCCGATAAACGCCTTATTCGGCGCACCAGTTTCCGTCACAACCAAATCACGCAAGCGTGTAATGGTTTCTCGGTCTTCGATTAAATAAGCACCGTATTTTTGCATCTGAAAAATAAGATAATCCGCGACTTGATCCACCACAATGCATTCCTTTTCCGCAATGCACGGCAGATTGTTGTCGAAACTACAGCCATCGATAATAGCCTTTGCCGCTTTCTCAATGTCCGCCGTTTCATCCACAACTACCGGTGGATTCCCAGCGCCAGCGCCAATGGCCTTTTTCCCGGAGGAAAGTACGGCACGAACAACCCCAGGGCCACCCGTTGCGCATAGCATAGAGACAAGCGGATGTTTCATCATGCGACCGACCGCTTCCATACTCGGTTCCGCCACCGTAACAACCAGATTCTCCGGTGCCCCCGCTTTTATCAAGGCTTCGTTGATCCAGACAACGGTGTCGATACTGATATTTTTCGCTCCAGGATGTGGACTGAAAACCACAGAATTTCCTGCCGCCAGCATACCAATACTATTGCACATAATCGTTTCCGTTGGATTGGTTGACGGGGTAATTGCACCGATGACGCCAAAGGGAGCAAACTCCAGAAGTGTGAGTCCGCGATCCCCTGTAAAGACACCGGATTGCAGATCTTCCACCCCCGGTGTCTGATCCAATACCAATTGATTTTTAATCACTTTATGAGGAAAATTCCCCATACCTGTTTCTTCTGTAACGCGCCTAGCCATCTCATCCACCTTTGTTCGTAAGTGGGCTCGAATCGCATCGATAAACCGCTGTCGGTCTGCCAATGTATATTCAAAATACTCCCTCTGTGCCTTATGCGCAGCTTCAACAGCATCATCCATGCTCTCAAAAATCCCAGGTCGATGAGTCGGTCGACAGGTTTGATCGGGTGTCTGATTTAATTGCTGAATCACCATTCTGGTGATCTGTTCAATCTCTTTTAAGGTTGATTCCATCTTTCGTGCTCCTTTCCCCCAAGATACGCGAAAGCGCTGTTTTCGCAATCGCTATGTCCTCTTCTACGGTTCCACCGCTGACACCCAAGGCGCCGATCACACGCTCATTGTGAAGGATCGGAATACCGCCTCCGAAGAGAACCAATTTCCCTGGGTGAGTGTTTTCAATGCCGTATAACATCGCTCCCGGTTGCGCCAATTCGCCTACCGTTTCTGTCGGTAGCCGAAGTGCTGTAGCCGTAAACGCCTTTCCGCGCGCAATGGCAATACTACCAAGTAAAGCTTGATCCATTCGCGCCTCTGCAACAGGATTTCCACCCTCGTCACAAACCGATAATACAAATTCTACTTGTCCTTCTCGTGCCGCTTCAATCCCGGCGGCAATAATTTCCTGAGCAAACGCCAGGGTCATCTTTTCGGGCACCCAAATTCCGGTCGCAAGGGCCTTTGCCGCAATCGCTTCAATCTGATCCCATTGATCCACCATCCTAGCCAAGGTAAAACAATAATCCGAGACTCGGTTGAAATATTGCAATAAGACCGGGCGAATCGGCTGTTGTCCCGACAAAGCAATCAACCGTCGCTCGCACCTACGCAAAATTGTTCGCGCTTGATGCAGGTAAGCCGATGAAAGATTTTCACCAGGATGCACAAATGCCCGAAGGGGTGTCAAGTATCGATCATACTCGTCAATCCAACCTTCCAGCCGTTTCACGTCCCTATCTTCAACTTTTTGGATCAACCGTGCTCTGCCCTTTTCATCGCTGGCAACTTCCGCGCCCGCCAAGAAGAGGTCTTCCTGAATCGCATCCAACTGCGCTTTCATCGAACTTTGTGTGATCGACGCCTTCGCAATTCCTAAGACCGAACTGCCTTCATCAATTGTCCCGTAGGTTTCAACCAACAAATCTGCTTTCCCGATCCGAGATCCGCCAAACAAGCCCGTGGAACCGGCATCTCCTGTTTTTGTATACACTTTTGACATCTCATCACCTACCGTATACTTTGACTTCATCTACGATTGCGACAATCGCATAATCCACTGGCGCGCCCTCATGATTTGCAACCAATCGAGCCGCCCCTCCGCGACAGGCCAATACAATTTCTCCATCGCCTGCCCCAAGGCTGTCTATTGCAACAATCGTCTCACCCTTTGGATCTCCTTCCGGTGTAAGCGGTGTCAGAATGAGTAATTTTTCCCCCACCAAACGATCATCTTTTGTTGTTGCAACAACATTACCAATCACTTTTGCTAGGATCATTTTATCCCTCCGTCCACCCAAACCCATTGGATTTGGTTTTTTTTAAGTTCCTCATCCGCCAAGGCAGTGAGGATCGTTCCCCGCGGAATCTGAATTTGCTCCACTCCGGATAAATAAGGAATCACATCTCCCCGGGTAATCACTCGCTTATCAATCCGCGCAATTCGGCATAATTCCGGCAATGTTTTCACACCGTCCGACTGCACCGAACCGCGGGCTTGTTCCGGACTCGCCACTTTCGCGAAAATAAGATCGCGATACAGTTCATCGCTCTTGCACCAGCGAACCCCAAAGCTTTCCAACGTATGAATCACACGACGGCTCATTTCTTTCATAGCCATCGGCGCTTTTTCCCGCAACGAAAAGTCACATGCGTCCTTTGAGGCCCAAACTTCCTTGCCTTGCGACAAAGCGGAACCAATCAAATAGGCCGCCGGAGTGTCCCAAATCATTTTTGCGATCTTGCTCGCAGTCGTGATGGTCATTACCGGAACCAAAATTCGATTGTGCTCCATCGCGAGGAGCTTGGCTGATCCAAAATTGCTGTCTAATGCTTCTGCGCTCATCGGCAGAAAATCCAATGTTCCAATTTGCCGCGCAGCTTCCGTTACCACAGTTTCTGTCGTCCAGCCACCACGCTTCAAATTTTCCGCCACACGAATGCCAGCCGAACGTCCCATGGTACCGCCTGTATAAATCAAAAGAGCCTTCTTTTCAGACACGTCTTTCTGATCGATGCGCACCAGCACTTCCTCTACGATGCGATCAATCAACGTTTCTGTCATGGTGCCACCTCCTCGTCCATCCCCCAAGCAATCCCAATGGGTGTCACAAGCAGGGGAAATTTAGGTTTTATGACTGAAATTCCCAATATCCTTTCAAAATCTTTTTCAAATTCTTCAAAAGTAGCCGCTCCACCTACCACATAGACTTTTGATACACCGTGCCCATCGATGGCACGCTTAACAATCGTCGCCATCTTTTCAACAACAGGGCGTACCAACGGGTACAACTCTCGTTCTTGTTCACCGGAACGCTTGCGCACTTCCGCCTCTTCAAAAGAGATGCCGTAATTGCCGGCAATCACCAAACTCATATGGGTGCCGCCTGTGGGTTCATCTGCCACCGCAACAACCTTCCCATCATGAAGAATGCTGATTCCAGTTGTACCACCGCCCACATCAACCACCGCGCCTTCGGTAATCCCCAAGACGAGAGCTGCCGCTGTCGGTTCATCCAATACCCTTGTCACCTCAAAGCCCGCCGACTCAACCACATTGGTGATCGCGCGGGTGTCTCCCGAAGCGATTCCGGGCGGTATTGCTGTCGCCGCTTCTGTCAGCTGGATACCCAACTGACGCTCCACCTCTGTCTTTAATCGCTTCACAATGCGTACCGCGCCAATATAATCGACGACAATTCCATCCTTCACAACCGAAGCCGCTTCCGCCGCCCCTGCAATGGGATGATTGTTTTCATCCACCACGGTAATCACAATATTTGCGGTTCCCAAGTCGACTCCAACTTTGATTTTTTTTGGCGCCTCTTTTACTTCCTCTGATTGTATCAATTCATGAAAGGAAGTAAGATATTCATTGATCCGCATTAAATCCATAGGTTTCATCCTCTTTTTATAATCTTCACATACGATCCAGTCGTCAGTGAGAATCCATTGGCTTCATCAACATCCACATGCATTTCCATAGCAAAATTTGGCGATACACGCAAGAGCACATGATCCAATTGCCCGCCCCGTTTTCCCGGTACAACCACAGAAACAATCTCTCGATCGATAAATCCGTGACGATCCGCGTATTCCTTTGGCATATGAACATGCCTAAGGGCCGCGATGGCACCTTGTGGAATCTGAACACTTCCAACAGGACCCACCAAAAGTAACCCTGGCGATGCATCCAGAATTCCCGATTCTCGCACGGGCGGTTTTACCCCAATACGAAATCCATCCGTAACCGAAAGTTCCAATTGTGTCGCGCTTCTAAGGGGGCCTAGGATCCGAACCTTGTCGAATCGTCCCTTTGGTCCCTCCACCGCGATACATTCTTTGGCTGCATATTGTCCCGGTTGCTTCAAATCTTTCAGTTTTGTCAATGTCGCACCACGTCCAAAAAGCTGAAAAAAGTCCGCTTCACTAAGATGGATGTGGTGGTTGGAAACTCCAACCTCCACATATCCCAGCTCATTCATGACTCGATCCACGCATTCTTTGACGAAAGTTTCTTCTCTCGTCATCGGTTAGCCTACTTTCTTTGTGGTAAGATTTTTTCCGTATCCGCATGCGGACGAGGAATAACATGTACAGATACCACTTTACCTACTCGCTCAGCTGCCGCTTTACCAGCATCCACTGCGGCCTTTACCGCACCAACATCACCACGAACCATCACGGTTACCAGTCCGGAACCGATCTTTTCGTAGCCCATCAATTCGACATTTGCTGCTTTTGTCATTGCGTCAGCTGCTTCAATTGCGCCAACCAACCCTTGTGTTTCTATCATACCTAATGCTTCACCCATGATTACACTTCCTCTCCATAATGGTTGCAGTTTTTACGTGGCTCGCCCTTACTTCTTGGACAAGTCGGATCCTTGCAAAGATTACAGGTCACCTCCGCTTTTGGAGCCTCTTCCTCCTGCAAATCTTCAGCTTCCGCCTTCATCGCGGCCGCTAAATCCAACTTTCCCTTTTGGGGCTTACTCGATTTAGTTTCCTTCTTCGGTTGTTCAATCGGTTCCGATTGCTTTACCGGTTCCGATTGTTCGACCGGCTGCTCAATCGTCTCTGGTTTGCTTTCGGGTGCTATTTCTGGTTTGCTTTCGGATTTTTCTTGGTCTGTTGACGTTTTTCCCTTTTTTTTCTCCGGAAAATTTTTACCAACAGTATCTGGTGAAAATATCAGCATGTCGAGGGCTTCCGCCGGTCGTGCAATAACCTTCACACTGACCACTCGATTCACCCGCTCCGCTGCTGCTTTTGCCGAACTAACCGCGGCTTTTACAGCCCCGACGTCTCCGGCAATCTTCACCGTTACCATGCCAAATCCTTTGCTTAACTCGATTCCAATCAGTTCAACATTAGCAGATTTCACTGCCGCATCCGCCGCCTCAACAGCGGCTGCCATTCCTATGGTTTCGATTAATCCCAGCGATTTTTTCAGAAGGATCCCCTCCTTTCTCATTCATCGCGCATAGGCATTCGTTTCACGAGCCTCGCGCTATTATTGCCAAAAATTCTGGCCCGCTCATCCGAACTTCGTTTTGGAAGCCGTATATACGGACTGTGAATTTCGAGTTTTTTGTGATGCAAGGCAAAATTGCCCGCCGCATCCATGCCTATTCCCACTTCCAGTTTTGATCGTTCCGCCGCTTCATACGCCATCTTTTCAACCGATTCATCGTCAGTTTCCATAATCGATACCGGCACCTGTTCTTCTTCAATGCCATACAGGACCTGCATCAGACTTGGATGACGCGCGTTGCCCCGCGCGACTAGCACTTCAATTTTCGGTCGATTATCCATGGCGCTCTTCCTCCTCAGCGAGGATCAATCCTGTTGCTACCGCATTCCTTGGGCCCTCCGTGCCGCGAATATTTCCGCGTCCGGCTACCACGCCGAATTTCGACAAAGCATCCGTTACCAATTGTGGCACTTCAAAATCGAGAGCCGATCCACCCACGAGAACCACGTATTCAATGTCTCGCAGATTGCCCGTCAAACTCACGGATTTCAAGGCGCGAAGCGCGTTGACTACAAATACTTTGCGCTTGGCATCCCGACGAACCTCCCGGATCCTTTCCATAGAAAGATCTCCAGGCAAGGGTATCATCATGCCCTCTTTCAAAATTGCCACTCTGGCATAGACCTTCGGATCGATGGGCGTATCAAAGAATTGTACACTTCCCCCTTCATGGCGAATATGAAAGAGGCTTTCCCCTTTTGCCAAAGGATACTTTTTAATATCCTCGGCAAGTTCAGGTCCTTCCAGTCCCAGCTCCGTCTGAATCAAGAGAGTCACCATATTCCCGGCACCCGCCAAATGAATCGATTGAATCTCTCCATTTCGATTGATGATAGAAGCATCCGTAGAACCCGCTCCCATATCCAAAATCGCCAATGGCGCTTTGGTTCCAGGGGTTGTGAGGGCGCCGCGAATCGCCATGTCAGCTTCCACGCCACCTACGGCTACGTGAACCTTCAAGTCTTTGCTTATGGCATCAGCAATCGTCTGCATCTGCAGTTTATCCGCCTTTACCATGGCCGCCACGCCTACCGCATTCTCCATGGCAAATTCGCCAGCCAATCCGCCTTTTACGGCTTGTGGCACAAAGGTATCGACAGCCAATAAGTCTTGAATCTTAATCTGTGTAGCAACTTGACCCGTCAGATTTGCCATAACTTGGCGAACCCGTTCCAGCATGCCCCCTGCATTGGTGCCCGGTTCTCCCTTAATATCTGTAATCGGCATGCACGAGCTCACACAACTCATCATCTCTTCAGCGCCCGCTTCTACGTCTACTTCCGATCGTTTGGTTTGTCCGATGATTCTGATTTTCCCAGCCGGGATATGCTTCGCTCGCACATCTCCCGCCGGAGTTTTGATCACCACGGCTGAACGATTCCCAATCAAGGCTCGTGCAATCGGCACGATCGACTTGGTTTCCTCCGGACTCAACCCGAATACCGTCGCAATCCCATAGGGATTGGAAAGGACTTCAATAACGCTCCCGGGTCCAGCCACCTCAACGGATGTCAGCATCCGCTGTGGAATTTTCTCAAATAAAGTTACCTCGTCAATGATTGGAATCTTCTCGTCCAATCGATTATGAATCAATACCGCATCATCATATTGGGCAATGACCCCTTGAACCTGATATCCGTTCTGCGTCAAACGATTGATCTCCGTGGCAGCCTCTTCAAAATCAATTTCTCGATCCACCAAAGCAATGATCGGGTTCTTTTGATCCCCCGCAACAATCTCATGCAAGGGAATGGAAATGCCAACACCGACGCCGATCCCACCAGGGGTCGACGGATTATGACCAATCATTGTTGATTCGGTAATGATTGTTTCCGTAATGGTTTCCATGGCAACATCACCAATAACTGGTGCTGCTTCATTGATCCGAATTTCTGAAATCGAGGATACCGGAACACCCGCGTGGTTGGCAGCCATCTTTAAAGACGCATAAACTCCGCGAAGATTATCCTTAGTTCCCTTGATTCCAGTCGTATTCACAATGCCTGTCGCCTCAAAGGTAAGAGATTCGCCCTCGATTTTCGCAAGGGCGGTTTCAGTTGTTGCATTTCCAATGTCAATTCCAGCAATCCATGCCATGAGATTGCCTCCTTTGCTTAAACTCGCAATCTACCGCGTTGGTCATACAATTCTGCGGCTTCCCGCACAAATCCGCCGTTGATCGTCGCTTTGTATTTATTTTCCAATTCATCTGCAATCGAAATCAATTCCGCTTTGGTTGATCGATACGGGCGAAGCGCATTGTAAATTTCCAACACACGCTCATCCGGAACCGCAATCAATTCAGCTGCTCGACGTAGATTTCGCGCAAAGGCGTCCCGACCGACAGATTCAGCGATCTGCGCTTGCATTTCGAGTGTTTCCGGACGGATTTTGCAATCATCTGCCGTAACCTCTCCATTCATAACGCGGTCCAAGGTAATCTCGCTTAATACTTTCCCTGTTGGAGATTTAATTTGGTCTGCTCGTTTTTCGCTCAATGGATAATCATTATCAGCTGTCGCAGTGTTGCCATTTACCGACGCTGGCGCGCCGCCGCTCATCTGTTTCATCACTTCTTGAACGATGTTCTCTAACATATCTTTTTGATTCATCATTTCACCCCCTATGAAAACTTCACATCAAGTGCCACGGGTTTCGCATGTGGAACCACATGCTCCGTTTCCTTGATATGCAACAAAGCCGCGATCGCTTGGTACTTAGGTCGTGCCATTTGATCATTCATTGTTGGTACTGGTGCAGGTGATTCGCCTTTCGCGTATTTCGCGGCATTTTTGCCAATCATACGATAGACTTTTGCATCCAACAATGGTGCCTGCGGGAATAGTTCCAAGTTACTCAATTGCATCAAATCTTTTTGATGAATAACCGTGGTTCCCTTTGATTGGATACCAATGCCAATGCCGGATCCGCTTAATTTTGATGCGCGATGTGCGATCATGGCAACATCCGAGGTATGAGTCACACGAATCACACGCGCTTTCATTCCCTCTTCTTCAATACCTGCGATCACTTGACGCAACACTTCTCTGTGCGGCATATGAATGATCGTTGCGGTTTGAAATTTTCCAAATGCAGGAGCAACAGCAATCACAACTTCATCACTTTTTCGCCCTTCTTCTGCAACGGCGCCTTCTGTCAAGGTCAATCCACCTGTATCAGGGATCGCTTTTGTTTTTATGCCAACAGCTGCTCCCTCGTTTTCGAATTGATAATTCTTGAGTACTTCTTCAATGACGCTTCGAACTAGGTTCTCATTAATTGTCATCTCGATCCCCCCTTACTCAAAGTCCGACGCATCGATCGCGTTCGGAATATTTTGAATTTGATCCCATCGTTCTGGGCTGATTTGGTATCCAGTTCCCGGTCCATGGTAATCATTTCGGTCATTTACCGCACTGATTACATGGAAGTTCTCATCAATAATGGCTGAAGTGTGGAGGTGATCGCCAGAAACGCGCATCTTCATCATGTTCAGCAAGTGACCAGCCACATCTTCATATCCGCCGTTATGAAGCGCTTTCACTACATCGATTCCAGTAATGTTGCGTTCCATCATTTCTTGTGCAGATTTTAAATCCTCAACGACATTCCGGTCCGGCATATCTTTTGAGCCATGGGCGTAGGTCGCTGCTTCCACTTCCTCATCCGTGATTTCTGTCAAACCGAGCTCTTTAAAGACTACTTGCAAGACTTTCGCCGCTTTGTTTCTAATCTTGACAACTTCCTCTTCTGTAACAGGTCGAAGACCGCCATCGACCTTCAAATCGCGTTGAATGATGTTGTAGTCATCATAATCATCCGCATCGAAGTTCGAACCAGCAAACATATTGTCATAGTTTGGTGTTGCACTGTATCCAGAAAAGATAAAGTCAGTGCCTGGAATCATTTGCATCAAGGTTCTAGCTGTTCTTCGAATTGGGGAATGAGAGAAGGTTTGATCATTGCCCGATGCTACTTCCAAATCCAGCATGGTTGTAATTACATTCTCTGCCAAAACCGCGCGAATCCCTGATGGAACCGCACCCGGAACACCAATACAACTGATAGAACCATTTTGCAAGCCCTGAACACCGGCTGCTTTTGTAATGTAAATGCAACGCGCTTCCAGATAAAGCATGGATTTGCCTTCCGCATAGCCCATCAAAACTTCTGAGCCTGTTCCGGAAGTAAATCGCATCTTCAATCCGCGTGACGCGTATGCTGATGCCAAAAATGCTTTTGACCATGGCGTGTCATCGCCATCGACAAAAACTTGCTCTGTGCCATAAACCGATACAGTCTCTGCATATGCAGTCAATCCACGCATGCCGAGTCTTAATTCCGTTGCTTCTTCAACCGCACATTGAGTCAAAACGCCTGGACGTCCCACTTGCGATCCAACCAAAAGAGAGAGCGCATTAAACGGTGCGTATCGAACAACGCCAACAGTTGTTTCATGCTCATCAAATCCACGAAGCGCAGCTTCCGCTGAATCTGCCGCAATTTGAACCGGATGATCCTTTAGATTCGTAACGTGACATTGGTTTGATGGTGTTTTACGTGGTCGCATTTTTGTCAACGCCATCATCATTTCGAGGACATTCATTTTACCCAAAACTTCTGCCGCTTTCGCAGGCGTCATGGCGATGGTGTATTTGACCATCTCATCACGAGACACATTAACATCAACCAACATTTTCGCCAAATCTACAGAAGGAATTGCTGAAACTTCTTCCGCGCGGGAAAGTTCGATCCCGTAATCTGCGATAAAGGTATCAAGTAGATCAAAATCTGCTCGTTTCTTTCCATCCATTTCCACAACTTTGCCATTTTGAACCTTTATGCTCGGTTTCGGGTCATTGGGGCCATCCATGGCAATCAAGCCGACTTCTGGCCACTCCTTAATAAACCCATCCTTATTGACATCGCGTTCTGCTAGTACTTGAAAACGTTTTGATTTCTTCATCTTCTTCCTCCTTTACTGCTTAAATATATGGAGTGGTAGCGGATTTGCATTCCTCGCCCATGGTCTCAAGAAGCTTGATTCCCACTTCTTTCGCCGTCAGAACCGCTTGCCGTACCGCACCTGAATCACCCGTGATAAACAGAATCACTTCATTCGAGAAACTGGTTGTTGAAGGAGATGCATAGTTCAAAACTTCCACGTTTGCCGCTTTAACAGCCGCATCAGCAGTAACCACGCCAATAGCCGCCGGTGCGCCAACAATCAAACCAAAGGCTTTCCCAATCGGAGCGCCCCATGCTTTATTGCAGGCATAACTTGCGCGTGCTGTATATTGAAGTTCCATATAACCTACTTCATTGCCCCAAACATCACCAAAGGTGCGTTCGATTTCTTTCAGAGTAACTTCAACTGCTCTTCGCACGTCAGATACGTCTTCAGCGCCAAAAACAATCAAGTTGCCGTGACCCGCTCCGCCTTTGGTATCGCGAGGCAATTCAATGGAAACGATTTCTGTGTTGGTCGCTTTAACCGCTTCGTCAGCCGCCATAATATGAGGACCCGCTCCTGAACGTGCGCCGATAATACCGATAGATCGATATTTCTTGTCCAATTTCATCGCTTCTTGCAATTGATCATCTACATTGGCAATGACCAAACCAATGGTATCGCCGATTTTAGATGCACCGACAAACTCAGTTAAATTGCATCCGATTTTTACAGGTGCTGATACTGGTGCTGCCGGCGAGTCTGCGCCACCGAGTTTTTTCATAACTTCTTCTACCATTTTTTCCATTAATTGATCTGACATATTCTTCCTCCTATTCCCAACTTATTCTGCTTTTGGCAGGATCATTTCCACATCTGTATGTGGACGTGGAATCACGTGAACAGAAACAACTTCGCCAACACGATCTGCCGCAGCCGCTCCTGCATCCGTCGCCGCCTTAACAGCGCCAACATCACCGCGAACCATCACCGTTACCAAACCGGATCCGATCTTTTCATATCCAACCAAAGTAACGTTGGCTGCCTTGACCATTGCATCCGCCGCTTCCACAGCGCCGACAAGCCCTTTTGTTTCTATCATGCCCAATGCTTCTTTAACCATTACCATTCCTCCTTTGCGATTTTGGCTTCTACGCCATTCTTCTATATGCTACCAAATAACGCTTTCCTCCCCTCAATAAAGAGAAGTTCTCTTCTTATACTATTTGACAATTCGCCCCAAGGATTTTACTCTCCTCTAGCACTTTATTGCATTTGGAAAATGGACACATACTTTCACCCTGCCTAATGATTTTCCGATTCTTCAGCAAAAAAAAAGACCCTCATTGAGGGTCCGCTTTTTTCCGTACGCGATTGCGATATTGTGAAGGAGTAACCCCCTCGATTTTCTTAAATACCCGCGAAAAATAGTTGGGTTCATTAAAACCAAGTTCATAAGCGATGGCGATCAGATTTTCATCCGTATACTTGATTCGATCCTTCGCCTCTTCCATTCGGCACCGCGTTAAGTAGGTAGAAAAATTTTCACCCGTCTCTCGCTTGAACAATTTGCTCATATAATGCGCGCTCAGATTCATATAATCCGCAACCCGCTGCAGAGAGGGATTCTCTTTGTAGTAGCGATTGATGAAATTGACCGCAAATTCAATCTCCATATCGAAACAAGAGCTCTTTTTTTCAATGATCCAATCAAAGATTGCTTGGAGCACCACTTCCATATACTGCGTCGTTGCCATCTTATCGCGCTGATAAAAGGAAGCCTCAAAGCCTTCCAAATCCATGCCTTCCATTTTAATATCCAATTCATGGCCCTGCTCGATCAGGCTCATAAATAGATCTCTGAGGTGGCTTCGCTCTGATTCTCGATCCTCATGGGCAAGGCGACAATACTGCAGAAAGGCTTCCCTTGCCTTTTGATAATCGCCAAAAACAATCTGCTGACTCATCGTATGCATCACCTTCTTCAGGTTTGCATCAAAGCTAAGATGATTCTCCTGCAAGGATCGTTGAATCACTTCGACCACTTCATCAGGTTTCGGCGGTTTCAAAATATAATCCTTTACTCCGAGCTTAACAGCACGCTGCGCAAAGGAAAAATCGGCATAAGCCGTCAAGAAGACAACCGCAGGATCACGTGTTCCGTCCAAAATAAGAGAAGCCGCTTCCAAACCGTCCATAATGGGCATTTTGATGTCCAGAATAATCAAATCCGGATAATGCTCTTCATACATTTCCACCGCTTCTTTCCCGTTTTTTGCTTCCAACATTTCAACCAGGCCAGGAAACTTCCTGAGAATGATCATCTTCATGGATTGGCGAACTAGGACTTCATCATCAACGATCAAAATCTTCCACATCATCTAACTCCTTATTCTTCGGTATTTTCATGACTATGGTCGTACCTTTGTCTTGTGTGCTCTTGACCATTAAATCCGCTTCGGGTCCAAATAAATGTTGCAAGCGTTTATAGGTGTTCCAAATCCCAATCGAATCTGTCGTCTGCCCCTTTTTTTCCTTCATCTGCTGAATCTCTTTCAATCGAGACCTCGACATCCCGATCCCGTCATCAGTGACAGAGACTTCCACCCGATTGTTAAAATCAAGGGCTCGAATTCGTATCACACCGCCGTCTTCTTTAGGGAATATCCCATGATTGACTGCATTGCCTACCAAAGGTTGAATACTCATAAAGGGCACCCGTACATCCATCAAGGCATCATCCACTTCCCATTTCACCTTGATCCCATCGCTTAGGCGTATATTTTGAATCTTTAAGTACTTCTCCGTATAATCCAATTCATCCTTGAGCATCACCGTCTGCTCCATATTTCGCTTCAACGTGTAACGGAGCATCTCTGAAAGAGCATAGACCATCTCCGAGGTCTTCGGCGCGTCTTCGATCAGAGCGAGAGAATTTATCGAACTCAATACATTAAAGAGAAAATGCGGATTGACCTGATTTTCCAACGCCTTCAATTCGGCTTCCTTCAGGGCTTTTTCCAATTCCATCCGTGCTTCCATTTCCTCAATCAGCTTGATGTTCTTCTCATTGAGTTTTTCTTGACTTAGGGTCAGCACGCTTTGTTCGACAATATAATTCGTAATAACAAACATTAATTCCGCAGCCGCTTTAATCTTGCGAACAGAAACCGCTTTGTTCTCTGCATACAATTGAACCAACTCGGGTTCCTTTTTCCATTCCTCGGAACGCATGCCCTGATCTTTCAACCAGGAAGGCGGCTCGCCCTTCACCTGTACCTGTCCCGCCAATAGGGCACCTATGAATTGCCCCTCGAATAGAATGGGTGCCGCAAAATCGACAAGACCCGTATGGCAATAATAGATATACGGCTTATGGATCCGTGCCGCTTCCAATCCCCCATGAGCATCAGAATGAAAACATCGGAAACACTCTTCCCGCTCCCGCATAGCAGCGCAAAACGGTGAGAAGTTGCTATATGCTGTAATCGGCGAACCGGTATAATCAACCGTTACAGCAGCCAATCCCGTCACCTCACAAAAACGATCTTGTATTTCTTGGAGTTTTTGAATATCGACAACATCTTCAAGACGAAATCCTTTGTTCATATTATCTCCCTTCACTTCTATCGATTCCCATTTTGTTTTGGTCTGCAATAAAATCTTATCAGATTTGTTTGTGAAAGCCTAATGGAAAACGATACCAAAACGACAAAATGACAAAATATTGTTCGTTTCGGTCAAGAAGCTTTCCTAATATTCACCGTTTATTTGCTATCATTAGATTAAGGAGGAAGGATTATGACTGTCATCGCGATCTACAACCGAAAAGGAGGTGTCGCCAAAACCACAACAGCTATCAACTTAGCTGCTGCATTGGCGAACAATCAAAAACGTGTGCTCTTAATCGACAACGCCCCTCAAGCAAATGCAACCGCTGGGGTTGGTGTCAATCCATCCGCACAATCAGGAATCGCCGCCTGGTTGACGGACCGCATGCCGGTAGAGAAGGTACTGATCCGTGAGGTATACCAAAACCTGGATCTGATTCCAAGTGATTATTCCACAAACACCCACTCAAACCTTATAGATCGTTTCAGTTTGTCGAGTCATTTATCTCTCCTTACCATTCGCTATGATTTCATTGTTATTGACAATGATCCCACACTTGACCTTCTCACCGAAAATGCGTTATACGCGGCGGACACTGTTTTAATTCCCTTGCGAATCGATAAGTTCGCCCTGGATGGTTACCGAGAACTGCGGCGGCATCTGAAGGACTTTGAGAAAGAAACCCATTCGCATCTCCCTATACTTGGCATCCTTTTAACACAATATGAGTCTCGAACCCGTGTTATGAAAGGCATGCGCAAAGAGTTAGAAACCTCTCTCGGCGACCTGGTCTTTCAAACCACCATACGAAAAAACATTCAATTGGTTGAAGCGCCCTTCCTGGGACGGCCTATTTTTGATTACGCGCCTCGTGCAAAAGGCGCCATTGACTATGAATCCTTAGCTCAAGAGGTTTTACAACGCACAAAAAAGCAGGCTGTTTCGTAAAGAAACGCCTGCTTTTTTATTTCTTTTTTTTCAGATGAATCATCTGTTCCAACTCCAGCAATTCCTCTCTCAAGGCCTCGAGCCCTTCTCCGGTGTGGTTGCTGATGGGAAACCATCTCCAAATACCCAACTCCTGCATCCGCTTGGATACCCGCAACAAATCCGCTTCTTCTGTATCAATCTTGGTTGCAATTCCGATCACTTCGGTTTGAATCAAGCGCCGGTATTCCAAGTGGTTGCCCAGCATCGGCTTCGTCGCGTCAACAACCCACAGTACCAACTCCACTTGATTCGTCAGCTGTAAAAGCCTGCGAAAAAACCCTTGGTTTTCAAACATTTCCCCAGGAGTATCCATCCAGTCGCCATAAATCACGCATCCTGTTTTTTCTTCCCAGATCCGATCCTGTGTCAATCGTTGTATCAAACTTGTTTTCCCTGCACCTACTACACCCAAGCATAAAATCTTCATGTGCGGCTCACTTGGCATCCGGTGAAGCCTAATTTTTCCGACAACACTGATACCACCGAACGCAAGGAGGCTTCAACTGACGCCACCTCGCCTCGAACGACGACAGATCCACTGAATCGATCGACGTAACACAATGAAATTCGCCCCGCCTTTGTCGCCAAATCGCCTGCAAGAATCGCACCTTCACCCGGCGTGATCGTTAAAATACCCAATGACTGCCCATAGGCTTCAGGAAACCCGAGCTTGTCGCATAATTCTCGCTGCGGTTTTGCTATAACATGTGCCAAAGTAATCTGTTTCCCTGGCACATATTCTTGAATCACTCGTTGTTTTTCCATGAGGTTCCCCCTTGTTTTTAGTGTAGCAATGGCTAGACCAAAAATGAATAAAGGTTATCGTCCAGTTCCTATACTTTCCGCCCTTTTTATTTTACTTTGATTTTTTGCCTTTTTTTTCCACTCCAGACTTTTCTGACGGCTTCCTATTTGATATGATAGGGGTGTATCTTATATTCTCTTATAAAGGAGAGCTTATGGAAACCTTAGAATCATTAATTCGATTGTTCCGATTCGCCACAAAAATTCCCGTTCACTGGATTTATAAAAATAAAATTTTACTGGCCGAGGAACCCAATCAACACGACCCCTTAATAGAAACACACAGAAAAATTATTTTGAGTTTCCCTATGAAACTATCCGAATACGATAAGCCTGATCACCGCACAACAGAATTGAATGAAGCTTATTTTGCATTGCCTGCAAATGGCGGCTTGCTTGTCTTCGGCCCCATGCTGTTGCACCGTCCCACCGAGGAGAAAATCAGATTGCGCTTGAAGGGAACCAATCTTCCCTACGGACAATTGCCAACCCTCCGTCAATACGACTATGAACTGGCCGTAACCGGTGACGTGCAGCGATATTATTATGGCTACCTGGCTTGGAATATTTTCAGAAAGGAATTACTTTCATTCCAAACCACCATTGAAACTGATCCGATAGAGCTTCCAAAACCGGCACTTGCCGATTTCCCAGCAAACGACAACGTAGAGCAATATGTATTGGAAGAAAAAATGATGAAAGCCATTCGTCACGGACAACCCGAGATCGTCAAAAAAGCACTCTTTCACTATCAAAAACCGGGCTTTGATGGCTCACATCCAAATATGAAACTCTTACGTGCTGAGAAAAATCGACTAATCTCGACGGCAACCCTGGCGGCGCGTGCTGCCATTCAAGGCGGTCTTAGCGAAGAGCAAGCCCTGCAGCTGAAAGAGACTTATATTCAGCAGTCTGAAAAAGAGATGTCCTTCGATCCAGTTCGAATGCTTCACCTGACTTTGGTCATTGATTTTGCCAACCAGGTCAATCAGAAACAAACCGGAACCTACTCTTCCTTGATCCTACGGGCAACCCATTTGATTGAGGAAAACAAAACCAGAAACTATCTATTGAGCGAATTGGCCCAAGAGCTAAATCTTCATCCCAGTTACCTGTCACGCCTCTTGAAAGAAGAGACTGGAATGTCTTTTAAGCGCTATCTTACCCATATCCGCATGGAGACCGCAAAACAGATGCTCCAAAATCCCATCAACAGCATCATGGAAATTTCCCTTTATCTGGGCTATGGTGGTCAAAGCCACTTCACACAAGTCTTTCGAACAGAAACGGGCTTGACTCCCCTACAATTTCGAAAGCAGTTGTTGCTTCATAAGAAAAAATAAAACAAGAGAAGCGAAGGGGCTATCCGTTCACCATCCCCTTCGCTTCTCTTTGCCTTTTACTTTTGCATTTTTGACAAAATCATTTTTTGCCGCCTCATAATCCCCGCCTGATCCGCTATCGGGTTGCAAATGCTCGGTGCTCGGGGTATTGCTGCCAAAACCGCGCACTCTTCTCTTGTCAATTCGGAAACAGATTTTTGAAAGTAAATCTCCGCCGCTTCTCCAATCCCGTATGCACCCTCTCCAAAATAAACGAGATTCAAATACATGGTCAGTATCTCCTGTTTCGAGTACAAAGCTTCCAGCTCGACCGCCAACACCATATCCTTGATCTTTCGCTCCATGGTGCGTTCGGGTGATAAAAATAAGTTTTTTGCCAATTGTTGCGTCAACGTGCTACCGCCTTCCACAATGCTCCCGGCTTGAATATCTACAATCGCAGCACGCGCAATCCCAAGCGGGTCAATACCAAAATGATAGTAGTATCGATGATCTTCTGCGTTCACGATTGCCTCATATAACTCTTCAGGAATCTCATCGTTCTCCACATACTCGCTTCTCTTTTGCTGAATCTGCTCCGGAATCCGACTATTCAATTGAAATTCTGCTTGTTTGATGCTGCCGTTGATCCACCCCACTAAAACAATCAACAATAAAAAAAGGGCTACCAGAATCTTTTTCATTTTATATCGTTTCTTCATCGGAATTCCTCCTAAGACAACGATACAAAGAAAATCTTACCCGGAACCCTTTTCTTTCTTACGAGTTTCTTAATTGTTAACTTGGTTGACACGTGGATAGACTCGTACAGCCGTCCACGCGACGATAACGAGAACGATCATATCCTTCACGACAAAGGGAATCAAACCTGCCTGAAGCGCCGCCAGCATGGTCATTGTCTTTCCAAAATACAAATTCACAATACCATAGAGATACAATACGCCAACAACATACACCAATGTCAGACCCAAAACACTCCAACCAAGTACCCCCGAAAAGGTCACTTTCCCCATTCGCTCCACACCGTATCCAATCACCGTCGCACAAAGCAAGAATCCAATCAAATACCCAAAAGTCGGTTGAAAAATATAGGTGATCCCACCGCCATAAGCAAAGATTGGGATCCCGATCAATCCAATCATCAAATAAAGCAATTGTGACATCATCGCATTTTTTGCCCCCAAAAAAATACCAGCATACACGACAAAGGCCAATTGCATGGTAATCGGAACCGGCGGTATGGGTATTTTAATAAATGCCCCAATCGCAGTAAGGGCTGTAAATAATGCAATTAAAATCATATCTCTCGTTTTCATTGTAAACCTCCACATAATAACTTGTTTACATTAAAACAAACCCGTCCACATTTGTCAACCAAAATTATAATGATAGTTTACGTACCAATTCCTTTTCCCAGCTCCTTCCTTTTGATATGATAGAGAAAAGGTAATAAGGAGGGAAGTCCAATGAAGCACTCACCGTTTTCCATGAACGCAACCTTGGCACTGAATGATACCCATTACTCGATTGAAAGTCTGCTTGAATCCAGCACTCTTGGCTTTTTTATGATTCAATTTCCCAATACTTTCACCCTCTCCATCCGAGAACGTTCCAGAGAAGACTTTCTTAGGCGTCAAGCCTCCACATATGATGGATTCATTTACCAAATTCATCCAGATGATCGATCACGAATCGATCGCCGTTTCCATGCTGCAGAGCTCAATAGCGTGGTTTCAACCGTCATCTTTCGCATGCTCCCTCACGGTTCCGATGAAATCCTATGGTTGCGGGCACATTTTCATGGCCTCCCAACGGGCGAAATCCTTGGCTTATTAGAGGATATTTCTCAGCAAAAATATCATGGTGTTGCCTATCAAAGCGTTCAAAAACGCATGAATACCGCGATCGATTCCGCCCGAATGGGTGCCTGGGAGTGGTTCGCGGATGGAAATCGTGTCTTTTTATACGGCTTCCTCTTCGATGAATTGGGTCTTTCTGCAACAAAACACCCCTTTGATCTTGAAATGGCTCAAAAATTACTTCATCCCCACGATTATGACCGCGTCCTAGCCCTGACCAAGAAATTTTGGAAATCTCCCCACGGCACTTTTCATTTGGAATTTCGCATCAAGGGAAAGAACAATCAATGGATCTGGGTTCGACTGATCGGCCAGGTATTCCTCTTTAAGGATGACCGCCCATCCCGAATGAATGGCATTCTCCAAAATATAACGGAAGAAAGAACCAAAGAACAATTGCGAACCCTTTTAAAAATCGGAAATGTCGGTTATTTTGAATACTATCCCGATCGCGCAGCCCCCTTTTACTTAGATAAATCGGCTAGGCAAATGCTGGAGTTAAACACAAATCATCCGGATCCCAAGACCTTGATTCATAAAATTCGCTCCCCTCGCGCAGCTCTGGTTTTTGAAGATCTGACCGCAAAAATTCATGCCACCTCCGACACCCTTTTCAGTTATCAGTTCGCCTTTCAACTGACTCATGAAGAGCGATGCATGCAACTCGAGTGTATCTCACGAAGGAATCCTCAGGGAGAAGCCTACTTGGAAGGATTCTTAATTGATCAAAGTGAAAAAAGAAAAAACGAACGTGTCATTCGAGAAAATCAAAAACTTTTTGATCGAATTACACAGTACAGCCCCATCGGGATCATCTTACTCAATGACAAAGGATTTATCCAATATATCAACCAGGATGCCGCAACTCGGTTCGAGTACCCCCGCTCCGGATTGCTCCATCATCATCTGACCGAATTTGTCCATCCAGAATTGTTGCCAAAACTCTTTCATTTGATCGATCGCATGCACAAGTCAAAACCAACGGGATATAAAGAACGACTTCTCTTTGTTACCAAAATGGGTGCTCGCCTATGGATGGATTTAACCATTTCATACATCGATCATCAGGAGGAAAATCCAGAACTTTTAATAATAATGGAAGATATTTCAGAGAAAATCAAGAATCAGCAATCCTTGATTCAATTAGAACAAAAATATCTCTTTCTCTTTCAAGCGACACCGGTCGCATTGGGTATCTTTAATTTCAATAGTGAAGCCCTTATCATCAATGAAGCCTTTACCGAGCTCTTGGGCTATACAAAATCAGAATTAATCGGAAAACGCTTTGAAGACCTTTCCCATCCCGAAGACAAGGAAAACTTTCGAACGCTTTACCAATCCCTTTTTGAGGGAACCGCTCAGCATTTTGTTACACAAAAACGCTATATCCATAAAAATGGGAGCCTGGTTTCCGTGGATATCAATCTCAAACTTGCAGATGACGGACTCAACGAACCTGTTGTCATCGCAACCATCAGACCCCTTTAATAACAACACATGAACCAATGTTCAAACAAATGAATAGAACGCAAGAAAACAAGAACTCTGATACGTTCAGAGCTCTTGTTTTTTTGTTCCATAAAAATACAAACAAATACTTGGTTTCTTATTGACAAGCTTCACCCAACGGCGTATACTACAAATGATCATATTCCATTATCGGCATATGTCAATTTAGTCATATGGAGGCCTCCATGCAAACAAATCTATTAAAAGCCCTTGGTGATGATACCCGATTGCGAATTCTGCGGCTGCTTCTGATTCAGCCCTTTTGCGTAACTGAGATCATGCATCTTTTGGACTTGACACAAACCAATACATCCAAGCAATTGGGGAAACTGAAAAAGACAGGTATTATTGAAACCCGTCGAAACAATGGATTTACCTATTATCAATGGTCAACTCGTTTTCAATCGGAAGAAACAGAATGGACAAAGGCAATCACAAAGATGCTAAACGCCTCGTCGATCTCTCCCGACGATCGTGAACGAACCCAAACATACTTGGACGGAAATTACGGCTGCAAAGATTTGATGGTAGATGATACCCTCCTTCGACAGCTAGAAGAATTCAAAAAATAAAGGCAGGCGATATTTATGTTTACTTGGTTAGACAACCTCATTACCCTATTTGTGGAAGGTCCCCTCGGACTATCCCGGGCAACCGCGTTGGGCGATAGCGTCCATTTCTTTTTCTTCGATGTAATCAAGATCATCATTTTATTAAGCTTTATGATCTTCACCATTTCCTATATCAGAAGCTATTTTCCACCAGAACGCACCAAACAAATGCTTGAAAAAGTCGGCGGACTAAAGGGTCATATCCTGGGCGCCTTGTTGGGCATCGTAACACCATTTTGTTCCTGTTCTTCCGTCCCGATTTTTA
This sequence comes from Clostridiales bacterium, assembly GCA_013619125.1. Classification (GTDB taxonomy): domain Bacteria; phylum Bacillota; class Clostridia; order Tissierellales; family GPF-1; genus GPF-1. The sequence continues at coordinate 25,432 of JABXKS010000095.1, forward strand.
TCGGTTTTGTCGAGGCAGGCGTTCCATTGGGTGTTACCTTTTCCTTTTTAATCACCTCGCCCATTGTCAATGAAGCGGCTTTTGCCATTCTCTTGGCTTCCTTCGGTTGGAAGCTCGCCCTGCTCTACGTGGTTTGCGGTGTTGCAGTCGGCGTCATCGGTGGAATCCTGATCGGTGTATTGAAGCTGGAATCCCAGGTAGAGGAATACGTCTATCAGATGCAGATGGGACATGCTGACATCCCTGACATGACAAGTTCAGATCGTGTTCATTTTGCGATTGATCAGGTGAAGGAAATTATTGAACGAATCTGGCTCTTCTTATTGATCGGAATCGGTCTTGGCGCAGCCATTCATGGCTGGGCGCCGGAAGCTTGGTTATCTGCTAATGCAGGACCGGACAATCCTCTCGCCGTTATCTTTGCGACGGCTGTCGCCATTCCACTTTATTCCAATGCCTTGGGTACCATTCCCATCGCGGAAGCTCTGATTATGAAAGGGGTCGGCATCGGCACCGCCATTGCTTTTATGATGGCAACAACTGCTCTGTCCCTACCGGAAATGCTCTTGTTGCGCAAGGTCATTAAACCCAAATTAATTTCAGTCTTTGTCGCCATTGTCGGGACCTCTATTATCTTAGTCGGCTACCTGTTCAATGCAACCGCACATCTTTTAATTTAATCCGTTTCTATGCTGACTTGAGAGGAGAAAACAATGAATATTAAAATTTTAGGTACCGGATGTAAAAAATGCAAAAAACTAGAGGCCAACGCGCGCGAAGCCGTTGAAGAGCTTGGGCTTGATGCCGTCATCGAAAAGATCGAAGACATCCAAGGCATTATGAGTTATAAGGTGATGTCCACCCCAGCCTTGGTCGTCGATGAAAAAGTTGTATCAGCTGGCAAGCTCCTTTCTACAAAAGAAATCAAAGCGTTTTTGTAGAAAGCATCGTCTCAACGATCGTACTCCCTCTTAAGCAATCTACGCTGAAGAGGATACATAGATAAAAACAATGACTCAACTTACCCGTAAAGGAGAAAATACGATGAACATCAAAGTATATGGCATGGGATGCAAAAATTGCGAAATCGTCCATGAAAATGTAAAAAAAGTGGTTGCGGAAATGAATCTTGACGCAACAATTGATTACATCACCGAACTGCAGGAAATTTTAGCAGCCGGAATCATGGCGACTCCAGCTCTCGAAGTGAACGGTAAAGTCGTTTCAAAAGGCAAGGTTTTAAAACCGAATGAAATCAAAAAGTTTTTATAAGCAAGCCCACCCCTCTTCGCAATAGCGATGAGGGGTTTTTTTACGTCTTAATTTATTAACAAATACCCGATTCCAAATGTGATAAAATAAATAAGAATTCAATGAAAAAGAGGTGTCCTATGAAAAAACTGCTTGGCTGCATTCGCCGTGCCGATACCGACTATGGCATGATTGTAGAAGGCGACCGCGTCGCAGTCGGTCTATCCGGTGGCAAAGACTCCATGGCATTATTAAAAGCCATGAAACTGTATCAATATTTTTCCCCAAATAAGTTTGAATTGGAAGCCATCATGATCTCGAAGGGATTTGATAATTTCGATACACAACCGGTTCAAGATTGGTGCGATTCCCTTGAAATTCCCTTGACGATTGTCGAAACGAATATTGGTAAGATCGTTTTTGACGAACGGAAAGAAAAAAATCCTTGCTCCCTTTGCTCGAAGATGAGAAGAGGCGCATTGCACAATGAAATGAAGAAACGCAACCTAAATGTTCTTGCTTTGGGCCATCACTTGGATGATGCCATCAATACCCTGTTTATGAGCCTCTTCTATGAAGGGCGCATGCACACCTTCTCTCCACTCACCTATTTGTCCCGCAAAGATGTTTGGGTGATCCGTCCCATGATTTACGCGGAAGAGCGAGACGTCATTCATGTTGTAAAAACCCATGAGGTACCGGTGGTAAAAAGCCCGTGTCCCGCGGATAAAAATACCGTACGCGAAGAGATGAATACCCGCATGACCGCACTCTATAAGGAGATGCCTGCGGCGAAACAGAACATATTAAATGCCATAAAAAATGGCGACCAGATGGAATTGTTCTTCCATACGGTGAAACGACACAAATAGACGACGGCAATCGCCGCCGAAAGGAGAAAAGCCATGAAAAAGCTTTTAACCGTGGGATGTTTATTGTGTAGCATACTTCTCGCGGCAGCCTCAGCTGCTGCGTTTTCTTTGTCTACCGATCCCTATGCACAAACCCAATCAACATCCTCCCTGGCAAATGGCATGGAATTAACGACCATGGAACGCTTTACCCAAGACGGGTGGCAAAGGATTCATGTAGTGACCGTCGACTTGACAGCACCCAATCTGTCCCCAGCCCTATTGACCCCCGAATCTGGAATCGGATCGAGGGAACGTGTCAGTGAGATGATTGAGGAATCGAATGCCATCATCGGTGTAAATGGAGATTTCTTCTACAAGAATATCAACTACTCCCCGATTGGTGCCATGATAGATCAAGGCCAGTTACTGACCAGCAGCATCCCCTTTGATTATCGTACCGCAAGCACGAACACAGAACCCATGATTATGGCTAATTCTCTCCATGATCTTGCCTTCGACACCCTCGTGCCCGCTCTTTCGGTTACCATAAACGGGAAAAACTGGGCTTTGGATGGATGGAACAAAGCTTCGAGCCAATACCTTGGACTATTCGCCTATGATCCAAAATGGGGAACGAATTCCATTGGCACCCAGGCTTCAAATCTTGTAGAAATTGTAGTCGTTAATAATAGAATCAGTGAAATTCGCAAAGGACAGTCGGCAACAACCATTCCGAGCAATGGCTTTGTTTTGGCGCAAAGCTCCAACAAAATCGCTCCACTTTTGCAAACCATCTCCGTTGGAGACCGCGTCAGCGTGACCACGAGCCCATCTCTTAGAAACATTGAAATGGCTCTCGGTACAGGTGGACTTTTGTTGGAGAATGGACAAGTTTTATCAAAATTTTCTGTCCCCATCAATGGCCATCACCCAAGAACCGCAATGGGACTTTCAAAAGATGCAAACACCCTCTACCTAGTTGCCGTTGAGGGTCGTTACGGCGCTTACCGCGGTATGACACAATCAGAATTGGCTTCTTTTATGCGCGAACTTGGCTCTTATACAGCCGTTAATCTCGACGGCGGCGGCTCAACAACCCTCGCCTATCAATCACCGGCCTATTTGTCACCCATCCTGATCAATCGCCCCTCAGATGGCAGCGAACGACGGGTCGTGAATGGCTTCGGAATGACGGACAAGAATCCCGCAGGAAGTCTGTCTTCCATATTGATCGAACCGAGTGAAGGTCCTTATCTTCCTGGTATGCCCATTTCCCTCACTCTTAAAGGGATTGACAATGCTGGACACCAGATGACTGTCAGCTCCTTTAAGTATGCGACGGAAGGAGTTGCTACCCGCTGGAAAAACGGCGCCATAATCCCGGAAAGTTCAGGACTTCTTACGGTGCGCGTCACAAGCGGATCCATTGAAGGCGAAAAAACCATTTGGATTGACGGCCCGATTCAAACCCTGAATAGCCAGCAAACTAGAATGATTCTGGCACCGAATCAAACCCTTGATCTCGCTGACTACCTGGCACCTTTAATTGGGAAAAATAGTGAAGGGATCACCAGAACCTTATCCCCATCAGATTGGAAACTAACAACAATCGGGGGCATCGGTAGCCTGAATGGAACACGCTTTACGGCATCTGCCTTATCAAGCACCGGGGGAATCACCATCGAATACGAAAACGCACGACTGACGATTCCGGTACTTGTCGGTGTTCAAGAAACAGTTATTCATCCCTTTGATGATCTTTCTGCTTTTTCCAACACGCAACCCTTTTACATCAAACAATTGCCGACTCGAACCTCTATTACGGATCCAGACAACTATGTCGATGTTGCTGGCGAAATCACCGAAGGCGTAGCGCCCGGCACCACAAGCCTTGCCTTGCGATATGACTTTGCACATACTTCCGAGAACCGCAGTGCCGATCTATTGCTTGGGGATCACGGTATCAAACTTGGCTTTCGACCGGACGGCATCAGCTTCTGGTGTTATGGAGACGGACAGGGCTCCCTTGTAAAAATAAAAGTCAGCGATGGATACGGAAAGAATTTCTATCTTCCCATCACGCGCGTGAGCTTTACAGGATGGCGAAAGGTCAGTGTCACCCTGCCAGACTTTATTCAAGGACCCATCACAGTCAAGCGCTTGTACCTCTATGAAGATCAGCCAGAAAGCCGTTACTCAGGTCTCGTGAGGTTTGATCAGTTAATGAGTTTCCGTGCTTTGAACGCGGAGCTAACGGCCCTGCCGGCATCGACAACACTTCCTTTGAGCATCCCATCCCTGAACCCAAGCATCTCGAGTTCTGAGCGATTTTTGGTTGCCTGTGGGATTGATGAAACCGATACCTTCCTCAGCCAATTGCTGGCTCCTAAATTGGAGACCGCCATGTCGCAAGGAAAGGTGGGAATCTATCTGACACCGATGACAAGAGAGGTTCACACGCCTCAAATTGGATTCTTGGATCCAAAAGATTCCGCTTATGCTTTCCAATATGGTAATGTTCAAATGATTCAGCTGGATATCACAGGCGGTGGACTGCGCACCAGCGATAAAAATGGCTGGCCGCTACTCCTTAAAAAGCTAAGAGAATCATCCGAACCAAATCTGATCATCTTGCTTTCAGATTCCCTAGCCGCCTTTACCGATGATAAAGAACGCGATCTATTCCTGGACGTGATCAACGAAGCAACTCAATTTGAAAGAAAAATGATCATCATGCCGGGAAAAGAAGCAGAAATCACAAAAGAATCCGGCATCTTCGCCATCACCCTCGAACAGCCTGACCGTCTTAGTACAATCGAAGCGGCAGAATACCAAGTGCTGGAAATTCAGCTGGGCGATGAGTTCGGCCTTGGCTTCACAAATCTCTATCAATAAATATAATTCCTCCGATTTGAGTCAATCGCCTTAAAACGGACATCTAAAAAAAGAGATCCTTGAACGAGAGCTAATTTTCTATATTCATAGGGAATTAGCTCTTTTATTTGTCTATTGCGCGTATATTTAGGGTATATTGTACGCGTAAAAACATGGTAAAACCGAAGGACCAATAAACCCGCAATCCTTGATGGTTGTGGGGTTATTGTTTTTTACGACCACTGTAAGTTTAATGTAAATTTAATCTTCTGTTAAACTGGACTTAAAGCGCTTGACATACAATGATTTCAGCAAGATAATATACCCATTGGTTTTAAACGACGTTCGTGTCGTTAAAAACAACCGAAATGATCGATGAAATCATTTCAGAAAGGATCTGCTATGAAAACCATTTTGCTTTTAACCGCTTCAACCGGTGGTGGTCATAACCAAGCGGCAAACGCTCTGAAAGAAATCTACAGCCAACAAGGCTATCAAGTTGAAACCATGGATATCTTTAGGGACAGCAATGAAAAGCTGGATTCTATTATGGTGGAAGGGTACGCCTTTTTGGCGACAAAAATGCCAAAAACCTATGGAGATCTCTATTGGCTCTCCAATCGAAAAGCTGTAAACAAACCCTTTTGTGACGTAATCGCACGGAAGGTCTGGCGAAGTCTGAACCAAAAAATCCTAGAAACGAATCCCGAATTGATCGTCTCCACGCATCCCTTTGCCGTTGAAATCATGGCAAAGCTGAAACGACAGACACGTCTTCGTTGTCCCTATCTCGCCGTGGTCACTGATTTTATCGCCCATCAAACTTACCTAAGCCCGGCTGTTGATGGCTATATTGTCGGTAGTGAATGGACGAAACAAGATTTGATTCAGAAAGGCATTCCTTCAGAGATCATCCATGCATACGGAATCCCTACAAGAAAAGAATTCTATACCCCGTCAATCGGACGAGGATTCTCCGGAGAGATGAAAGTCTTAGCCATGGCAGGGTCGCTTGGTCTGGAAGAAATGGCTGATTGCCTCGATGTCTTGCTATCGGATACCCACTCAAATGTAACTGCCGTATGCGGCAACAATCAAGCCTTATACGATCTCCTACTCCATCAGTTTCCTCAAGAAATCAAAGAAGAACGTTTAACCCTATACGGATTCACAAAAAATATCCGTGAATTGATGGACACCCATGACTGCATCATCACAAAACCCGGCGGGCTGACGACAACAGAATCCATTCTTCGTCAAATCCCCATGATCATTCCCTTTATGATTCCGGGACAGGAAGCCGAAAACACGGAGTTTTTAGTCGAAGAGGGCATGGCAATCCATGTTCAATCCGCAGACGACTTGGCCGAACAAATTCACCAATTGGAACGCCATCCACACCGCCTTCCCCTTATGCGCGCCCGCATGAAGGTGATTGCCCAGACATACTCGCCCGCTGCGATCTTCGCTTTATCGGATCGAATGATCCAGAAACAGCATGAAAAAGTACTGATTTTCAACGCCGGGTTTGGCGCCGGCCATCAAATGGTCACAGATGCCATTGAAGAAGAGTTTTCTGCGCATTTTCAAACTGCATCCATAAAAGAGATTGATTTGATGGAATGGCTAATGCCTCAATTCTCTCAGTCCATCTATCATGGGTATCGCTATTTTGTAAAAAATTATGAATCTCTTTACAATCGATTCTACGAAGAAAAAGAGACCGATGATCTCTCTTCAATGTTATTTGCCAAACTCGCGCAAAAAAAGGCGAGTCGATTGCTGGCGAAAGAAACACCAGCCTTATTGATCTCCACCTTCCCAATCTGCACCCAGGTGCTTGGGACTTGGATTGAAAAGAAGGGCAGTAAAATCCCGCTGATTACGGTTATTACCGACGTCACCTCCGCTTCGGAATGGATCCATCCCGCCGTGACTCATTACTTGGTTGCCAGCGAAAGCGTTGAGAGCGAGCTGATCAAAAAAGGCGTCGATCCAAATCGAATTTCTGTTACGGGGATCCCTGTGCGTCGCGCGTTTCAATTGCAGAAAAAAAGAGAAGTGCGAAGAGTACACGCGCCCATTCGGCTTCTTGTCATGGGTGGCGGATTGGGTCTTCTACCGGAAGACCATACCCTATATCGCTGGCTCTCAGATGACACAAGCATCGATGCAACCATAATTACCGGACACAACCATAAAGCCTTCCAGAGCCTGAAGAGCCTCTATCCCAGCCTAACCGTCAAGGGATTTGTCCACGATGTCGCAGGAGAAATGAAACAAGCTGACCTGCTTTTGACAAAGCCAGGCGGAATTACGCTGTTTGAGGCAATCCATGTGGAGATCCCAATTCTTGCCTATCGCCCAACCCTTGGCCAGGAACAAAAGAATGCGAAATTCATCGAAAAAATGGGCATCGGCCAAAGTGTCTTCACAACAGGAGAAATATTAAAGGCCATTGACACCTACAAGTCGAATCAAGCCATCTACCAGGCACGCTCTCAAATGGCAACGATCCATACAGGACTAAGCGATGCGAGCGAAGAAATCTGGCAGCAATTACTTGAAAACCGTTTCAATGTATAAAAGAGAAAGGAGGATGATGATGCGGATATTATTGATCTCAAGCATCACAATCATTTTAAGTTACCAATTGGTCCCAAATCTCATTGAGCGACATTTCAATCCGCATGTCATTCGTCGTTTTTCAACGCAGAAAAATGAGATCGCTCTGACCTTTGACGATGGACCCAGCCCGGTCTATACACCTGATCTCTTGGATCTCCTGAAAGAGCAGGGCGTTCACGCAACCTTTTTCCTTGTCGCAGAAAATGCGCAAGCACACCCTGAAATCGTAAAGAGAATGGCGGAAGAAGGCCATGCCATCGGACTTCACTCTCTGAATCATCGCGGGTTTTGGCTGGAAACACCAAAACAGACCCGTCTGGATTTTGAAGAATCGCTTCAAATTTTTCAAGACCTGAATATCGAGCTTATAGGCTTTCGACCGCCTTGGGGAACCTTCAATGCCCTCACCCGTCATTACGCGAGTAAAGCCGGACTCCCCATCTACCTGTGGAGCCGAAATGCAAAGGACTGGGAGATCGAAACACAACCGTCCGATATCGTCTCGAGAATCACACAAAACCTCACTGCAGGGGAAATCATCGTCCTGCATGATGCCGGTGGTGATCCACAAGCGCCCGAGCATACCATTGAAGCCTTGGGTACAATCCTGCCTCAAATGAAAAAGACTTTCCGCTTTATCCCTCTAAAAGGAGGCGAATCCCGTGAACTGGATACAACACCTGTTTCATAAGCTGGACCAACACATTATCCATAAAAATCATTGGCTTCACATTCCGGAAGCACCTTCTTTTTACGGAGTAGAACGTCCATACAAAGGCGCGCCTCTTTCATTTGAATCGATAACCCTGAATCCAGGTGATCGGATTGTGGAGCTTCATCTCGACAACAAAAAACTGATGGCAGAAGGGTTGACTCCCCCACAATTATTCCGTAGAATCCGGCTAGAAGTTCAAATCCTGAAACTTCTCCTCCCACAAAGGTATCCCGATGCAAAAGGGTATTACGGGGTGAGTGTCTTTGGACCACTCTTAAGACGGCTGGGTTTTGAACTCCATCCCTATCCAAGGATGATTCAAGGCTTCTTTATTGGCCTGTGGGAGAATGGAATCCGCTGGATCCACGGCAGTGCATTCAAGTGGCACTCTCCCCATGTCCTATTTCTGGGATCCGCGAATCAAGAAACGAGGCAAAAACCATGAAGCAGAAAATCTTTCTGATTTTACCTATTATTTTGCTCTTGATCACGGGGATCCTCCTTGGAACCAATCCAGAATTTCCAGGTATTCTTACAGCCCTAACCATGGTGGGGCAATACTACAGCGCTATTACACCCTTTGCATCGGGGGGGCAGCCCGCGCAAATCCTCTCCATGACAGCAAAAAAAATACCCATTGGGCGGGCGACTTCCTTACTGATGGTAAAATTTCTAATTTATCAGATCTGCGTCGTGCTTTACGCCTTTGGCTTTTTTGCATGGGAATATCGATTTGTACGCGCTACTCTAGCCACTAGTTTTCCTTGGATTTTGCTGGGTTTGATTCTCAACGGCTTATTGATTCTTCTGATCTTCCTCTCGCTTATCAAGCGACCTTGGTTGGAGCGCCAAATCAACCGGCTGCTGACTTGGCTTGGCGGGGAAAAAAGGAACTTCAAAGAAAAACAATGGAAAAACAAAATACATCAAAGCCTTGATGATTATGAACAGAGCGCGAAGGCTGTAAAAGATTCTCCCATCCTTGCCGGAAAAGTGTTTATCCTGACACTCCTGCAATTGACCGCTTTTTTCGCGGTGTCATGGGCAATCTATCACTCCTTTGGGTTTTCTCATACCGGGATTCCTAGGATTTTGGCTTTGCAAGCCCTGCTCTATATGGCGATCTCCTTTATACCAACCCCAGGGAATGCCGGCGCTTCAGAAGGCGGATTCATTCTGGTCTTTCAATTGCTCTTTTCTGGCGCTACCTTGATGCCAGCCATGCTACTCTGGCGATTGATCACCTATTACCTCAATCTTCTTTTCGGTGGCATAGTCACCCTCTACGACCATTGGGAGTGTTCACAATTGATCACAAAAAAAGCATCATCCGTCGGATGATGCTTTTAAATATGTGACAAGAGCTTCCACAATCTCCGCCTGAAAACACACGCCTTCTTTCGACTGCAGAAAATCCAACGCTGCTTCCTCTGACATGGCCAAACGATACGATCGATCCGATGTCATCGCATCGAACACATCCGCAACCGCAATCACTCGCGCTTCATATGGGATTTCCATACCCTTTAATCCATCTGGATACCCACTCCCATCAATCCGCTCATGATGGTGTAGCACCCAAGTACGAATGCGATGGAACTCTCGAGATTCCATTAATAAATCATATCCTTTTTTCGGATGTTCTTTCATCCGCTCATACTCGCGTTCTGAAAAACGGCCGGGTTTATTCAACAATTCTTCCGCGATCGCGATTTTCCCCATATCATGAAGCAATCCAGCGGAATGAATTTCATCTGCGTTTTCCAACTCCAAGACCAAAGCAATTCCTTTCGCGTATTCTGCAACTCGCTCCGAATGCCCTCGGGTATAAGGATCCTTCTGTTCCAGCACCTTGATCAGCAAGCTGTAAAGTTCCCGCACATGTTCCGACAATTCATGGTTTCGCTCCTCGATCGTGTCGGTCAGATGATTAACTGCCCCACCCAGACGATCAAATTCATAATAGTCCGTTTCCTGAATTTTTCTGCTATAATCACCTTCGATGATCTGCTTGATTTCTCCTTCAAATACCACAATCTGATGATGCGCTTCAAGAATCATGGGTTTTAAGCGATAATGCATGATCCATGCAAAAAAAAGCAGAACGGCCAAGGTTGTGATCCCATAGGACCAATAAAAATATTCAGACAGAGACTTCATGTTGAAGGTATAGGTCAAATATGCATGAACATTTTCATCAATGGGCACAGAGAAGATCAGCCTCTTCCAATGAAATATATCACGATTCACATCGATATTCTCCTTCGTGATCTGAATATTCTCGACTAAATTACCTTCCAGATAGAACGCCAGCTCTTCCAGGTTTTCTTGATGAATTGGAACAGACATAAACACCAAATAATCATCAATCTGATCACTTGCGGTATACCACAGTTCATCGCCCACCCAGCGGAAACTATGATCGTACATAATTTTACTGTGACTCACCTCGAGCAATTCCTTGGGAATTTCCCTACCCTTATAAAGATAGTCCGACGCTCCCGGTTCGCGAATCAGAATCCGCACATCAGGAAAACCAATAGTCTTGACCCGCTGTGCAAAGAGCTGCTCCAACTGCTCACCATCTCCGTTCCGAAATATGCTTTGTGTATTGGAACATAGGGACCAGCGGGAAACACGGACTGCAGCGTCTTCTTTGAAAATCCCCAAATAAGATTCAGTCATCTGCTTATTATGCGCCACGAACCGATCGAGATAGAGCCGACTTGTGATCGTGATTGATATGCTAAAAAAAACAATCAATCCAATAATAAACAATCCTAAGCCGAATGCGATTTTTCTATATTTTTGATATAAAAATGAATTTTTCATAAAAATACACCCCAGTTAATTATTTAACATAATAATAT
>JABXKS010000096.1 GCA_013619125.1 Clostridiales bacterium
CGTCATAATCAGCATCAATACCAGTAGTACAGACAAGGTTCGCTTCATGATTTGTTCCCCCAATTGTTTTTAATTTCACAATCTAGTATATCGGGAATCAACTTTTTTGTATTTACATAAATCACGGTTTTTTTGCGCAAATCAACACAAGACAATCCGCATCATTCTCGCCTTTTACGCTTCAAACCTTACAATCATAAAAAAAATAAGCGTCTCACCAGAGACGCTTACCCATATATTCCACTTACTTTTCATGCACGATGAGTTCAAAAACATCGGGGCGGCTATAATGACCGCATGGATCAAAATCGATTCTGCTGAGAACAACCTGATCCAAATCTAAATCTGCAATAACGAGTTCCTCTTTATTCCAAATCGGCTCTACCACATATTTCCCAAATGGATCGACGATGCAACTGCCGCCAGGACACATGTTGTCCGGCTGATTTTCAAGTTCGTCATAACAATTTAAATCGGTGGGATACATGTCTTTCGTCACATATTGATTACATCCAATAACGAAACATCTTCCTTCCAAAGCAATATGCTTCATGGTTGACTGCCATTCTTCCCTTGAATCCGCAGTCGGTGCAATGTAAATCGTGATCCCCTTCGCATACATCGCAGCTCTTGCAAGCGGCATATAATTTTCCCAGCAAATCAGAGAACCCATGACTCCGAATGGGGTATCAAGAGTTGTCAGTGTACTGCTGTCGCCCTCGCCCCAAATACATCTTTCTGTTCCTGTCGGTTTTAACTTCCTGTGTTTCCCCAAATATTGTCCATCTGGACCAAAAAAGATATTGGTGCAATACAGCGAGCAGTTTACAGCATCGCGTTCAGTCACACCCATTGACAAGTACACACCGGCTTCCTTGGCTGCTTCACCAAGAAGATTCGTTTCATAGCTTGGAACAATAATGGAGTTGTCGTAATACCGTTTCCAATCCAGTCGGCCTTCCATGGTTCTACTCCCCACGACAAACCCATAAGAAAATCCCCTGGGATATGCGGGTATAAACGACTCTGGAAATACAACAAGATCAGCACCTTTTTCTCCTGCTTCTTTTATAATACCTAGTGCCTTTTGGATCGTTTTCTCCATGTCCAAAATAACTGGAGATACCTGTGCAACTGCAACCCGAAGCGTTTGTTCTGTCCGTTTCATCAAATTCAACTCCTCTTAAAAATGTGATCCATATCTTACCATTTTTATTCTAGCATAAAAGATCATCTTCATGGACATTTATACTGACAACTTCAATAATCTTTCCATTGTTGTCAATCCGAATCGCTGTCAGCTTTGCGCCATATACGGCGGCAGTGTCAATGTTCCAAGTATTGCTGTCCTCATCATAGCGCGGACCGACCGGATTAGGCGTATGCCCGATGATCTGCATCTTCCCAATATTCCTCTTCTTGCTTCTGTTCCAGATAATGCTGTTTGCGCCCCTTAGATCATAGGGATCCTTCGCAGCTTCAGCGATCCCCGCGTGGCTGACAAAGATATGCTCATTCTCAAAATAAAGCGGCAGGGTTTTAAACCACGCTAAATCTTTCAATGGATCATAGCCTTTTTCTTTATAATCCTTGATTGTATTCGACCCGCATTGCCAGAGCCAATTGTCATTCGGTTCATGATCAAAGTGTGTGATAAATTCATGTTCGTGGTTTCCCATAATCACGATTACGCGATCCCCATGCTGTATTTTCAAATTTCTTACATACTCAACCGTCTCCGGCACATAGCATCCCCTGTCAATCAGATCCCCAAGAAAGATCAGGGTTTCATCCGCTTTCCAATTCTGATCCAAAATCTCCTTCAGGGTATTCAAACAGCCGTGTACATCGCCAACAATGAATAATCTCATCTCACTCTCCTCGTTACTTCTATTTATCAATACAAGCACGTTGAAATGGTTGCGTTCCTGAATCGCATCCATGCGTTTTTCCAGTAAAAAAGAAGCCCGCTCAATCTTTTATTCATGATCAATCGACACATTAATGATTACATTTCCTTTTTTATGCCCCGTTTCAACATACTTAAAAGCCTCCACTATATTCTCCAATGGATAGCTTCTGTCAATCACAACTTCCAAGTCACCAGATTGAATCAATTGTTTTAAGAAGTCTAAATTTTCTACACTTGGAACAGCATCTGCCGTTTTGATTTTTTTGTCACCCACGATTGATGTCCAAATCATTTGAAATAATTCTTGTCCAGCACCTGCTAGATAAAGACCTTTCGGTTTGAGCGAACCTTTGCATCGGGAAAAAGAAATTTTATTAACAACATCGTAAATGATGTCATACTCTTCTTTCTGCTTCGTAAAATCTTCTTTTGTATAATCAATTACTCGATCCGCTCCTAATGATTTTACCCGTTCAACATTAGAAGAGCCGCATACTCCTGTTACTTCAGCACCATAGTATTTCGCGAGTTGTACCGCAAATGTTCCAACCCCTCCAGATGCACCATTGATTAGAATTTTTTGCCCAGATTGAACCCTTCCAACATCTCTTATAAAAACCAACGCTGTATTCCCCGCTAATGTTAGTGCCGCTGCCTCCGCCCATGACATTTCTGCCGTTTTTTTCGTGATTGCCCGATTCTCAGCTATCGTGATGTATTCCGCATGAGTTCCAACTTGAGGTTCTGGCGTTCCAAAAATATGATCTCCGACATCGAAAAGTTGGACATCTTTTCCCACCGCTTCAACTTCACCCGCCATCTCGACACCGAGCCTTTGTCTTCTTGGTTTGAAGACTCCCAGAGAAATACGAAATGGAATTCTAGCCCACTTTGGTGCAAATGTTAAATTTCGAAGATTACAATCGGTAGTTGTAACTGTTGTTGCCCGAATCTTTATCAATAACTCATTGTCTTTAGGAGTTGGTTTTTCAACTTCCACAAGTTGAAGTTCATCCGGCGGACCAAATTGTGTATGCAATATCGATTTCATAAAAAGCCTCCAAATTTAGTTGCTTTGTGACGGATTCACTCATCTGCTCGCTTATAGCACCCACTTCCATGAATACCAAATGATCAAACTATTAAATACTAAACTAACGCCAATTAGAAAGTTGTCATAAGCCCCTTTGTAAGGCAATCCAAATAGATTGAAAATGATTAGTACGATAGACACAATAATATTTACTCGGCGAACCAGAGGATACTTAAGCGTTAAGGTCAATACAATCATAATAATCGGGATCAACATGATACATGCAACAAACAACCACATGCCTTGGGATTGAGTAACGCCGTCAATTTTCCCAGCTTCAAAATCGCCTGCAAATATTCTCAACACATCCCCCAAAAGATAGATTAGCATCAGCGATGTCCACAATCCAGATATAATAATTCTTGAATTTTCCAAACTTCATCACTTCCTTTCCCATTGTTTCCACACTCTTCTAAATCATAATTTCCGCATTCTATCCGTCTATGTTTGTTATAGACAAAGACTGCTATCCAGAAACAGGCTAGTTCGTTTATACCCTATGATTCGATTTTCTTCCAAAACATTCGATTTTCTCTTTCGGGTAATGCCAATGATCCCTTCCCCCGTTCGGTGACTTCCGATTCGTCAATGTTCATTTCCCGTGCGATGATTTTTGTCACTCGTGGTGTACAAAACATCCCCTGACATCGGCCCATCGTACACCGCGTTCTTCTTTTAACGCCATCAATATGCTCAATGAGTATTCCTCTATGAAGGGAATCAACAATTTCCGCCTCTGTTACCAGCTCACACTTGCAAATGATATTTTTCTCTGGATCAGGATCATCCACTCTCCCAGTGAACCCATCATCTTTCGGGATAATTATCGGCTTTCGATTGCAATCAAAGGACTCCTTCTTTTCAAGGTTAAATCCACTCTTTTCCAATATTCCCGCCACGTGCACCGCAATCGCTGGACTTGATGTGATTCCAGGCGATTCAATCCCCGCAACATTGATAAATCCCTTAATTATGCTCTCTTCAATAATAAAATCATGTCGTGAACTGGACGCTCGAAGCCCTGCAAAAGATGTCAGCGTGTACTTCACATCAAAATCTTTAACGGACTGTCTTGCTGTATTGACGATATAGACAAGTGCATCCAGACTCGTTCCAACCGCTTCTGCATCATCGACTTCTTGTGCATTTGGACCCAGCATTAGATTACCGTGATAAGTCCTTGTTACAAGGATCCCCTTGCCTTTATCCGATGGGGTTTGAAACAATACACCGTTCGCCAAATGACCCTGGTTTTTATTCAGTAATATATATTCCCCTCTACGCGGATGGATACTAAATTCATCCAAACCCAACATTCGTGGAATCGTATCGCTATATAGACCCGCCGCATTAATCACATAACGGCCCTCGAACTTTGCCTGATTAGTTTCCACGGTAAAACCGTGCTCATTCTTTTCGATCCCAATCACTTCGGTATTCAGTTTCAGAACAACGCCGTTATGAATGGCATTTTCTGCAAGCGCAATTGTATATTCATAAGGAGAAGTTACCCCGGCAGTCGGACAATACAAGGCATACTTGACCTCAGGATTCACATGCGGCTCCATCTTTACGATTTCATCGTGTTCGAGTATCCGCAGATCATCAACCCTATTTTTGCTTCCATTTTCCATTAATGCCTTAAGCACACCCAAGTCTTTTTCGTTGTAGCCCAATACCATGGATCCGCATTCCAGATACCCGAAATTCAATTCTTTATCTAGTTGTGCAAACATCCGATTCCCTTTCCTTGAAAAGGTTCCTTTAAGCGATCCATGTTTTGCATCATATCCGCCATGCACGATCCCACTATTTGCTTTTGAAGCGCCATTGCTCACATCATTTTCTTTTTCAAGAAGAAGGACCCTGCCTTTATATCTAGACAACTCCCTTGCTATGGAGCAACCGATTACCCCTGCACCCACAATAATCACATCATAGTTCTTTTTGTTATTCATAGCTTCCTCCCCAATCACCTATCTTTGTATGGGACCATCCCGAGTACTTGACTCGTCTAGTCAACCTGCTTTCTTCTGTTCTACTACCCCCTACGCAAAAAAATCCCCCAAAAGCATTCAGATTTGTCAATTAATCTGTCCGCGATTAGGGGATTTACTATGATTGTTACTAGCAGGCCGTTAAAGTTTCTTAATCAGCTCTTCCAATTCTTCAGATAAAACTTTTGCAGCCTCAAAATCAGTTGCTTTCAAAGCCAATGCAATTTCCGTTTCTACCGCTTTTTTCTTTTGTTCCAAGGCCAAATCATCTTTATCAAAATGATTCTTATAAATCATCTTTCTAAATTTCCGCATCGTCATTTTTCGAATCGTCTTGCCTTCAATGAGTAACACATAATCCATACAATTCATAATTGAATAGTAATCATGGGAAATCATAAGGATCGCACCGGTATAGTTTTCCATGGCCTTTTCCAGTGCCAATTGGGAATATGTGTCCAAATGACTCGTCGGTTCATCGAGAAGCAACAGATTCGCTCCACTCGCGGAAACCTTAGCCAATTGAAGAATGTTCTTTTCTCCACCAGATAAAGATCCGATTACTTGATCGACGCCTTCTCCTTCAAACCCATAG
Source organism: Clostridiales bacterium (assembly GCA_013619125.1). GTDB lineage: Bacteria > Bacillota > Clostridia > Tissierellales > GPF-1 > GPF-1. The sequence goes on from JABXKS010000096.1 coordinate 5,598, forward strand.
TTTGAAACATGGGATCGAATTTCATCATAGGTATTAAATCCGGCTTCGAAGAACTCTTCCATGATTGTGTTGGATACATCTAAGACCTCTCCTTGAAGTTGAGATAAATAAGCAACGTGAACATCATCAGAGATTTGGATTGCATCAGATTTATTTTGATAGATTTCTCTCAATAGCGTCGTCTTTCCCGTTCCGTTTGGACCAATCAGAGCGACCTTATCCGTCGCTTTCATCTCAAAGCTAACCTTCTCTAAAAGCAACTCATCAAAGGCAACACTGTAATCATCCACTGTTAATGCAATTGGATCCGAAATTTCAGTGTCAATTGCCAAACTAATCTCCGGCTGCTTCATCTCTACAAATGGCGCTTTAACTCTTCGTGCTTCCAATCGTTCTTGAACCTTCACCCTCGCATTTAAGGCTTTTCCATTGGATACATCGTCAAAAATAGTGGCACGAAATCGTAGTTTGTCGATTAAACGATCATTGCGCTCAATTTCTTCATCATCGGCAAGTGAAAGTTCTTGCAACTCAATTTTGGCTTGAAGCAAGGAAAAATTATAGTCCACAAATCGTCCATCAAACTCTTGGAGCTCCCGATTTTCAAGGTGTAAAATTTTGTTAAAGCAATGATTCAACAGAAATCTATTATGCGTAACAATCAGCAAAATTTCTTTGTGAGCATTAATCAGATTTTTAAGCGCAATTAAATTCCCAAAATCCAAAAATACATCCGGTTCATCCATAATCATAAGATCCGGATGCGTAAGCATTTCACGAATGACTTGAACCAACTTGAATTCTCCACCGCTAATTTCCGAGATCATCAAATCCTTGTGCTTGCCTAGGTTTGCAAGATTGAGTTTTTTATTGATCTTGCTTTCAAAATCATCTCCACCAATTGCATCGAATGCATCCAAAGCCTGTTGATATTTCTCCAGCAGGGGTTCAAGATCCGAAGTGGTTTCCATCTCTGTACAAATCGTTGTGATTTCATTTTGGATTTGAATGTGGTTTTTCCCTATATATTCAAAAACCGTCGTGTCTTCTGTCTTGTCTTGCTGCGAAAACTGGCTGACATATCCAATTCTACAAGTGGGGTCAATCTCTAGCTTGCCGTCGAATAGATATTTTTCTGGATCTAGGATCATATCGATCAGCGTACTTTTTCCGCTGCCGCTTGTACCAATAAACGCGCAATGTTGACCCTTTTCCAACGCAAAAGAAATCTCATTATATAGATCTTTTTGCGGAAATGAGTAGGACAAGTTATCAACTTTTATCATTTTATTCCCTCTCTTTATCAAAAAAAGAGCTTATAAAAATAAGCTCTTTCATCATTAATCGTCCCAATCGTAATTTTACAATTGACGAAATTATCTGTATGGTTTTTATTCGAGCATACTCTGGTAGCATAACACCTTTTGCCATTCATTACAAACCTTTATATGGAAGCTTATTGTGTTCTCAACCCTGCACATCCTTCTAAGAATTGTCTGTTGATTGAAAATCGTGTTTAAAAACATCGTTGAACCCGTATTTACTTGGAAATCGGAAAATTCAACTCTGACAATCTGAGTAAGGCAGCATCCGCGTTTAGCGCGCCCCAGCCACTGTTTATGTCGTATCCCGCTTGATTTAAATCAACCGCTGAGTCACAGAGAATACTTCGGATTTCTTCCGGTGTAAGATCCGGGTCTTCCGAGACCAGCAAAGCCACTGCACCCGACACATAGGCCGTCGCATAGGAGGTGCCGGATCCAAAAGTGGTTTTCCCCTCTGTGGTAGATGCAAGCTTGAGTCGATCCCCAGGGGCACAAATGAAAACAGAATCATTACACTGGGAAAAGCGGGCGACTTCCCCGTTTCTTTTTAAAGCGGAAACACCCAACACAGTCTCATAGGCCGCAGGGTAATAGATGTTTTCCGGGTAATATTGATTGGCATTCCCCACCGAAGAAATTAGGATAATGCCCTTTTCCTCCGCGTATTCCACCGCTGATTGAAGCTCTTCCCCCGCCGACAAGGTGCCCGCGCTAATGTTGATAATCTGACAATCGTAAAGATCAATCGCATCACGAATCGCCTGCGCCAGCAACTCGCTGTCGCCAGCAAGCTTTTCTCCATCCGCTGTTTTTGTTGCGATAACAAGGGGAACAAGCTTTGCTTTGGGCGCAATCCCTTTGATATGAACCCCGTCCGCCCCTAAGATAATGCCCGCCACCGCCGTTCCATGGCCGATCCAATCTTGGGTGCCTGCGGGAGGGCGAAGATAATTGACTCCCTCAGCTAAATTTGCCGAATCAAAGGCTTCAACAGCAATTCCAGTATCGATCAGTGCAATCCTTACCTCCGCATCTTCTGCATAGGCAGTCTGCCAAAATAGTATGATCAACAAAATGCAAACCAACCATCTTTTTTTCATCTTCTCTTCCCCCTTCCCAGAACCCCTGCCCGTCGTGCGGGCAGAGGCTCGATTAGCCATTAATTACACAGGTCTTTAATATTTGATGCATTATCGATAATCGTATTTGCTTTGGTTGGTGCCGTACCGCCATAGCCACTTACCGTTCCTTCAAAATACAAAACGTTGGTACCAAGCCCACCCGTCAGGGTAAAGGCAGTCGGTGATAACGCGGTTCGAATTTTAACATTGCTCGCACTGGCTACAATTTCATCAAATACCAGTGCAATCACAATTTTGTCCCCATCATTATATGTCGCGTTGGCCATAGGCGCTATCCCAAGCAGACTCGGCTCTTTTACATCCTTTGGCTGGGCATAGAGCTTGGAACTGTTAAAGACCCATTCCTGTCTAAGCCAAGCACCACAGTAAGCCGCAAGGGAGATGCCACAGGTTTCATCTAACCCGTAGAGAACATAATCCCCTTGGTCCTGGCCACTCGCCCATTTGATATCGAAAATTCTAACACTTCGACCTGTGCCGTCTGCAGGTATAAGTCCAGCAGAGTTGGGCAAATCAACATTGAAGGATGTCTCATCATCAATATCTGAACTGAATCCAAACTGCAATGCGGCTTTTGTGTTACTTGGTACATTAGGCACGCTTGTTCCTACATCGCTTGAAAAACTTGGACTCGTCGTACCCGATAGAAATAAGACATATCGGCGCATGCGTTTCCCGTTATCGCGGCTATTAAAATCTTGTAATTGAACCTTCATAGCCGAAGCTGTATTGCGAATATAGGTTTGTAAGGTCGAGCTGTACGCACTATTACTCAAAACGGGACTAGCTATATTACCATAATACGTCTGCCTCTCATCCGATGCTTCCTTAATCGTCCTCGATCCTGTGCTAGCAGCAATTTTCTGATAATTGTTCAACTTATTGCTGTCCACAACCATCGATGCATTCTTTGCCATGGTTCTCGTCATGCGGGTTTGCGTGCCTAAAGCGCCCCCACCTTCCACCTTGTAAAGATCAAAGAAATACACCCGGTCCACATTGGCATAGCTTGTTGCCACCTTACCCGCATAGGCCGTGCTTACGGCATTTTCTTGAATAGTGATCGTTTTGGATGATTCTCCCTGTCCAAAGACCACCGAACTATTTGCATGGGTGAAATGGGTGCCCCCAATGGCAGATCCGTTCTGGGTGCGGTAATACACCCGTTGACTTTCGTCAAACCCGCCGGTGCGGGTAATGGTGAATGTGTTATTGCTCCCTGCCGATACGGTGAATACCCCATAGTGCTTCCATAAAGCATAAAAGGCAAGATTGCCTGAAGTGCCGGCTTGAATCGTAGTCACTGCCGATCCTGCAAATTCTGAATTCTGATACCATCCACTAAAGACATATCCGCCACCACGGCTTGGATCCTTCAAAACAATTCCTTGGCTTTCCACGGTATAGGTCACTGGATTAGCGGCATTCGTGCCACCATTCAGTTCATAGGTGATTGCATAGGTGATCGGGCTCCATAGCGCATAAAGATTGACGATCCCTCCATCGACCAAGCTTGCATTGATCATGGACGCTTCGTTGTTATAGGCCTTGCCGCCATTTGCAGAAGTAGCCCATCCAACAAAGTCATATCCCTCTCGAGCAAAGGCATTTGCATGCAAAGCTTGACCCGCATCGACTGTAAAGATCTGGGCAGCCATTGTGCCTTCACCCTCGTTTGCATTGAAAACAACCCGATATGAATTGGCCTTCCATTTCGCATAGAGGGTTCGGTTTCCACTGCTTCCCTTTGGTATGGCTGGACTGCCAGCCGGTGTTCCAAACCCACCGTCTATAAACCAGCCATCAAATCCATAACCCGTTTTTCCCGGTTCCCCTAGGCGGATGTCCGCGGATTCGATCGTATACTTGCTTGGATTGTCGCTACTATTGCTTCCCCCATTCAGTACGTATGAGATCTGATAGTTCACAGCCACCCAGGTTGCCATATAGGATTGAATTCCAATCGTAGAGGATAGAATTTCCGTCACCGTTCCGCTGCCATCGGTCCAACCAGTAAAGGTGTATCCGGTTCTGCTGATTTTATCCGCTGCCGGCAAAATAGCAACAATCCCATAGGTGTACGAAGACAATCCGCTCCCCTCAGACAAGGTGCCTCCATTGGTATTCAAAGTAACCTGATACGTTTTTGGCACCCAACCCGCGTAGAGGTCGACAGGTCCGATCTCGGACGTTGAAATGGATGTGATCGGAATGCTACAGGCTTCATCCCTATACCAGCCGGTAAAATTATATCCGGTTCGCGTCGGTGTTCCAAGGACCAGTCCAATTTCAAACACATAGGTGTTTGTATTGTTCGCGTGGTTGCTCGCTTCCTCCAAATACTTATAGGTGATCGCATATGAATTTGCAGACCAACTGGCAAGATAGGTCTTGCCTTCTGTATCCGTCGTCAAAATCCGATCGATTTTCTCTTCACCCTCATACCAACCCTCAAAGGTATATCCCGTTTTCGCCAAATCCACAGGCAATACGGCACCAACCCCATAGGTGTATGTTTCAATGTTTCCACTCTGGATTGCGCCTCCATTCGGATTCAAGCTAACCGGATAAGTTAAGGCTGTCCAGGTCGCTGTATAAGTCAGATTTTCCGTTGGCATCGTTGATGCCGGTTCTCTATCCCATCCGTTAAATGCATGTCCGATCTTGCTGGGTACCGGTTCGATGATCGGGCTGCCATAATCAACATTTCCCTGGGTATACTCCCCTTGGGCCGTACCGCCGGTTAAATCCCAAGTCAAGGTGAAGGCCAAGACCTCCCAATGTGCGTACAGGATATGATCCCGCGCGATGGAAACAAGGCTGTTTGATTCGATCTTTTCGCCGTCGTTGGAAGTGGATGTGTACCAGCCAGTGAACTGATATCCGGTCTTGCTTGGAATTGGCAAATCGCCATAGGCATTGTCATAGGTCACGGCTAATCCGCCAATACCCGCCTCATTAAAACCGACAATATAAGAGTTAGCCGTCCAAGCCGCTGTATAGATCAGATCCTCGGCAAGCATGGTCTCAGCCACCCCTGGATTCCATCCAGCAAATGTATAGCCTGCTCGAGTTGGAATCGGTGCGATTAGCTGCGTGGCGAAATCAACCTCTCCAAGGGTATAATCGCCTCCGGCAGTTCCACCAGAGAACTCCCAGGTCAAGGTGTAGCTTTTCGCTGTCCAATGGGCATAGAGCCTATGATCCTCTGCAATTGCAACGAGAGTCTCCCCTTCGATTTTTTCACCATCGTCTGCATTAGATGTATACCATCCATCAAACCGATACCCGGTCTTGTCCGGAATCGGTAATGTCCCATAGGTTTCGCCATAGATTACGCTCATACGTCCCAGGCCAGCTTCATTAAAGTCAACCCAATAGGCATTTGGCGACCAGGCCGCCGTATAAGCCAACGCTTTGGCAGGCATCGTTTCAGCAGGCGTTTGATCCCAAACATAACTTTCGCCCGTTTTGACAAGAATCGGCGCTACAATCGGCGTGCCAAAACAAATCATTCCGCTTTCCGTGTAATCGTTGGTTGTCGCCCCTTCATTGCGGTTCCACACCAATTCATAACGATTGCGTACATACTGGAAATCGACTGTCGACAATTGGCTGTTTAAAATTACTTCCTGCGTCTCTGGTGTCGTAAAGCCAGTATATTCATTTTCAGGCGCAACTTCGATCGTAGAATCAAAGGTTCCTGTTTCTACTGTACTTGCCTCTGTCAACAAAGCCCAACGGTCTTTCTCATCTGTATAGGTCAATCGCTCTTGATAATAGCGAACCGTATAGGTTTTTTCTCCCGCCGACCAGGCCGCTGTCAGCAACACGTTTTCCGTTGGCATATTGCCGGTAAAACTACTCTCCGCTAGCTGCCATGCATCGAAGTAGTAGCCCTCTTTCTCCGGTAGATTGGGATAACGAACGGTTTCTCCATGCTTGTAGCTCTCTTGTTCGCCGTAGGATTCTCCATCGACTTCATAGTCAACCGTAAAAACGTCCCGGTTGTAATACAGATTTAGAACAAGGCTGCCATCTGCATCGATTGTTCCCGATTCCTGTGATCTACCCGCATCATAAATGAAATAATCATACACTTCTTCGGTGGCGATAACAGCTTCATCCGTGTAGCCCACTAGCATTTCTGTATCGGCTAGGGTATATCCGTCATCGTCGGCATTTTGAAGAAGGTGCCTGATTTGATAGGCAATGCCGCTATTGGCTATGATTGTTCCGAAAACAACCAGATCTTCCGCAGGCATGGTTTCCGGAATATCGATCCCGGTTTCAAGACCTGGTTCTGCATACCATTCAGAGAAGGTATATCCCTCTTCTTCCACCACTGGAGGGATAATCGGCGCTCCATATTTCACGACTCCCTGGGTATAGAATCCTCGCATGCTGCCTTTTAGCAGGTTCCAATTCAAGACATACGTATTTCGATCGTAACGAATCTCGACTACTGTGCTGCCGTCCCCTGCAATCCCATTCTGGACAACAACGCCAGCGGTAAAGCCGGTGTAGTCATTTGCAGATGCTTCGGTCTCCGTATCCGTGGTGCCGGTTCGAGTTTCAATTTCTTCGATCGTATATCTGCCTTTTAAATCTTCCCGAATATGTTTCACGGTATAGGCAGTATCACGATCAGCCACCCAACTAGCCGTATATGCCTTGTTGCCTATTTCACTTTCCGTAATAAAAGCGACTTGCTCCGTTCCTTCTAACCAACCATCGAACGCATATCCCGCTCGAGTGATATCGGTAGGCAGAGGAGCACCAATTCCATAGGTGTAGGCGTCAAAATTTCCTGTGTTGATGGTACCACCAGCTGTTTCCAACTCGATCTCATAGATATTGCGGCTGTAATCGATACGGATCACGGTGCTGCCATCCCCAGAAATCACAGCTTGCTCCCATTCCTTACCCGAAAAGCCCGTATAGTCATTGGCATTCGCAGCCGTTTGTGTATCGGTAACCCCAAAAAGCTGATCCGCATTCACAAGGGTGTAGCCTCCCGACACATTCTCTTGATAGTGCTCTACCCGATAGGCAGTGTCGCGGTTTGGTATATATGCACCATATACCGATTGATTTTCACTTGGCATCGTTTCTGTTTGATACGCTTCCGTCAGCGCTTCATCCACTTTCCATCCCGTGAATACATATCCCGCCTTTCTCGGTACAATCGGCAAGGCAATCCGCTCATCAAAACGATATGTTTTTTGACTGTCATCACCGTTGCTGATTTGATGAATCATCACATACTCGTTTCGCAGATAATGCATTTGAATGACTAGGGAACCATCACCGGCAAGTGCAACACGTTCAACCCTCTTCCCATTCACCCATGATTTTTCATAACTTATGCCTTCTTCGACCCTCGCAAAGCTGGTCACGTCAAGACTTTCATCGGTGACACCCGCTCCCTGATCAGTTCCTACCAAATCATAGTCATCTCCCGTGGTCTGTTGCCTATAATGCTCAACAGAAAATGGCGTTCCTTGATTCGGGATTAAGGCACCATAAACGGTCACATCCTGTGCTGGCATCGTTTCGCCAAAAACAAAAGCTTCCGTTCCTTCCAGATTACTCGTCCATCCCGAGAAGGTATATCCGTCTTTTGCTGGTTCCCTTGGTTGGGCGACAAGTGCATCATATCGATAAATGGTTTCACTGTCCTCGCCATTTTCAACAAGATACTCAACCTGATATTCATTTCTCAAACAGTACAATTTAACGACTAGGCTGCCATCTCCTTTGATTTCTGCGCTGGCAACCGGTTTTCCTTTTACGGTTGCTTTCTCAAAAGAGATTCCTTCCCAATTTTTTGCAAATCCCTGAAGCAACAACTCTTGATTCGTATTCCCAATTCTCTCTTCAATCTCACTTAGGGTCGTTCCGTCCCCCGTTGTGTTTTGAATATAATGCTCAATCCGATAAGAGGTGTCCGCCGCAGGACTCCATTGGGCAACAAATACCAGATCGTTTGCCGGCATATTTGCAGGAACTTCTTGGTCCCAAGATGCAAATTCATACCCCCTTGCACCAAACTGCGGTGCTACAATGGATTTGCCAAATTTGAATTTGCTAACCGTCGCCTCTCCGCCGGCTTCCCCCGGGTCAAAAGTTGCCGTGAAGCTATCACGGGAATAATAAATCTTTCCAACAGCACTGCCATCCGGCAAGACCATTAGGTTCTGCGCTTCCGGAGAATGAAATCCAGAATAAGTATTTGGCACAAGCTTGGCAAAACTATCTGTTGTCCCAGCAAGAATTTGCGTGTCTCCCTCAACCAAGGTATAAAGATAATTGTTTAAATTCTGTTGATAATGTTCAACCCTATACACGGTATCTTCCCTAGGGAGCCATTTCGCATACACAATAACATCTTGGTCCGGCATGGTTTCCGGCCATTCATAAGCCTTCTGATAGGTATTGTCCGTATACCAGCCGTCGAAATCATACCCGCTCTTCACCGGCTCGTCGATTGCTGCAACCGGCGTGTTATACGGCATAACAATCATGGGTACTGCACTGCCTCCGTTTGTCTCAAAAGCGATCGTATAGCCATTGTTTAATTCATCCCAATGAATCTTTACGACACGTTGAATTGGTGCGGAGGTAAAAGCCAACGCACTTCCCGCCCATACAATGACTAGCTCGCCTTCCTCGATCGGCTCCCCTTCATCAGGAATGACCGAAAGCGTATTGGTCTCTGTATCATAGGTGAATGCATCATTGGTTGTTTCTATTGTAAAGCAAGAAGCATCATCATAGTGTTCTTCGTCCTCTTCCCCCGTTTTCAGATCCATGTAACTCATTAAAAACAGATCGTCGGAAACGGTCAAGGACCGGATCTGTTTTTTCAAGAACAAATCAGCCGTCTCTTCATATCCAAAATCCTGCACACTTTTTTGCACACCTGCCGACCACAATGGCCATTCGTTCTCATAGAGTGTTGGATTGTATGCCAGGGTTCCCGCACCCACCTGCGCCTCGAACTGAATCTCCAAATAAACGCCCACTTCAAGGAAAAAGGCCCCTGCATACCCGCTGCTCCGACCCTTCGAGGCCGTATATTTCAATTGATAGTAAAAATAGCCCCACACACGGGTATAGATCCCAGATTCCGCCGAAAAGCCGACACTGGCAACTTTCGAGGAAATCAGTGCCACCTTGACTTCAACGACAATTCCCGCTCTCAGGCCCATGGTGCCCATGGCATAGAAGGTAAACTCATACACCTCTTCTGAAAGGTCGATGACATCGCTGGTCACATTTTGTGCGAAGATCTCAACCGTATAGGAGTATCGCTTGGCATTCTCATAGTAAAAATCGCATCCCAAGGAGATATTCATATCTGCTGAAACAGCAAAATTCACCCCAAGTTCAACCACGATCACATAGATCGGCGGGATGGGAATGACCTGCTTGACAATCTCTTGTTCAAATAGATTCACCCAATCGCTTTCCGTCTCCAGCATGGCCTTGTACTTGTCGCTCAATCCATCGGCCACGGTGCCACCATCGCCGCTCATGGAGTCTTTCTTGTCCAACAGGCTCCTCAGCTCATCGCTGATATTTTGCAATTCCTTATTTTCCGTCCATACATTGTCTTCCTTTTCCTTAGTCACAATGCTGGCGTTAATCCCAATGCCAGTGAAATTGGCAATATCCATATTGGCCGTTACTTCGTATTCCGAAATTGTCGGGAACATTCCCCACCATTTCCAAACCGCGCCGCCGTCCACGTTGATACTGACATGGACTTCCTCTTCAAAGGTGCCCGTCACCGTAATGACAATTTCCTTGTCCTCGGCCGCCACAATCGTAATTTTAACCCCCACATCCAGGGTCAGCCGCACGCCGGAGGCATCAAAATGCTGCAAGTGCGTAGAAATATTCGCATGCAGCTTATCCAATTCCACCTCGACCCTAGATTCGCTCCCCAACAGCTGCAGCTCCTCTGGATCAATGGGCGTTCCATCTTCTGAGAACAACTCATAGCCGGTTAGCTCGAAATCCTCGCTCAATTGGGTAAATGAATCGGTTTTCAGGGCTAGATCCGATAAATAAAGAGCTGCTTCATCCGCAAATCCACTCTCGATGGCCTGCCGCTCGATATCCGCTTCCAAGGCTGCCACATCAGCTTCTTCCAAGAGGGTTTCCCCGCTCATGGGTTCGGTATTGTACATGTCCATGGCAGCAAGGATCTCTTCCAGGGTTACCTCTTCATACTCCATCACCAAGAATTCCTCATCCTGGCTGATTGAAACAATGACGCCATACCCGTTCATTACGGCATTGGCTCCGAAAGGACCCTGATAAAAGGCGATGAAATCACCCACATCCACCGTGGTTTGGGAATCCAATCCTAAAGGTGCATACTGGTCATCCGAATAGACCATCACCGCCTCAAGCACGGTAAGGGAATGATTGGTTGGATTTCCGTCTGTATCTTCCGCCGGATTCAAGGGCAACACATCCGGTGTAAACAAAACGTCTTCCGCCGCTGCATTTTCAAAGGCGTAGGTATTGTCGCTCGCCTCGGTAATGGTTACATAGGCAATGGCGCCGTCCGCGCCGTCTCTGGTATCGTCGAGCACGCGCAGATCAGGCCGAATGCCCTGATAGATCGTAACGGTACTGCCAACTTCAAGGCTTCCCTCATACGTAAAGCTGCCTTCCGTAAAATTGGACATGGCCTCATCCCCGTCGCCGCCCACTGCGGCAAGGGGTGTCGCCAAGGTTTCCACTGCCTCACCCTCTTGAATCAGATTGCTGATTTGCTCAAAGGGAAGATAATTCATATCCGGGCTCAAGGCCAGATTCAACACATCCTCTTTGGCGATGGTGAAATTAAAGGTACGCACCGATGACGCAAAACCTTGAAAGATCAGATTTTCAGATTCTAGGCTCATCTTATAGGTAGAACCCTCTTCAAAGCCTCCCTTTCCAGAAATGATAAATAGGGTGCCGTCACCTTCAACTTGAATGATGTCCATTTGATTCGGACTATTTATGTTTTTAATAGTAACTAGGGATTCAACCTGGGCTGGGCTCATTGAAGCCATCGCTTCAAGGGCAATTGTAAAGTCTGTTCCCTGATCTAGAGCACTGGCGAATTTAGGGGTCGCCAACTCAACCAATGGCGCCACTTCCCCATATTTTGCATACAAGATAAGGTCATGGGTTAAGGTGTCGCTGTTGTATACCTTATTTTCAAGATTTTTATCATAATACCACCCTGAGAATATCTCATTTTCTTTGAAGGGAATTGGCAATTTTTCCAGGACCGATCCCCGTATCAAATGCTGCACTTCAATTTTACTGCCGCCGTTGGACACATAGGTAACACTCTGACTTGTCACATATGATCTCATCTTGCGTACTTCTGTCTGCGTTTGAGCCCCTATGTATTGACTGGAAAAGAGTTTATTCATACGCACGGAAAAGGTTGCCCCTTCCGCTCGTGTCGCATTACCCTTAGGTTGAAAATATCCCGCTTCGTCGCCAATGAACAAGCCGCTGTTCCACAATGTCATCACGGCATCCTTTGCATAGGATTCAATCGTTTCAAAGTCCACAGGGATTTTTTCGGCTGTCCCTTCAGGATAATCAATCCCATAGGCATCAAAAAAACGAACCGTAAAGGTTGCCATCTGCTCCCGTGTAATCAATCCATCGGGATCAAAGCGATTGTCCCCAACACCTTGTGTAATCCCTTGCTCCACGGCCCAGCGAACATAAGGCGCAAATTCATCATTCGCCTGAACATCCACGAATCGATCGGATTCCCACAGTTCACCAGCTTCCACACCCGCTATACGTCCCATCGCCGTAATAAACACGGCACGGGTCATCGGGTCATCAGGAGAAAAAACATCATTGCTTGTACCAGAAAAAAGCGTCGTGTCGACGGCTTCCAGGATCGCATCATAATACCACTCATTTTGATCGACATCCTTAAATAATTCATCCCCATTGTCATTCAAAGCAAATGCTGACACGGGTATGACATTCAGCAGCATCAACAGGCAAAGCAACATGCTAATGATTCGTTTTTTCATTTATCCAACTCCCTTTTTTTATTACAGATCTCTACGAATACATAATAATCCCCATTATTCACCTTAATATATCATACAACTTAACATTTGTATATTTATGGTAATTTTTCCATAAATTATTTAAAAAAACGCCTCTATTCGCAAAAAAGCAAGCCGCCCCTTGATCCAGACAACTTGCCTTCTTTTTGATATTCCGTTCATTTTCTTGTTTTCAACTCAATCAGTTGCACAAATCTTTAATATTGATTGCGTTATCGATAATCACATTATCCTTAGTCGGTGCCGTTCCGCCGTATCCGCTTACGGTTCCTTCAAAATACAATACATTGGTACCTAATCCACCGGTCAAGGTAAAGGCCGTCGGTGACAATGCCGTTCGAATTTTAACATTACTCGCACTGTTAACAATTTCATCAAATACCAATGCGATGACAATTTTGTCCCCGTTGTTATAGGTCGCATTTGCCATCGGTGCAACCCCAAGCAGAGTTGGCTCTTTCACGTCTTTCGGTAGGGCAGAAAGTGTTGCACTCTTAAAGTACCACTCATGATTCAACCATCCACTACAATACCCAGTAAGTGATATGCCGCAGGTTTCATCAAATCCGTAGAGAACATAATCTCCACGGTCCTGACCGCTTGCCCATTCGATATCAAATATTTTAACACCTCGACTTGTACCGCTCGCCGACACGTAGCCCGGTTGGGCAGGGAAATTAACGCCGAAAACAGTTTCATCATCCACATCGGATGCGAAGCCAAATACCAAAGCTACTTTTGTACCGCTCGGTAGAGCCGGTACCGTTGTTTCTTTATCACTATTAAAACTTGGACTCCCCGTGCCGCTGTTGAACAAGACAAATCGGTACATGCGATTTCCATTATCTCGACTATAAAAATCGGTCAACCTAACCTTCATGGCAGAAGCCGTATCTTTGATATAGGTTTGCAAGTTCGCATTATATTGGTTGTTATTCAAAACCGGACTGCTGAGTCTAACATATTCCGTCGTATTCCAATCACCACCTGCATTTTCAGCAACTTTCCAATCCCCATAATTAACACTTGCGAGCCATTTGTAATTGTTTAGCATACTGCTGTCAATCGCAAAATTGGCATCCTTTGTCATGGTTCTCATAGCACGAGTCTGAGTACCCAGGGCCCCGCCGCCTTCTATCTTATAGAGGTCTAGAGAATACACCCGGTCAGCGTTGGAATAACGGGTTGCCACCTTTCCCGCATAGGCCGTACTTACCGCATTTTCTGAAATGGTGATCGTTTTAGCTGATTCTCCCTGTCCAAAGACCACAGATCCATCCACATGAGTGAAGTGGGTACCACCAATGGCAGACCCATTTTGCGTGCGGTAGTACACCCTTTGATTCTCATCAAAGCCTCCGGTGCGGGTAATCGTAAATGTATTGCCGTTTCCGGCAGATATCGTAAATACGCCATAGTGTTTCCACTGCGCATATAAAGCTAGATTCCCTGAAGTACCGGCTTGAATACTGGTCACCCGGGTATCTGTAAACGCAGAATTTTGATACCAGCCGCTAAAGACATACCCACCCTCACGGGTTGGATCCTTCAACGCAATCCCCTGACTTTCAACGGTATAACCCGTCGGATTAGCCGCATCCGTGCCACCATTCAGCTCATAGGTAATGGTATAGGCAATCGGACTCCATAGGGCATACAGATTGACGATCCCCGCATCCACCAGGGTAGCATTGATCACAGATGCCTCGTTGTCGTAGATCTTACCTCCGTTAGCAGACGTGGCCCACCCAACAAAATCATATCCCTCACGGGCAAAGGTATTTGCTCGTAGTGTTTGTTCCACGTCAACCGTAAAGTTCTGGGCAGCCATTGTACCTTCCCCCTCGTTCGGAGTAAAGACGACCGTGTATGGATTCGCCCTCCAACGCACATAGAGCGTAACATTTCCAGTGCTTTCATTTGGAATTTCAGGACTTTCCACAGATGTTTCAAATCCATCGTCTTTGAACCAGCCGTCAAATGCATATCCCACTTTTTCCGGCTCTCCCAAGCGGATATCCGCAGATGCAATCGTATATTTACTTGGATTGCCCTCACTGTTGCTTCCGCCGTTGAGTTCATACAAAATGTTATAGTTCACGACCAACCATGTCGCCGAATAGGATTGATCTCCTGTCGTTGTTAATGGAATTTCGGTTACTGTCCCACTGCCATCTGACCAGCCAGCAAAGGTATAACCCATCCTGCTGATTTTATCCAATCGAGGCAAAGCCGCAACAATCCCATAGGTGTACGAGGAAAGTCCACTTCCCTCGGACAAGATGCCTCCATCTGTATTCAAAGTGACCGAATAAACTTTCGGCACCCAACCCGCGTAGAGCCCAACAGGTCCCATCTCAGTTGCTGAAATAGACAAGACTGGGATGCTAAGCGCTTCGTCTTCGTACCAGCCATTAAAATCATGGCCGGTTCGCGTCGGTGTTCCAAGGACCAAGCCAATTTCAAACACATAGGTGGCTCCATTGTTCGGATGGTTGTTTGCCCCCTCCATGTTGTAATAGGTGATTGGATAAGAATTAGCGGACCACTTGGCAAGATAGGTCTTGCTTCCCGTATCCGTTGCCTGAATTTGTTCGATTTTCCTTTCGCCATCATACCAGCCCGTGAAGGTGTATCCCGCTTTCACCATGTCCGCAGGAAGTGGGGCACCAATCCCGTAGGTATATGCATCAATGCTTCCATTCTGAATGACGCCCCCATTCGGGTTCAAGGTGACCGAATAGGTTAAAGCTGTCCATGTTGCCGTATAGGTCAGATTTTCTGTTGGCATTGTGCTTGCCGGTTCTGGTTCCCATTCGGCGAAAGAATGACCGATTTTGCTTGGTACCGGTTCGATGATCGGGGTTCCATAATCAACATCTCCCCGGGTATAGTCCCCCTGGGCTGTCCCACCGGTTAAATCCCAGTTCAAATGGAACACCAAAACCTCCCAATGTGCGTATAAGATATGGTTCCGCGCGATAGAAACAATGCTGTTTGATTCGATTTTTTCACCATCATCCGCATTGGATGTATACCAGCCATTGAACCGATACCCGATTTTGCTTGGCACTGGCAAATCACCATAGGCTGTGCCATATGTCACACCTAAGCCACCTGCACCAATCTCATTGAAGCCGACCACATAGGATTTAGCTGTCCAGGTTGCTGTATAAATCAGATTCTCAGCCGGCATAGTATCGGCCACTCCAAGATCCCAACCTGCAAATGCATAGCCAGTCTTGGTTGGCACCGGTTCAATCAGAGGTGTATCGAAATCGACATCCCCCGATGTAAAATCACCTTCTGCTGTACCACCTGACAGCTCCCAGGCAAGGGTGTAACTTTTCGCTGTCCAATGAGCATAGAGGATA
Source organism: Clostridiales bacterium (assembly GCA_013619125.1). Classification (GTDB taxonomy): domain Bacteria; phylum Bacillota; class Clostridia; order Tissierellales; family GPF-1; genus GPF-1. The sequence goes on from JABXKS010000096.1 coordinate 21,551, forward strand.
TGATCCTCTGGGATTGTCACAATACTCTCTGCTTCGATTTGTTCAGCGCCATCAACAGAAGATGTAAACCAACCATCGAAACGATACCCCGTCTTTTCAGGCACGGGCAAGGCCCCATAGGCTTCACCATAGGTTACACGAATACCTTCCAACCCAGCTTCATTAAATCCCACGCGATACGAATTCGCAGACCAGTTTGCCGTGTATGCCAATTCTTCTGCAGGCATCGTTTCATCAATTGTTCGATCCCAGACATAGCTTTCGCCCGTTTTGACAAGAATCGGTGCAACGATCGGCGCGTTAAACTTGATCATTCCGCTTCGAGTGTAATTATTAATTGAAGATCCCTCATTGAGGTTCCACACCAATCCATATTGCTTGCGCGTATAGTGGAAATCCACGGTAGACAATTGACTGTTTAAGATCACGTCTTGCGGATCTGGCGTCTCAAAGCCGACAAATTGTTTTTCCGGCACGACTTCTATGGTTGTGTCGAAGGTACCAACTTCGATCACACTCTCGTCAGCCATTAAGGCCCAACGGTCCATCTCGTTCGTATAGGTCAGCCGTTCTTGATAAACCCGGAGCGTATAGGATTTTTCTCCCGCTGACCAAGTCGCTGTCAACGTGATATTTTGAGTAGGCATATTGCCTGCAAATAATGCACCCTCCAGCTGCCATGCATCGAAGAAATAGCCTTCCTTCTCTGGTGGATTTGGATAACGAACGGTTTCTCCATGTTTGTAGCTCTCTTGCTCGCCGTAGGACTCTCCATCCACCGCATAGTCAACGGTAAAGATTTCTCGATTGTAATACAGCTTTAGAGCAAGACTGCCGTCAGCATCAATGGTACCTAATTCCTGAGATCGATCGGCGTCATAAATGAAATCCTCATAGAATTCTTCGGTGGCGGTAACGGCTTCATCCGTATAGCCCGTCAAATTTTCTGTATCGGACAGGGTATATCCGTTATCATCGGCATTTTGAAGAAGATGCTCGATTCGATACGGAATTCCACTATTAGCCGTGATCGTCCCGAATAGAATCAGGTCCTCTGCCGGCATGGTTTCTGGAACCTCAATCTCGGTTTCAAGGCTTGCTTCTTCATACCATCCAGAGAAGGTATAACCATCTTTACTCACTTGCGGTTGGGTAATTGGCTCACCAAATTTAACCATTCCATCTGTATAAAATCCCCGCATACTGCCATCAAGCAGATTCCAGTTCAAGAGATACTCGTTTCTCTGATATCGAATTTCAATCACGGTTCCCCCGTCGCCCGATATCTGACTCTGAATAACGGGACTAGGGGTAAAACCGATATAATCATTTGCATAAGCTTCCGTTTCGGTATCGGTTGTTCCATATTGGATTTCCGTTTCTTCGATCGTGTATCGACCACTCAAGTCTTCTCGGATGTGTTTTACCCGATAAGCCGTATCGGTTTCAGGCAACCAAGTAGCCGTGTATTGTTTGCTTCCCGTTTCGATTTCTGCAATATAGGCGACCTGCATCGTTCCTTCAAGCCATCCATCAAAGATATACCCTGCCCGAGTAATATCGGTCGGCAATGATTCGCCAATTCCATAGGTGTAGACATCAATATCTCCACTATGGATCGTACCGCCGGCAGTATCCAAGTCCACCTCATAGATGTTGCGGTCGTAATCAATTCGAATGACTGTCCTTCCATCTCCCGAAATAGCAGCCTGATTCCATGCTTTCGCCGTAAAATCCGTATAGGACTCAGCCATAGCTGTAGTTGGTGTATCGGTAACCCCTGCAAGCTGATCGGCTTTTACCAAGGTGTATCCATCCGACACATTCTCTTGATAGTGCTCGACCCGATATGGGGTGTCGCTATTGGGGATAAATTCACCATAGGCCATCAGATTTTCATTCGGCATTGTTTCCACCTGAAAATCCTCTGTGAGCGACTCATTACTTTTCCATCCAGTGAAGATATATCCCGCCCTAGATGGTACAACTGGCAATGTAATTCGCTCTTCATAGCGATAGGTCTTTTGACTATCGTCCCCATTCTTGATTTGATGCATCATCACATATTCATTTCGAGTGTAATAGAGTTGAATCACCAAGGACCCGTCACCAGCAATGGTGGCGTTTTCCACCGTTTTACCCTCTACCGTTGCCTTTTCGTAACGCTTGCCCTCTTCCTCTCGTGCAAAACTTATCACATCAAGGCTTTCATCGGTAATACCCGCTCCTTGATCGGTCCCAGCCAAATCATAGCCCGTTCCTGCGGTGTTTTGAACATAGTGTTCGACATGGAATTCCGTCCCTTCATTGGGGATCAGCACGCCATAAACGGTCAACGCGCCGGCCGGCATGGCCTCGCCAAAAACAAAGTCTTCCGTTCCTTCCAAATTGGTTTTCCACCCCGAGAAGGTGTATCCCTCTTTCGCAGGGGTCATTGGCTGTGCAATGCGCTCGCCAAAACGATAAGAGATGCTGCGGTTTTCTCCATTTTCAACCCGATACTCAACCTGATATTCATTTCTTTTATCGTACAATTTAACGACCAGGCTGCCGTCACCCTTGATTGAAGCGCTGTCAGTAACTTTTCCCTCAACGGTTGATTTTTCAAAGGTCAGTCCTTCAACCGACCTTGCAAAATCAGAAATGCGCAATGTTTGATTCGTCGTTCCACTTTTTTGTTCAATTTCACTTAATGTATATCCGTCCCCCGTGGTGTTTTGGATATAATGCTCAACCCGATACACCGAATTCTTTCCAGGATTCCATCGAGCGACAAAAACCAAATCTTCTGCCGGCATGGTATTCGGAATTTCTTGGTTCCAGGATGAAAATTCATACCCCTTCGCATTGAACTGCGGCGCCACAACTGTCTTTCCAAATTTGTACTTGCAAACTGTCGGTTCACCGCCTGGCTCTCCCGGATCAAAGGTTGCTGTAAAACTATCACGAGAATAATAGTACTTTGTAACGGCACTGCCATCCGGCAAGATGCTTAGGTTTTGCATTCCTGGAGAATGGAATCCAGCATACGTCATTGCTACAGGCCCGACAATCCTGTCCGTTGTCCCATAGAGACTTTGGGTATCCGTCTCAACCAAGGTATAAAGATAATTGTTTAAATTCTGTTGATAATGCTTAACCGTATACACCGTATCCTCGCGCGGAATCCACTTGGCGTATACAACCACATCTTCATTCGGCATGGTTGCCGGAATTTCATACGCAGTTTTAAAGCTATTGTCCGTATACCAACCGTCAAAGTCATACCCCTGCTTTATTGGCTCGACTGCTCCTGTGATCGGTGCATTGAACCGCTCTAAAATCATCGGTACCGCACTGCCGCCGTTGGTATCAAAAATAATCGTATAGCCATTATTCAGATTATCCCAATAAATATCCACAGATCGTGTAATCGGAGCCGAGGTAAAAGCCAGCGGCGCCCCCGCCCAGGTAATCACAAGCTGTCCTTCTTCGACCGGATCACCCGGGTCCGGATCAACCGAAAGCGTATTGGTTTCGGAATCATATGAAAAGGCGTCATTTGTAGTTTCAATCGTAAAATGGGTCGCATCATCGAATACTTGATCGTCCACATCCCCTGTTTTAAGATCCATGTAACTCATCCTAAAAAGGTCGTCAGGAACCGTGAGGGAGCGAATCTGCTTTTTCAAGAGCAGCTCGCCGGTCTCCGCGTATCCAAAGTCCTGAACATTATTCTGCTCACCTGCCGACCACAACGGCCACTCATTTTCATAGAGTGTTGGATTGTAACAGAAGGTTCCGGCAAAGGCCTGCGCCTCAAATTGAATTTCCAGATAGATTCCCAATTCAAAATACAACGCTCCCGCATATCCACTGCTCCGCCCCTGAGAGGCGGTATATTCCAATTGATAGTAAAAGTATCCCCAGACGCGGGTATAAACCCCCGCTTCCGCCGAGAATCCGACACTGGCAGCCTTGGTGGTAAAGAGTCCAACCTTGATTTCCGCGATAATACCGGCTTTCAGTCCCATGGTGCCCATGACGTAGAAGGTAAACTCATAGTGCTCTTCCACCATGTCGATCACATCGCTGGTCACATTCTTTCCAAAGACTTCAACGGTATAGGAATATCGCTTTGCATTTTCATAGTAGAAGTCGCATCCTATAGAGATGTTCATATCCACTGAAACTGCAAATTTCACGCCTAGTTCAACCACGATAATATAGATCGGCGGAATCTGAATTTCTTTACTGAAGATATCTTTTTCAAAGAGATTGACCCAGTCGCTTTCCGTGTCAATCATCGCCTTGTACTTATCTGCCAAGCCATCGGCTACGGTACCTTCACCACCGCCGATCAGCGGATCCTTTTTATCCAGAAGTTTCCTTAGCTCGTTGCTGATATTTTGAAGCTCCTTGTTATCTGTCCATACATTGTCTTTCTTTTCCTTTGTCACAATGCTGGCATTGATCCCAATCCCCGTGAAGTTAAACAGGTCGGTATTGGCCGTCACTTCATATTCCGAGATGTATGGAAAAATTCCCCACCATTTCCAGACTGCTCCTCCGTCCACATTGATGGCGATCCGCACTTCTTCTTCGAAGGTACCGGTCACCGTGATTACAATTGCTGTATCGTCATTGACCGAGATCTTAATTTTGACTCCCACATCAAGGGTAAGCCGTACGCCAGAGGCATCAAAATGCTGCAAGTGAGTAGAGATATTCGCCTGCAATTTATCCAATTTCACCTCGACTTTGTTTCCGCTACCCAGCAGTTGCAATTCCTCGGGGTCGATTAAATTCCCATCTTCAGACATTAGTTCATAGCTGGTCAGCTCAAAATCTTCACTTAATTCCGTGAACGAATCCGTTTTCAAAGCGAGTTCAGACAAATACAAGGCCGCTTCATCCGCAAACCCGCTGTCGATCGCCTGCTGCTCGATATCGGCTTCCAATGCCGCCACATCGACTTCTTCCAACAGGGCATCGCCACTCATGGAATCAGTATTGTACATATCCATTGCCGAAAGAATTTCATCCATTGTAGCATCCGTATATTCGATGACCACAAATCCATTTTCACGGCTCAGCGAGGTGATCAATCCATATCCAGTCACATTGGCATTCGGGCCAAACTCTCCCTCATAAAATGCGACATAGTCGCCAATATCAACCGTTGTCTGGGAATCCAGTTGCATCGGTGCATACCGGTCGTCGGAATATTCCATCGCAGTTTCATTGACCGTAAGAGAACGGTCAACGGGGTTTCCGTCGGTATCCTCTACTCGATTCAAAGGAAGCACATCCGGCGTAAACAAGACATCTTCCGCTTCTGCGCTGACAAAAGTGTATGTATTCCCGTTTGCTGCTGTAATGGTCACATAGGCAATCTCGCCATCCGCACCGGCTCTCGTATCATCCAATACGCGCTGATCGGGCCGAATTCCGTTATAGATCGTAACCGTGTCGCCGATTTTCAGCATTTTATCATAGGTAAAAGTACCTTCTGTAAGGTCGGAAAGCGCAGAACTGTTTGTGCCACCCACGGAAGCCAGGGGAGTCGACAAGGTTTGAACCCTTCGCCCCTCTTGACTGAGACTGCCAACCTGGTCAAATGGGATATAGATCATATCCGGACTTAGGGCCAGGTTCATCACATCCTCTTTGGCGATGGTAAAGTTGTAATTGCGGACAGAAGGCCCAAATCCTTGAAAATACAATGCCTCATTTTCAAGGGTAATTCTGTAGGTTGCCCCCGCTTCAAATCCACCGATACCTGAAAGAATAAAAGCACCACCATTCCCTGTTACCTGAACGAAGTTCTTTTGGTTGGGACTATTCAAGTTTTTGATCGCAACAGATGCGATTACCTGCTCATTGGTCATCACACTCAAGGCTTCCACGGTAATCGAGAAATTGGTATCCTGATCCAATGCGCTGGCGAAAGACGGAGTTTCTGACTCTGCCAAAGGTGCTGCATCCCCATATTTTGCGTAAAGGGTGATGTCCTCAGTTAGGATATCGTTGCTATAAACACGATTTTCAAAATTTTTATCGTAGTACCACCCTGAAAATATTTCGTTTTCCTTATACGGGATCGGCAGCATCTCAAGGGACGAACCCTTTCTAAGGTGTTGCGTTTCAATATCACTACCGCCGTTAGAAACGTATTCAATGTTGTAATTGATTGAATAGGTTCTCATCTTTCCCGGTTTTTCCGGTGTTTGAGACTGTGCGATTGCGATTGCAAAAATCTGATTCATCCGCACCGAAAAGGTTGCCCCCTCGGCACGAGTTGCATTGCCTTTTGGATTGAAAAATCCCTCTCCATCTCCAACAAACAGCCCGCTGTTCCAAAGCTTCATTACCGCATTCTTTGCATAGTCTTCGATCTTGTCGTAATCAGCCGGAGCCGCTTTCACGATGGTCTGCGGGTAGGGAATTTTGTAGGCATCAAAAAAACGAACGGTAAATGTCGCCATCTGCTCCCGTGTAATCAGACCATCGGGACTGAATATATGGTTACCCACCCCTTGACTAATCCCTTTATCAGCCGCCCACATGACATAGGGTGCGTAGTCGGCATTTGCCTTTACATCTGAAAAGAATCCGTCTTGTACTGGATAGCTGTTTTCAACTTCTGCAATATGCCCGATCGCCGTTACATACATGGCGCGAGTCATCGGATCATTCGGTGCAAAAGTATCGGATTTTATACCCGAAAAAAACTCATTTTCCACTGCGTCGAGAACGGATTCGTAAAACCAGTCAGCTTGATTGACATCGTCAAACGGCTCACTCTTGTTTCTCTCCATCGCAAAAGCCGATAAGGGCACCGTATTCAATAACATTAACAAGCAAAGCATCATACTTACAATTCGTTTCTTCATTTTCAGTACGCCCTCTTTTCTTTTATTCACATCTGGTATTTTCATATGTAATAAATTTCTTGCCTATTTCTTTTACGAGCCGATCTGCTGCACGGCAATAAGAAAACACTATTCCCGTTTGATTTAACGAAATCAAAAAACAAATATTCCCAATTATCTACCGTTTAATTTATCATAAAGGAAGAGTCGCAACTGATTTTGGGGTAATTGCCCTATTTTTCGGGGTAATTGCCGATAACCAAAAAAAGGCAAACTGTCAGTTTGAATCGACAGTTTGCCTTTATCATTTTCTTAAAATTCCCGCCTTGCGTTCAGTACAATTTGCGTAATAAAATACCCGTTTTCAATCGAGAATCCCGCTATACCATCATACTCCTCCGCGGTATAGAAAATACTTTTCGTCCCTGTTCCTCCACCTTGTTTTTGAGTGAGCGGCAATTCCCCATTGAAATCAATATTCGGGATGCAGCTATTCTCTACGTGAATGCGCAAACGCCGATCAAAAAACTTAGCCCTCACGATAATTTCTTTTTTATCCTCTGAAGGAAGTCTCAAACAACCTTCCAATGCATTTTCCAAAGCATTTCCAAGAACACAGGTGAGATCAACGTTATCGATGCCTATCTCCTCCGGTATATTCACATGGAATTCCGATTTGATATTTTCCTTCTCTGCACGATCAGCATAGAGGTTGAACAAACTATTGGCAATTGGATTTTTACAGAATTCCTGGGTATAATCGGCATCCAGTGCAGCATCATAGCTTTTCATGTAGGCTTTCAGTTCCTCTATTTCTTCACTTTGCAACATCCCGCTAATCACTGCATTATGGTGATGCATATTGTGCCGTTGCTCAAAGGCCAGCTCCGACGCAGTCTTTTGTCGTTCCAACTCCAATTCCCAAAGCTTTTCCTGCTGTGACATCAACAGCTGCCTCTTTTCCAAAAGGTACTTTTCCACGATGGCATTTGCCTGAACATACAACAGGTAATAGACCGCTATAAACAGCAAATAGACAGCAAACGTGATGATTTTATACCAACTGCTGCTATCCCATTCCCAGTAGGGTACGGGATAGTAGAGAAGTAAAATCTGAAGAAGTAAAAAAACGAGGGGGACAAGTGTCGCCGCCCTCCATTCTTTGTCTAGGATCTCCACTAGCCGATGTACTCGAGGTCGAACCAATTTGAAGAGCAGGAATATGATGCTCGCAAAGATAAGCGTTCGCAGGATGATATACACCATAACTTTCTGTACGCCTTCCAAGTTCATGGACAGATTATTACCGATATAACTAATGGAAATATAGATATTGACAAAGGTCAGAAAATTAAAAAGAGAGACAAACAAGGCATTCCCCGAACAGATCAGATACCAGATCGAGAACGCTATAAGAATGATCACAACGGCATATCCCCCCACCGCTTGCGCTCCAAAAGCAGCAAGCGCATAAAAAAACACGCTCATACTCAAAACCATAAAGGAGAGGGCAACGATAATTCGTTTTTTTACTGGCTCACGAAACTGCATGACCGAGGCCGACATAAGTGAAAAACCAACGATAGATTCCAAAAATGAAAAAAATACTAGAGCAGCATAGAACATGGTCCACCTTCTTCCAATTGATTGCCCTGCTTCAACATCCATACAACACTCTTCTTGGAGCCATTGAACTTACATTTGAAAACGTAAAAACTCTTCTTTGAGTTTTTTATAAGACCTGTAGGGGTATGCAATCTGCTCCCCCGTATCAAATGAAATGGCTTTCTTGGAAACCTGGCGAATATATTTAAGATTCAAGTTCAACGAGGCACCGCATCTGATGAAAAACTTATTCACTGAGAGCAGGGTAAAAAGTTCCACCGATGTCATTCGCACCTCCGATTTCTGACCTTGAATGGTATGAATCCACTGATAGTTGTTTCGGCTTGTTTCGGTGTACACCACATCTCTAGGCGCAATGCGTGAGACCCCCTCTGATGTCTTAAGAATGATCCTCGCTCGCCGGTCTACCTCAATGCGCTTCATCACCTGATCCAACGCTGCAAAAAGAGCTTCATTCCGATACGGCTTCACTAGATATTGTGCAGCATTCACTTCAAATGCTTCCAAAGAATGGTCTCGAGACGTGGTGAGAAAAATGATCTCACCCTCATCACCAAGGATTCTCAACTCTCTTGCTACATCGATCCCTTTGATACCACTCATATATATATCAAGAAGCAGCACATCAAAACCACCATTCTCCTCCACAAAGGATAAGAGCTCAAATGACGCAGAGAAGGTATGAATCTTAATTTCATATTGTGGATGCTCTTTAATATATTGTAAAAGTAAGCCTTTGGTGCGCTCAATTTCTTGGGATTCATCGTCACATATTGCAAGTTCAATCATTTGATCACAGCCCTTCTACTTGTTAATATATACCATTCCAATCGAAACTTTCAATTGTTACTTGAACAAGTCTGCTGATTCCGTATTTGCTTTCAATAATTGTATCGTCGGATCGAGATCAACCTCTACGTATAATTGCCTACAAAAAAAAAGACCAAAGTCTTTTTCTTTTGGTACCGACCCCCAAAGATTAGATTTCACTCTAACTTTTGGGGTTAAGCACCTCTCGCATTCTAGAGATTGGTCTTTTTATGTGTTCCTATTTTCTTATTCACGCATTCATTTCCGCACTATTTTTTCAAAGTCTTCATCAACTCAATCGATTCATTTTTCACCTCTTCAAGGCTTCCCATCATTCCAGGATGTATGACTTCACTTTCTTTCATTTGCTTAGACCTTTGCTTCATGCGGCGATTCATCAATTCTGACAAATAACCCCCTTTAAAGGTTTTCGGCTCATAGGAAATAATAAATGCCTTCGGTTCATGTTTATCAATGACTCGATTCAATTCCTTTTCTCTTCGCCTTCTCGTCAGAATCTCCAATCGAAATCGACATCCATCTCGCCCTTCGCCTTGAAAAACAGTAACGCCATATCCCAGAGACCTTAATTCATCAACAAGCGCTTTATTCGGATGATTGATATTAACAGAAATAGAAATAAACCCAATTGCCATTTTCTGTTCGACAAATACGCCGACAAAAAGCCCCAGCGCAAACCCCAAAGCATAAACGATCATTTCAATGGTATTCTGTTCCCCGGATAAAACGATGGTCAAACCAAACACATAGATAAATGCCTCTAAAAACCCAAAAATCGCAGTTAATACCTTCAGATTCTTCACCATGGTAATGGTTCGTAACGTTAATAGTGGCACATATATTAATTGTATAAGTATAATCAGCAACAGCTTACTCATGTCTTCTTCAAGCACCTTTCACAACTTATCCAGTCGTCCTTTTCGTATATTATTATTAATCTGTTTTACTATCATAGCACAGAAAAAAAAACATGCAAGAACTGAATCAAAAAAAGAACTTTCAATCTCTGAAAGTTCTTTCCACCATCACATTTTATTTTCCAACCGCTCAATTTTTTACTGTTTCTTTTCCATATTTCACAATCAACGAAATGACTCTTAACATGATTGGTTCGCTGAAATGCCCGCTTCCACTCGGTATGCCTCCCCGCTTTCTTGGTCAGCATGAGTTTTAGCCTTGTACATTTCTTTATCCGCAATCCTGAACAATTCATCTAACGTTCTTGCCTGATCTGGATAGATTCCAAATCCAAGAGAAATCGATACAGGTGCTTTCAACTCCTCATAAATCTGCTCATTAACCCGTTGAATCGAAGTACCAATCCTTTCTGAGATGCGCTCCCTAGCGAGTTCGGAGTAATTACTGATTAGTATAATAAACTCGTCTCCCCCGTATCGGCAAAAAGTGTCCTCCGTACGAATGCTCTTTTTCACCTCCGCAGCAACCAATTTGAGAATCTCATCGCCAAACAAATGACCGTAGGTGTCATTGAACGATTTAAAATGATCCACATCCAATAGAACCACCGCAAACTTAAGATCATATCGTTTTGCTCTTGCCATCACTTCATCGGCCTTAATTCTGTAATACCTCTGGTTGTAAATATTAGTTAAATCATCGCAAATGGAATTCTCATATAATCGCTTGTTCGCTATTTCATTCTTTCTCACATAATCATATAAGTAATAGATAGAAATCAGCGTGGCTATTTGAAAAGCCATCACGGCATTGGTATGATAATCATCAAATTTTGTTATTATGGCCACTACTACAAAACCAATCACATAGAAAAAGCTGACAAAGATCGCGCCCATTTTTTTATACTCGATAACCATATAATAGGTAACAAAGATCAAAAGAATCATGCTAAGCAACTTCAGATTAAAATCAATACCTTGAAAAGGGTAGGCACCCGTAACCAGACATACAATAAAGGCAAAAAAGAAAAAACGCGGACTTTTCCAGTTCGATGATTCCTTGTTC
>JABXKS010000097.1 GCA_013619125.1 Clostridiales bacterium
TCGTCTTTCCGGCACCGCTTCGGTCCATACCAAGGATAAAATGGCTGACTCCCAATGGAAAAAGGTGCGTCTGGCCAGTCGAATGAGCTACGGCTCCGAGACCTCGCCGGGTTCACCCACGGAAAAGCCGACGTTGGATTTGTCGAGTCTTCTCCGTGATAAGGCATCCAAATTGATGGACCATCCCGAGGCCCGTGAAAATTTTGCCGTCATTGTATGCCGATTCGATGAAATGGACTGGCTGTTGTTGAAATTGACGGGTCACATTCGGGCGAAATTTCATTGGAAGGATAATCGGATAGACGCATCCTGGGTCATTCCCTAATCCCTATGTCTATGAGGTATAAATGCACAAGGGATATTGAAATACCGATGAAGATGTGAAACTCTTGTGTGGGTTCTCAACATACCTTTATTCAAAATAAAATCCAATTTTTAGCCTCACAAATACCATCGATGAAAGACCCAGGATAAGGATGCCATTCCCCCCCCTCCCCGTATGGCCCGGACAGATTCAGGCCAGAGATGTGTCTATCATGTAAGGGTCGGATCAAAAATAAAACATACAGCAATGCCTTCTATGGTCAAAGTGGGCATGAAAAGGCCTCCGGCGGCCAGGGAATAAATTCCCTGGACCCCAGGTTTGTGACTGTGGTGGGCCTTTGGCCCGTCACAGTCACTATAAAAAAAGCCTGTTTGCCAACCTTTTCAAAAGGTTGGCTCCCGGCAGGGCCGCCGGAGGCTAAACTTTCACCGCACCACCTTCGATGGCTTGTCCTAGAGGCTCGTTATGTACATTTACATGTATAAAAATTGTTAATGGGATAAAACCATGGATGAAAATAAAATAAGTATGAAAGATCGGTTTAATAGTGATAAATCAGATGCATATGATGAGAAGATAATGAAAGCGATGCCGGGCTATCAAATCTCACATGAACTTACCCGATATCTTCTTGAAGATATTTTACCGGGCGCGTCAAAAATATTGGTGTCTGGCTGCGGTACCGGCAAAGAACTTATTGACTATTCAATAAATAATTCGCAGTGGCAATTCCTCGGATTTGATCCTTCGGAAAAGATGTTATCAATGGCAAGAGAAAAAGTGGATGCCAATGACTGTGCACAGAGAGTTCATCTATTGAAAGGCGTGGTTGATGATGTGCTGGAAACCGATTTTGACGCAGCCACATCGATTCTTGTTATGCAGTTTTTATCCAGTGATGAAGAGATACAAAGATTCCTTAATAATATTTCAGCAAAATTAAAGATAGGCGCACCACTCATTCTTGTGTATCTGGACGGTGATAAAGAATCAGATGAGTACCGAATATTAAATTCAGCGTGGAAAGCTCAGCAATTATCCATAAGAAGAGATGATCTGTCGGTGATTGAGGAATTTAAACAGCGAGATAAGGGTATACGGTTTATTTCACAAGAACAGATTGAATTATCTTTAAATAAAGCAGGTTTTTCAAAACCGATGAAATTTTTTCAAGCGTATTTGCTGACAGGACAAATTGCCTTTAAGAGATGAGTCAGTGGAATTGAGAGGGGCCGGGCTCCTGCCTCGTATTTAAGACAGGTAAGAGAAGGGCAGGGGGACTGGGTGTGGACCTTCATCCCGGGGGATTTGTCCCGGGCGCGTAATCAAGCGATGTGGTGCATTTAAGGCGACGGGATATCCTCGCAACGCACCATCTCCCCATCGCCACTGGCATGACGACGGTCCGTAGGATGGGCAAAACGACGTGTGCCCATCATTGCCGGATCCACCCGCCTTTGCTTAAATCCGCATCCTCTTTTGGCATCCCCACATAGCGTACCGCCATAGCGTCCGTCACCCCCCCGTGATGGGCACGGCTCTGCCTTTGCCCATCCTACATTGCGGGTAATAGGGATACCCTCGCGACGCATTATTCATCGACCACGACGGCCCGTAGGATGCGATGCCCACTATTGCCCTAAGGCTTTTTTAGGGGTTAATTTAAGGGATTGCGACTCTTGTCCGTGGATTATCAATCCGCTCTTGAATTGTGAAGAGAACTATGGTCTCATCACAAAATAACTGGCCTGTCAGTTCGATAGTATCGAACACTCAAACAAGGACCTATAACCCTGCAAATGTTCTATTTTACCCTTCTATATATTTAGATATTCTATCCAAGGTTTAGGTCAATAGAGGGGATATATAGAAAAATGAATGGGTTATTTAGAATTTTAACATGATAAAAATGAAACTCAGAAAACTTATTTTAATTTCTATTTTAATTTCTATTATCCCATTTGCTTTATATTCATATTCTGAATCCAACGATATTGGAGATTTGGGTTCTCTTTTGGGTGCTTTTTCCGGAATAATTGCAGTAGTTTGGTTTTATCGTGGTTTGCGTTTACAATCTCTACAAATTGAAGAGCAAAGAATTCAATTTTCAAAACAGCATCACATTCAATACCAAGATTCTTTAATTTCTTTTCTAAAAACTGCATCTGACAGAACAGAAAAAAATCATGAGGAGCTACTCACAGCTTTAGGACTATCTCACTCTGGACAACTATCAGTTATATATATTAATAGTATGAATTATTACAAAGTAGCTCTCGAATCGACAGACCCAAATGAAGTTCTATCGCAAATTCAAGAATGGATGAGAATTGAAGGTCCTTGCGTTAAGTTCATGTCATCAATAAAAGATATAATTGTTCTTCATAAAAAACGATTAAATATAGTTGAGGTATCTGAAGAAAAAGATGTTGTAGATTATGTCTATATAAATAGTAGTCATCTTTTACAACAACCCTTTATGTCAAGTTACCAAGTTTCTGTAAAAATGCTATCTGAACAAATGATGCATCTTACTCCAGGTAGAAAAGCTATGATTCTAGCCTCAAGAGTTGCTATGACATTAATTGCACCAGAAGGCGTAATTAAAAAAGATAAAATACTTGAAGATATTGAAAGCGCAAAATCAGAGAACAAACTTATTCCAAAAATATGCGAAATGATATGCTAACCAGGTTTTTAAAACACTTCGTTCGGATTTGCTGAAGTTCGCCGGTTAACTTAACATTGTACACTTTTTTACCCTCAATATGGTTATAAAATCGGATTTAATATGGTTGTCCAAGCTATAGAAAAAGAGCCTAATCCACTTGGATGTGATCCCAAGCGAGAAAAATCTGGTAGTGATACTTTTAGAAAGTATAATTATCAGTATCATTGGGCCTTCTGTCGAATGTTAGATGAACATGAAAATGGCAGGGAATTCGCTATTTTTGTTGAGGAGCATGAAGATGTAACTATTGCAGATAGCCTATCTCCCCAAAAAGCAGCATTTGAGTTTAATCAAATCAAAGAAACGTCCCAAAAACACACTATTCACAGCCTCACCAAATCTAAAAAAAATCAACAATCATTACTCGAAAAATTGGCCTCCAGTTCTTGTAACAAATTTTTTACTGACAAAATTTCCACCGTAAATTTTGTATCTACTGGAGGATATAGCTTCGGGCTTCATAAAGAGGGTTATTCTTTTGAGGTGATTAAATCTGGTGAACTTACAGCCGATGAGCTTAATAAAATTGAAGAATGTGTTTCAAAAATTAAGGGTAGTGAAGGCCTTGTTTCCAAATTAGCATTCGTTGTTCCTGAATTACCAAGTAAGGGATTTGATTTAGTGGTTGAAGGAAAAATAAGTTCGCTGATAAGCAAGCTTGCACCTGGAATGAAATATGATGCTAACTCAATTTATGGATGTGTAATTAGAGATTTGAACAGAAAAGGAGAAAATTGTTATGATTATAAAGATTGGCCTACAGCTTTAAAGAAAAAAGCGATAACAAGCAAGGAACTTGACGCTGTAATCAATCTATATGTTAGTCGTAAACCAGATCAAAATTTAACTACTGAGGTGGTAGAAATTTTAAAAAACGAATACAATTTGAAATCAGTAGCTCGAAGAAAAATAATTAATGGTTTTAATCGTTATTATACAAAACGTCTTTCAAGTAGAGATAATGTGATTAAGCAGGTCTCCAGCTCTATAATTCACCAAATTGCACAACTATCTTCAATCCATTCGGAAGCCAAAGGATTAGAGGATGATGTAAAAAAAAGATTAACAAAAGATATTTTGAATTATTTTCCTTCACCGGAAGCCTTTACAGGGGCGTTTCTTTATGAGTTACTTGAGGGCGTTGATATATGAACAGTGATTATTTTGCATATAAAAAGTTAATAAGAAATCTAAGGAATGGTTCTGATGAAAATTCTGATATTCAAAAAAATAACCTTAATCAGCAAGATAAGAAAGAAAGCCGCACAATTCGAATTCTCAGAGAGCTACAATCTAATCCTTTCAATAGGAAAGAATAGTGTAGGTAAATCATGCTTGGTGAAAAATATATTTTGGTGCTTGGGTTGTGAACCACAGTTTGATGAGAACTGGAAGTCACTTGATAGTCGAGTAATTTTAGATTTTGAAGTTGAAGGTAGGCCATATCAAGTTGCAAGGCAGGGCAATAGTTTTTTTCTTAAGGAAGGTGAAGGGGAAATTCAGTTTTTTTCTGGGACAGGAGGAGCGTTTTCAGCCAAAATCTCACAAATTGTAAATTTTAATGCACTATTAGCTGTTCGAAATAAAGATGAAGTGGTTATTCCTCCCCCAGCTTATTATTTTATACCGTTCTATATTGATCAAAAGCTAAGCTGGGCAAATGCATGGTCGAGTTTTAAAAATTTAGGGCAATTTAGTGGCTGGACAAAAGTAATTATTCCTTATCATACTGGGATGCTAAATAAAAAATATTTCGATACTACTGAAGAAATATACAGAAAAAAAAATGAAAAATCTGTTGTCGGTAAAAATATTGAACGATTTGATACAGCAATTTCTGTAGTTGGTGAGTTTTCATCAATTAATAGTATTGTTATAGATGAAAAAGAATTAGTTAAAGTAGAAGAAGAACTTAAAGTTGATGCAATGGATCTTTATCTTGAACAAGAGGTACTGTTTGAAGAAATTGCTATACTAAGAGCGGAAAAAGCTCATATTAGTTCACAATTATTGTTGGCAAAAGAGTCGTTAACTGAAGTATTTAATGATTACGAGTTTGCAGAGTCCCTTGAAGAAGAAATAGAGTGCCCTACATGTGGAGTAGTTCATGATAACTCAATTGCAAGTAGGTTTTCGCTGTTGCAGGACAAAAAACAAGCAGAAGATGTAGTTGCAAGATTTACTAAAGAATTTTTATCATTAAATACAAAAATCGATCAGAAAGATATTGAATTTAATGAATTAAAAAACAAAATCAATCTATTTGATAAAAAATATTCACATAAAGAAGATGATAGCAGGAGCGTTTCTTCAATATTGGATATTATCGCATCACAGTCTGTTAGGAAAAAAGTAGAAGGTACTCGAAGTCTACAAATTGCAAAATTACACGATCTTGATGTAGATGAAAAGAAACTGGTTAAAGATCGAACTAAAGAATCAATGAAAACAAAAAAAATTGTTAATAAAAAATTCAAAGAAATATTTCCTCAATACCTATCCAAACTTAAAGCATTTAGTGTTAACAGCACATCAATAAAATCTCCTTTGAATCATGCTAAAGTTTCCGAGAGTGGTGGTGCTGCAGAATCCACGAGAGCTATGTTAGCTTACTATATTAGTGTTTATAATTTGATTGCAAATTATGGTGAACAAGTTTTGAGTCCCTTTGTTATTGATACACCGAATCAGCATGAGCAGGCTGCAAAGCATTATGAAAGTATTGTCTCACTTATAATGAATGACCTTCCTATTAAATCACAGGTATTTATATGCGGTATGGATTCTGAGAAGTTAGACAGGCTCAAAAAAGAGGCTAAAGTCATTATATTGGATTCTGAACATTCATTACTCACAAGAACAAACTTTGAGAAATATGATGCTGACTACTCAGCACTTTTTGAAATATCTGATGGTAGTGTATAATAATTTTAATACACTGGAGCGCAAAGAACAGCGGCCGCTGAAAAGCGCCATTGAGCCTGTAGAACAAATCAAAATTAAGCATGTCGTGCTGTATTTATAGGCGGGTGGTGTAAAGAATCGCTCCTTTTTTTGAAGAAAGGAACAGGGGTCATGGTCCCTATGTTTGAAATACCGATGACGATATGAGCCCCTTGTGGAGCTGTTCAACCCACCTTTAATCCTTGAATATCATCGCTAAAAGACCCAAGCAGCGGGTGCTGTGGATCCCTGATTCGGAGAGATTTGGGCCAGATCTGTCTGTGGCGAT
>JABXKS010000098.1 GCA_013619125.1 Clostridiales bacterium
TTTTATATTCTCAATATCTCCTGTAGTAATCGTAACATCATAGTTAAAATGTCTCAAATTTCCTCGAGCATTCTCAGCAATTTTACCATTTATTTCCCATCCTGTAACATCATAACCTGCCCAAACACCTTCTAATAATACCGTTCCAACACCACAACAGGGATCTACTAATCGTTTAGATGTATCGCCATTTCCAGCAATATTAATAAGTGCCTTTGCTATATTAAGACTCAAAGAACTAGAAAACGCATTCGGTTTCTTATTGTGCGCTTTCCACTGAAGACTTCTCTCTACTAATTCTCCAAAGTACCAGTTTTCCTTATAAAACGTGAGTCCAAATAGATATTTAGGTGCCTTATAGCAAGGATATCCCCCGATCTTAAGACCTACTTCTTTGCAATTCTCTCGTCTATTCTTGAGAAGCAGCTCATTTTCTTCCAATTCCAGATATTTAACCATGAAATCGGGTGCTTCTATTTTAGCTTGAGTTACCAACTCTACAATTTCCAATAACGTGCGGGCCTTGTACATAATCTCCAACCTATTTTTTAAAAATGGACTTACAGAAGGATGAATTTTTCTACTTTCAAAAAACACTTTTTCTTTCAAATCAAAGTTAAAAAGGGATCTGACCTCAAGCTCGCAAAGTTCTTTTTCCTTAACCGGATAATTCAAATTATAAATAAATTGTTCTGTTTTCATTTGCATCCCCTCATGTATGATCGGATATAGTCCATAGATGTAACTGCATAATACAACTAGCTGTTCGTTTATCTTCAAGTGGATTAATAATGTAGGGTAAATCGTATAAATTTGAAAAAACAAAAAAAGAGCCATTTGGAATTTCACCCAAAGTTGATGCCAAACGGCCCTTTTCATACCATATAGGTGCATGTAACAACTAGTGGAACCATTTTATCAAATCATGGGACTAGGTACAATTACGCATTTGACACCCTTACTACAACATTGCCAACTTTGTGACCTTGATCAACGTAGTTGTGGGCTTCTATTATTTCGTCCCACTGATACGTTTTATCAATTACAGACTTAACCGTTCCATTCTCTAATAATTCTGCTAGCAGTTCAAGTGCTTTCTCAGATTTTTTTGCACTACCTTTAACCGATGCGTATGTTCCATTTAATTTGAGCACCTTTTTACAAGCAGATTTAGCATATAGCCCAACTGCATCAAACACCATATCATATTTTACATCACTTCGAGAAAAATCGTCTGTTTTATAATCGACCACATGATTTGCGCCTAATCTTTTAACAAAGTCAGTGTTTTTCGTACTGGTTACACCTGTAACAATCGCACCATAGTGTTTAGCTACTTGCACAGCAAAAGAACCTACACTCCCCGAAGCTCCAATGATCAGTATTGATTTTCCCTTAGCCTCTTCTATTCCAAGGTCTCGAAGGAATCCTATAGCCGTAATACCACCAGTAGGACTCACTGCAGCTTCATCAAATGAAATAGTGGCTGGCTTTTTAACCAAAGTGCCCTTGGTAAATTCACCTTCAGTTTGAACCGTCATGTATTCTGTATAAGCACCAAAACCCAAACCAGCAAAAACCATAACTTCATCACCGATTCTATAGTTCGTAACTTCAGCACCAATCGCATCAATGACTCCAGAACATTCAAATCCGAGTATTGGGTATTTCTTTGGTCTCAATAGTCCGCTATGAAACCTTGCCAGCACTGGATCAGCCTTACGCATCCGTATATCACCATGGGTCACAGAAGTTGATACAATACGTACCAAAACTTCCTTCGACTTAGGGGCTGGTCTCTCTAACGTTGTATACATAAGCACTTCTGGTCCACCATATGAATGATAAACAATCGCTTTCATTACATTCTCCCTTTCATTAAATTCGTTATTAGGAACTCACTCACACATCTATACTTCTTAAAATATCCGTCCTCGTACTGTTTAAATTACTTATCTAACGTTACAAGCCGCTACCGCTCTCCAGAAATTTCAGCTTGGGTATTTGACCTTCAACAAGGTTGGGATCATCAAATCGCATCACTCTGCCGCTATCCAATATGAATAATTCAATCATCTTTTTTATATTGCGGATCATTCTATCCGCTATGCGTTCATCCGGGTACGCTCTTTTGTTAATCAATGTATATAGTTCTCCATCGATATACGCGAATAATATATTCGCATACTCATCCGATCTCTCACGAGTTAAGTCTTTTTTTACCACTCTATAGAAAAGGTCTAGAAAAAGATTTTTCATTTGATATGCCTTCTCAATGGTTTTGTGAGGCAGTTTTTCGATTTTAAAATCATCCGTGCCTATAAATCGATAGTATCCAGGATACTCGATTGCAAACTCCACAATATTTTCAACAAATTGTTTGAACGCAAGGTTCGCATCATGAGTCATATCTACATCTTTTGAAACTGCAATTCCATAGTAAATCACCGCTCGATCATAGGCTTCAAAAATTAATGCATCAAAGTTTTCAAAGTAGTTATATGCATTCGTATGTGCACAACCAATCCGCTTTGAAACCATTCTTAAATTCACTTCTTTTAGACCGCCCTTTTCAAGAATAAGCGCTAGCATCGCCTCCACAAATTTAGTATGCATTGTATTTTCCAATTTTTTCTTACGCATAATTCCTCCATTCGTCGATTTAAAACTATTATAAAATATCCTGCAACACTGCCAATCATATACAACAAACCGGCTTTTTGGACAATACGTTGCTTTTTAAATATATTCTCCTGATTTCATCCCTTGGTCCACAATATAACCACGTGTAATTACCATTGGTAATTGGATTCAAAGTGATCTTATCATACATTTATGATCAATTCAACTAATTGTGTAATCACCAACGAATCACAAAATAAACCCCTAGATTCTATTTAAGAAATCTAAGGGTTTATCCTTCGTACAATTCATCAAAGATAATCCTTTGCATTAAAACCTTTTTCTTTCACAAGTTCTTCATACCGCTTCTTGGCATATTCTCTTCTAAAGGCACAAACTTCAAAATAATAGTATTCTATCAGGCCAAATACATATCAACACTTCATATAATGACACTATGTCATTTTTATATTTACAAATCACCTTTCATGTGATAAGGTTACATTATAAATGACACCATGTCATTTATAAGATGTCCATCGGAGGTAAAACATGCCAAAAGTTACGGAAAGCTATATAGCAAGTAAGAAAGATACTATTATTCAAAGCGCCCGTCTTGTTTTTCAAGAAAAACCACTTTCTCAAATAACTATGCGTGACATTATCTCAAAAACTGGTTTCAGCCAAGGCGGCATCTATCGTTATTACTCAAGTGTTGATGAGATTTTTTTAGATGCTATCAATCAGGCAACACCAACCAATCAAATAGATTTATCGATAGACCAGTTGATTGAATCTGAGCGATCACCAGCTAATTCAATATTTGATTGCATACTATCTTTAGGAGAGTATATTAAAGAATTGCAAAATACGCTAGGTGGAAAAATGCTTTTTAGTTTACTTGTCATGTATGCTTTTGATTCAGAAAAGAAAAAATCTGTTGTTGAAAAGTTGATTTTCCACCAGACTCTCAACAAAGCTCAACAAAGTATAATTGCTTATATTCAGGATAACATCAACAATGGTCGCCTAAAACCGACTGTGCCTTTTCACAACCTCTTAAAATTTACACAATCAGCCATCGATGGAATTGCTAATGACGCTGCGATTCTTTCTATGGAAAGCACTGAAGAAACGTATATAACCGAACAATTTGAAATTCTTGCTAAAACGATACTTTACTTTTTAGGATTGGAACAATAATCAAAGGAGGGAAATATCTGATGCAAAACCATACAACTACTCAAATCAGAAATTATCTCATGCTTGTTTTTGTTTTTGCTTGGAGTATTGAAGGACTGATCATCCTTGGAGAGTTATCAGGAATACTGACTGGTACTGTTGGTATCGTGCTAACCTTCCTACTGATCGCCTTCGGGGCCGGTTTTTCCCCAGTTTATGCCTCAGCTTTATTATGGGTTCGACAAAAACGATTTACAAATTTTACTTCGTTTATCAAAATCATATTAGAAACGCCGAATTTTAAAAAGACTGTTTGGGTAACACCATTCTTTTTCTTAGGTCTATTCCTAATCAACTTAGCTAACGAAACCTTTTTAGGAAATCCACCTACCTATTTTCTATTACTCTTCCCATTAATGATACTGGGCGGAGGTCTAGAAGAAGTTGGCTGGCGTGGCTATTTACAACCACTCCTTGAAAAGAAATTCTCATTTGCTCTTACTTCATTCATCATTGGTGTGGTATGGGGTCTGTGGCATTTGCCCCTTTGGTTCGTTCAATCCGCAAACCAATCAGACATGAATTTCTTATCTTTCTTTGTGTACTGCATTTCTTTTAGCTTCATCATAGGGCTACTTTATAAAATAACAAGGTCAACGATCGCTTGCGTCTTGCTGCATGCCTGGGGCAATACCTTACAAGGCATGTTCACGAGGAATTACCTGACTCAGCCACTCGATTTTAAAGTTTCTATCATTTGGAGTTGCGTCATTCTATGCACCCTTGCAATTTCCTTTTTGTTAAAACTTCAAAACACAAAACAGCCAATTAGATCGCAATGATCAACGTACGTAAAAAGTCCTGAATTCAACAAATTCAGGACTTTTTATTACTCTTTTTAGCTCGTGAAGAGGTACCTTTCAGCATACACCTATCATTACAAGATCCCAAATCTCCAACTTCGGTACCACAAATCGTACAGCCTTCCCCTGGGAGTGCTCAACATACTCGTAAGTCAATTCTACCGGTTCCAAGTCCACATCCGGGCTGATCACCACAATGGATTCGATTCTCTCATGGATCATCAACTCAACCTCTATGTTTTCAACAGTCAGAGGTCTTTTATGCGGTACATTCCAGGTATCATCTTTCACACCCAACATGTTCACCAATTGCACCATATAGGTGTCTTCGGTTCGGGTCAACTGCACATGAATTTTCTCAGGCGCATACTCCCCGGAAAACGGATAGTTTTTCACCATCAGCTCTTCATTGATTCCACCAACAAAATAACCAGTCAAATCCATAATAGAAGGATCCAACAGCCATTCTTCATAGGCCGTGATGCAGTCGTAATACCGTGCCAATTCGTCCCCAAAGGATGCCTGATACTTCCCATGGTTCACATAGTAAGCTTCCGCCAAAGCCCCGTCAGTTTCACCCAGCAGCAAATGGGACCCGCCTGATGAAAAGATTGTCGCCATGGTCAATAGCGCCGCTGTTTCTTTCTCTTCCTCGGAAACCTCTTGATTAAAAGGATGAACATACGCCGACAAAACAATCGGCTTGTCTGCAGTCAATATTCGAGACTCCCTTACCAATTGGTGCAGATGGCGATAGGTGCTGTGTGGATCCCACACTTCGATATACACCGCATCCATCAATGAATCTGCGACCCGCTCAATGGGCCAGTTATTCACGCAATTAAAGAACATCTGGTTCGAAGGCTTCACTTCATTAACAGCTAATTTAGCAGCGTCAATCAATGAATTGAAGGTCCCTCCCACGTCGACAACCCGGCCTTCAACGGTCTTCGCATACTTCGGAAAACCATACTGGTCCATATGGATCCCGTCAAAGTCCATTACACGAATCGCATCAGCAAATTCCTGAATAATATACTTGGTCCAAGAACAATCTGGTTCCGTATTCATAATGGCAATAATGTCGATCAAATCATATTTGGTTTCTTCATCTTTGTATAGCATTTCATCCGGATGAACACCGAAGTATTCCTCTTCCGCTCCGTATACCGCCCCATACGCAATGGCCTTCATGCCGAACTCATGGCAAAGGGCAATCTTTGACTTCACCGCTGGCAAATACACCGGACGGTCCAAGGCGTCTTTAAAAGCATCCGTCTCCGGCATCAGTTTATGATGTCGATACATCCAGTCATAAAACTGCACCGAAGTGATATGATACCGATTCATCTGTTCCACATCACTGCGGTCTTCACAGTCTGTTGGATTAAAATCACTCAAAAAACCATATCGCACATATTTATTCGGATCCTCCACCACATCAAAGGCAGTAGAACCACCATCCGTCTTCACCCAATACCCGCCAACTGGGAAATTCCCAAGCGAGAAACGCTCACTTGCCCCATTCGCTTTGATTGTTTTTACGACCTTCCCTTGATGGAAGATCTCCACCAATCCCGAAAGCGGTGA
>JABXKS010000099.1 GCA_013619125.1 Clostridiales bacterium
TAGGACGAGCGATTGGTGAAACCATGGCCGTTATTTTGGTTGCTGGGAATACAGCCATGATACCAGGTGCTTTGACGGACCGAATTCGAACCATGACGGCAAATATTGCCATGGAGATGGGGTATGCCTTCGGATTGCATCAGGAAGCCTTGTTTGCAACGGGCGTAATCCTTTTTGTTTTTATTATGGCATTGAATTTGGTGTTGAACCGCATTACACATCAGGCGGGGGATGAATCGTGAAAGAAAAAAAGCTGAAATATCGAATTTTAAATAGTTTGGTCTATTTGTCTGCAATTTTGACGGTTGCAGTATTGGTTTGGATTCTTTTCTACGTTGTTCGAAAAGGAATCGGGAGAATTGATTTTCAATTTATCTTTGGCGATGCCAAAGAGGGTGGTATCTGGCCGATGATTATTACGACCTTTTGGGCGATCTTTGCCTCCTTGGCATTGGCAACGCCCATTGGGATTATGGCAGCGATATATATGGTGGAATATGCGCGACCTGTTCGCGTTGTTCGCGTGATTCGATTTGCTACAGAGAGTTTGGCGGGGATTCCATCCATTATTTATGGATTGTTTGGCATGATTTTCTTTGTGACCAAATTGGGATTGAAGTTTTCCATTCTCTCCGGTGCGTTGACACTGACGATTATGGTTTTGCCTACGGTCATTCGGACAACAGAGGAAGCCTTGAAGGCGGTTCCCAGGTCCTTTCGAGAGGCGAGCCTCGCCCTTGGCGCAACCAAGATTCGGACGATTGTCCAAATCGTGCTACCGAGTGCGATTCCAGGAATTTTGACAGCCGTGATTCTAGGCATGGGACGAATTGTCGGAGAGACGGCCGCGGTATATTTGACGGCCGGAACGGTACCAAAAGCGCCGGGATCCATTATGGATTCAGGTCGGACGCTGTCGGTTCACCTGTATATGCTGGCAAAAGAGGGCTTGTCCTTTGAGGACGCCTATGCGACAGCAACCATTTTGATTGTGCTGGTTGCGTTGATGAACCTATTGGCGAAGACTGCGGTGCAGCGATTGAAGAAAGGATAAAGAGCAGATGGGAAAGACAAAGATTGAAATACGCGATCTTGATTTATATTACGGAGAATTTCAGGCATTAAAGGAAATTCAGATGATGATTCCAGAAAAGGAAGTGACGGCATTTATCGGTCCTTCCGGTTGTGGAAAATCAACTCTGTTGAAAACCATCAACCGAATGAATGATCTTATTCCGGGTGTGAAAATAGAGGGGAAAGTTGAAATTGACGGGTTTGATATATATGGAAAGAACATCGACGTGATTGAATTGCGAAAAAGAGTGGGGATGGTATTTCAGCAACCCAATCCGTTTCCCATGAGTATCTATGACAATATTGCCTATGGTCCCCGGACCCATGGGATGCGGAAAAAATCGCAATTGGATGAGATCGTGGAAAAAAGCCTGCGGGGGGCGGCAATCTGGGATGAAGTGAAAGATCGCCTGAAGAAGAATGCCATGGGGATGTCAGGCGGGCAGCAGCAGCGGCTGTGCATCGCACGGGCATTGGCGGTGGAACCGGAGATTCTTTTAATGGATGAGCCTACATCTGCATTGGATCCAATCTCTACATTAAAGATCGAGGAATTGATCGCGGAGTTGAAGGAACAGTATACCATTGCCATCGTTACCCACAATATGCAGCAGGCGGCTCGTATTTCGGATCGAACCGGTTTTTTTCTGCTGGGAGAGATGGTTGAAATGGACGCAACGGCGAAGATATTCAACAATCCGCAGGATAAGAGAACAGAAGACTATATCACGGGACGATTCGGATAAGGAGGATATGAAAAATGACAAGAACACTTTTTGACCAATCCTTGGGCTTGATGCATCGAGAACTTTTGCAAATGGGTGCTTTGATTGAAGAACAAATTCAAGATATGATTACCGCACTCCTTCATCAGGATAAAGAGTTGGCGGCGGTGATCATCAAACGGGATGATGAGATCGATGCCTTAGAGGAACATTTGGAGAAAGAATGCATATCGTTGATTGCTACCCAACAGCCATTGGCAAGTGATTTGAGAACCATTGCTTCTGTAATGAAGATCATTACAGATTTGGAGCGAATCGCGGATCATTGCTCCGACATTGCGCAGTATACCATCAGATTGGCGGATGAACCCTATATGAAGCCAATTGTGCATATCCCTCGCATGGCTGAGCAGATTAAAAAAATGGTTGCCGATACGATTGAAGCCTATATCACAAGGGATGTAGAGTTGGCTCAACGAGTCATTGCCTTTGATGATGACATTGATCAAGCCTTTGATGAAATTGTAGTGGAACTGGGAGAGAAGATGAAACAAAATTCCGCCTACGTAAATCAAGGAATTCATTTTATCTTTATTGCAAAATATCTGGAGAGAATGGCTGATCATTCGACCAATGTATGCAATTGGATTATTTATAATGTTACGGGAAAATTGGATCAGCACAGCAACTGACAAAAGAAACGGGCATCCTCGCGGGAATGCCTGTTTCTTTTATGCATAGTCATTTCATTACGTTTGCTACTTTGGAGAGCGAACGGATCCACTTTTGACTGTTGGGAACTAAAATCGTGAGAACAAGACCACTTTTCCTTGGCCGCTGGGAAGAAAACCACTTCCCCACGCGGTTTGGGGAGAAAATCACTCCCCCTAACTTGGGAACATAACCCGTTCCCCTGGGGCGGTTTGGGAATACAAGAAATTCCCCCTACCGCTTTAGGGATAAAGAACATCCCTCTGACTTAGGAAGAAAACCACTTCCTCTAGGTTGACATGGCAGTGGCATAAGCGTATCATTATAAATGGCATATGCCAATTTACCTAAGGAAGGTGTTTTTTATGAGCGATTGCAATTCTTGTCCAACGAATGGACAATGCGGCACAGAAGAAAAAGAGGCGTGCCAAGTAGAGTTTAATACGAACAATCAGATCAAGCACGTCATTGGCGTGATGAGTGGAAAAGGCGGCGTTGGAAAATCAACCGTAGCAACCTTGGTTGCCAATGAGTTAAAGCGAAGAGGCTATTCTGTCGGTGTTATGGATGCCGATATCACAGGACCAAGCATGCCAAGACTCTTGCAAGTACAAGGACAAAGCCCTGTACAAACAACAGAGGGCATGTTTCCGGTAGAAAATGCCAGAGGCATCAAAGTTATGTCGTTAAACCTGTTGATGGAAGATGAGGACCAGCCGGTAATCTGGCGCGGACCCATTGTTGGAAATGTCGTTAAGCAATTTTGGACAGACGTTGTTTGGGGCGAGTTGGATTATCTAGTTGTTGACATGCCACCAGGAACCGGTGATGTTGCCATTACAGCCATGCAAAATATTCCAATGAGTGGTATAGTTATGGTATCAGTACCTCAAGATTTGGTTTCTATGATCGTATCGAAAGCGGTTCATATGGTTCGCCGTATGCACAAGCGCGTTATTGGCGTTGTAGAGAACATGAGCTATATCGAATGCCCGGATTGTGGCAAAGAGATTCGCATGTATGATGCGAATACCGATCGATTCCGTGATGATTTGCAATTGAACCTGTTGGGTGTGTTGCCAATGGCAATGGACGTTATGCAAGCAACACAAATGGGATTTTCAGATAATGATCCTGTATTGGACAAGTATGCGAAACCAATGGTGGATGAAATTTTGAAAGATTTGGATCAGGTTAT
Source organism: Clostridiales bacterium (assembly GCA_013619125.1). GTDB lineage: Bacteria > Bacillota > Clostridia > Tissierellales > GPF-1 > GPF-1. The sequence continues at coordinate 3,709 of JABXKS010000099.1, forward strand.
TTTATAAGTAAGAAACGATTGCGATGGAAATGGAATACGGAAAATCGAAATCGTAATCATGTTTGAAACGGAGCAGAGTGATGCCTAGACCAGTAAAATGTCGAAGAGTAGAATGCTTGCCGCCGTATGAACGGTATAAGCCGGCGGGAGTTCATTGTGAAAACAACACAGTTTTAGCGTTGTCCATCGCTGAATTCGAAGCCATGCGCTTAAAAGATGTGGAAGGTTTGTCACAAGCAGAATGCGCTGAGCATATGCAGGTATCGAGACAAACATTTCAGCTGATTTTGGAGAGGGCAAGAAAAACCATGGTCAGTGCAATTGTGCAAGGGTACTCGATTCAAATCGGCGGGGGAAATTATGCGACCCCAGAAGATTTGCGCGGGTGCGGACGGCGTTGTGCCAAAGCGAGAACCATGGAAGAAAAGGCTGAATTGTGTCCTTTTGGACGGCGGGAATAGAATGAAAACTGAGGGAAATGGGATGAAAAGGGAATTGCCTTTCTTCCATTTTCTTTTTTTATTGTATGAAAATCCCAAGAACTTTCGGTTATAATAAAGAAAACCACGGAGGTAACCGACATGTTTTCAGCGACACCATTTAACTTCACAAAAGAAGAACAAGTTTTGTTTGATCAATTGATGCAAGATCCGACTTCGACCATTCGTGTATCGGAGGACAACCGCACAATATTTGCCAAGCGAAACTCAGATGATTCCCTGGATCTGACCAAATCCCATCTGGAATTGCCACCCATATGGGACACCCATATGCATCTCTTGAATTACGCCAATGTAAAAGGCATGGTCTCTCTGCATGGGACGAAAAGCGTAGAGGATTGCATCAAGGCGGGAAGAGAACGGTTGAAAACTTTTCAAGGAGAATTTCTTCTTGGACGCGGCTGGAATCAAAATGAGTTTTCAGACCAAAGATTCCCAACCAAGGCGGATCTGAATCAGATCTCCACGGAGGTTCCGATTATCTTTACGCGCACCTGCGGTCATGTGGCTATTGCCAACGATGCGACCATGAAGCTCTTGGAAGGGAATCAACATCCCGATATCGATTGGGAAACCGGAACCATTATTGAAGCGGGACTCAATGAACTCTACGCCCTCATACCGTCACCAGATGTGCCGATCATTAAAGAGATGCTAGTTGACGCCATTGGGGATCTGAGGTACCACGGCATCTCGGAAGTCCACACCGACGATTTCACCGCTCTTTCAGATCGAGACTACGAAAAGATTATTCAGGCATATACGGAACTGGACAACGAAGGGAAACTCAAGGTGAAGGTGGTTCAGCAGTGTCTCCTTCAAACGAAAGAAGAATTGGTAGGATTCCTTCAAAAGGGACACCGCATGGGGCAGGGAACTGAAAACTTTCGAATTGGATCATTGAAGCTACTTTTAGATGGTTCCTTAGGGGCAAGAACCGCGTATATGCGGGAAGATTATCATGATGATCCGGGAAATTGTGGGATCAGAATCTACGAAGATGAAGCGCTCCAAGAACTCGTCGATATGGCTAACAAGCAGGGAATGGATGTAATTATGCACGCCATTGGCGATGCGGCCATTGACCAAGCTATGGATACCATTGAAAAAACGCAAAAAAAATACCCGCGAAAAAACGCGAGACATGGAATCGTGCATTGTCAGATCACATCGGAGGATCAACTCGATCGAATCGCGGAGCTGAACATTGTGGTTTACGCCCAGCCAATCTTCTGGCGGGATGATTCAAAGATTTTGGAAAGCAGAGTTGGTAAAGAAAAAGCATCCACCTCCTACAATTGGGGTGGAATGCAAGAAAGAGGTATTGAAGTCCTCGCCGGTTCTGATGCGCCGGTGGTGGAGTTTGATGTGAAAGAGAACATGAAATTTTTGAAGTAAATACATATACAGGTAAGAGATATGGAGTTTTGTACTTAATGATTAGAAAGATAAAAAGACCATTGAAAGCGAAGTGCATCTTCGATTTCAACGGTCTTTTTTATCTCCATGGTTCAGTTAAAATTACAAAGACCAAGAAGCAGTAACGACGCCAGTTGAAGGAATGAATTCAATTAAGATTTCTGTTCCTGCATTAGCACTTGAGGCTGGAGTGGAAATAGCCTCTAAGTATTTTGAGACAATTGTAGAAATATTATCTGCTGCTTCATTAACTGCGACAGTTCCGACAATTGCGGTAGTGTGTGCTGCATCAGAGAACAATTCAAATGCATCTCCGGCTGTGTTAGGATACAGATAAAAAGTACCAGCCTCCACAACACCTTCACTAGTATACCATTCATTTAAACCTTTAACACCGTCGATGTTATCAAGTGTCGTCAGCGGAGGCGTATCATCTCGCCCAATATAGCTCACATTCCATTTATCAAGCGTAGGCGAAGACGAGGGATTATTTCTATTGAATCGCGCCTTCAACCGTATTGATGATGTCGAAAGACTTTGGATGCTACTACC
>JABXKS010000100.1 GCA_013619125.1 Clostridiales bacterium
CCTTTCCAGTTCCTTGTCCTCCTGCAAATGCAACAGACGAGAACAGCAATACGATGACCAGTGCAATCGGCAATACTCTCTTCAACATTTTCTTACTCCTTTCTTTCCATATTATGTAATTGATCTGCGATCCAGGCACTTATTGCCTATCTCTATATATGAATACGACAACATCCATCATGTTTTTGGCAAAGACAACAATATGTATATTATTTTTTTAATTCACTGCGATTTTAGTCATATGTTTATTTTTATATATCACCCTAGGGGAAATTCCACTCATAATTTTCCACAAAACCCATATATAGAAAAAACTGTACAACTTGCCGTTTTACAACTGGCATAAAAAAGGCTTTTCCACTCTTCACTCACCGTTTATTCGTTAATTTTCTTCTAATCGTAAACAGGATTCTTAATCCATTTTTAACTTTTTTCCCCAAAATAAAAGAGCCATCCTAAGATCGCTCTTCTATTCATCTTCATCTAGTCACATTAAGGCATCCGTGGCATCATTGGCCCAGGACATGGCATTGGCATAGGCATAGGCATTGGCTTTGGTTGACAAGGACCACACGGTCTATGTACAATACGGCACGTGCATCGAGGTGGCATCCAGCATTCCGGCTCCGGATCATCACATGCAAATCCAAGACCTAAACTCATGAAAATCATAGAGACAACCAACAACATTAAAATCACTTTTTTCATCACAACTACCCTCCTTTCAATATCCAACCAGTAGACAAATTTCCGTCACCTGCACGAAAATACTACCACTCATTATATACACCGCTCTCTCTCCTCTAAGCAAGATACGACAAAACGTGTAGATAAGTTATGAATATTCAAAAATATTAAGATTATGTTTATCAGTTTCACCGATTCATCACTAACTCTTCCACTATCGGCCTTAAATTTCCATATCCCGGAAAAATGAGACATCAAATCGCAGTATCCGACCATTTCAAACATCCGTTTCGGCCGAACTCCATGTTTTCAACACCCCTATCCCACTCTTCTAAACATCCGTCTTGTCCATTTGATCCATAAAAAAACCACCCTCAAGGCGGTTTTTGTCATCTTCCTATTCTCATGATTGCGCGAAACCTTTTTCAACCTCGTTCCATGCTGGAATCGCAACGCGCGCACCTAATTTTTGCACCGACAAACCCGCCGCGATGGTCGCGATGCGAATCGTCTTCTCCAGATCAAATCCCGCTGCCAGTCCAAAAGTGAAGGCGCCATGATAGATATCTCCGGCACCGGTTGTGTCAACGGCATCGACACGCATGGCAGGGATCACCACCAATTCGCCGTCCTTTCGAAAGACGCTGCCCCGCTCCCCCAGGGTCATCACCACGCAAGAGGTGTTCAGTTCTTCCAATTGTAAAAAAGCGCGCGCGATGGACTCTTCCGTATCTAAGGCTTCCCCAGTAAAGCTACCGGCGAAAACTTCGGAACAAACAAGATGACTAACCAAGAGCGCCAGCATTTCCGTTTCCCTATCCAAAGACCCCGCATCCAAAACGCTGGGCACCTCGGGATATGCCGCCAATGCTTTCAATGAAGCGTCCAACTCCATGCCATCGATCAATAGGGCGCCCCATTCTAGGGAAGAATCCCACTCTATGCTCAACTGCGGATACGGCAAGGTGCGGTTGAATAGCGTTCGGCTACCATTCTGCTCATTCGCCAGAATTACGCTAAAGGGCGTTCGTCCACCCCGGTTCCATTGCAGGTAGGAAAGGTTCACCCCTATGGATTGGAATTCGGATTCAATGGCTTTTCCCTGGGGATCGTCACCAATCACGCCGGCATAGAAAACCTCCGCTCCCCACTTGCCCATCAAATATGCAGCATTCCCCGCAGGGCCGCCCCCGCATTCCATCACCGTTTCAATGCCGTTATTCAAGCTGTATTTCAAATTCTCTGTTGGAAAGGCTTCCAATAGATAGGTGAAGTCATAGGCGCTGTGTCCGATCGATAAAATTGGTTTCATTGCTAGCCCTCCGTTTCTCTTTTCATTCATTAATCATACCTGAAATCTTTCTTTTCGAAAAATGCAGATTCCTTCCGTTCGAAACGGAAAAACTATCCGAATCAACTATCCATTTTCCCCTTGTAGATCCATACTGGGTATAATGAAGGTAGAAAAACTTTTTATTTTTTTGGACAGTTCTTCCTCTTCATTCGTTATCTATTTGAAGAGAGAAACACGAGGTGGCTTATGGAACTCTATCAGGTTTACGAAAACAATCATCATGATTTCCTTCGATTCGCCGTCAGCTTGACTCGCAATCGCGAAGCGGGACAGGATCTGGTTCAATCGGCTTACGTAAAAGCCTTGGAACAAGACGAGCTGTTCGAGTGGATGAATCAGCATCAAATCAAAGGCTGGTTTTTCACCGTCATCAAGCGCATGTACATCGACGAATATCGAAGAAACAAAATGGGTCGAGACCTGATGAATCAAATGCAAGCGAATGCGTATGAACCCTCCTTCGTGTCAGCCCTCTGCACGGCAGATGCCCTTTCGCAATTGCCGCCACCACTGGATCACATCGCTTCTCTCAAAATGGACGGTTTCACAAGTCAAGAAATCGGAGAACAAGTGAATCTACCGGCTTCAACCGTTAGAAACCATCTGCAGAACATTCGAAAACTCTTACTCAAGGAGGAATAACAAACATGAAACTTACCAATATCGGGATCCTAAATATTCAAAAAACAACACCAGAAACATTGGAGCAATGTAAAGAAATCAGCAATGTCGGTTTTATGATTGGAACCGATGAGGCTTTCGAACAAATTCAACCCTGCCGCATTTCGAATATCGGCATGACAATCAAGGTTCCAGCGGAATTGCCTTTGGTATTTAAAGAGGATTCCCTCACCTTGGATGATGACTTCTTAAATAGCCTTCCAGAAAAAACCGCCTTTATCATTAATGGCGACTGTATCATTCAAACAGAAAATGACTCACTTTTACAAGAAAAAATTTACGAAATCGTGGTCAACGGCAACACCTATGCGCCATCCTCCCTACAGGGTTTGCTTGCGACCTTAGGTCGCTTCAATGGGCGCATGGTTGCCTTCGAAAACGGTGCAACCTTTTTTGAACAGCCCTTGTTGATCAATGAATCGCACTTGTTCCGATTGCCAAAGCGCATCAGCACCAATCGTTTGCGCGCTTTTGATTCAAACCTGGCCGCTTTCGCAGAAGACTTTGATTCCATTGAAGTCATAGACTCCTGCTGGCTTGATAAAAACCTATTTTCCGCGTGGAAGAACAAGCTGCATCTCGATCTGGGAACAGAGCTACAGTTATTGGAGTCCCCGGTACGCTATCACAAATCCCATGAAACATTTTCAATCGAAGATCTTGCTGCCATTACAGAAAAGACCCTCGCCGTGGATGGTGTTCTGACCATTACCGGCAGTGAATTTACGCCACCGGAACATTTGGCAAGCATTTGCTGCCAAACCCTTCGGGCGCGGCAAGAAATCGTCAATCAACTCAAACCTCTTTTGACTTCCGGTGTAAAGGTCGAAACCATTGAATCCAATAAGCGGGCCAATCATGGAAAACTGATTCTCTCAGCCTCGCAACTCACACAATTGGAAAACCCGATGCACATGGAAAACTATGCAAGTCTAGTTTTTGACGAGTCGGTGACACCAGAGCTTGTGACAAAAGGGATCGCGCAAATCGAAAACTTTGGCGTGATTACAGCGCCTGAAGCCCTGATGGCGATCATCGCGGAGAAAACTGTAAAGAATTTTGGAAAGATTAAACCTATTGAACGATTGAACATGGAGGAAACCAAAGAATATGCCTACGAAAATCTTGGGTATTTGGCCCTGTAGGCAAGAAAGGAAGTCCAATGAAAGTCTTTTGTTTTTTATTCCCAGCAGAGCTGGAACACTTTAACTACGACACCCAAAACGATGGTCTTGACCTCTATCAACGGATTGAACACCTTCGATAAAACATAAACACTCTTTTCGATTTCAACATAGTGTTTTGTTTTTCAAGTGGGTATATAAAAATAAGAGCTATCGGTTGGTGGTTCCATCGATTGACAATCAGTTAATTGATCCGGCAGGTTAAATTGAAAGGAAGTGTACCCATGAAATGGTTACAACACATTTTTCTGAGAGATATCGATGCCATGAGTTATGGGCATGAAGACTCAGCGATGGATATTTATCATAAAATCGAACACATCCACTAGTTTTGATTCGCGCCAGTTAAACTCTGGCGCTTTCTTTTTTTTATATTGTAAACTTTAATAATTTTGCGAGTTGACATTAAGTGCTAACCGCGATATCCTTTCCCTAGAAGCAAGTTAATCCGCAAAAACTGGAGGCCAACATGAACATCTATCCCGAACTTTTAGAAAAATCATTTCAAAATATCCCTCTCTCCCGCGAGAAAATCCAAAAACTAATAACCGCAGATTTGACTTGGCTAACCGAGTCAGGCAACAAATTGCGCCAACATCATCAGGGCAATGCTTTCGATCTTTGCACCATCATCAATGGTAAAAGCGGCAGATGCCCAGAAGACTGTCGATACTGCGCACAGTCCACTCATTACAACACAGATGCACCGGTTTTTTCTCTGTTGGACCCAACAGAGATTTTGAAAGATGCACAGGAACAAGCTGAAAAAGGAATCCTTCGCTATTCCATCGTCACCTCAGGCAAACGCCTAACCGATAAGGAATTGGATGTGCTCTGCACGGCATATGCAAAAATCAAGGAAACAACAAGCCTCTCCCTCTGCGCTTCCCACGGTCTATTGACTCGAGAGCAATTTGACAAGCTGAAAGCTTCTGGAGTCAGCCGCTACCACAACAATCTGGAAACCTCCAAAAATTACTTCCCCATGGTTTGCACCACCCATGATTACACAGACAAATTGCGAGTCATCCAAGATGCAATGACTGCAGGGCTAAGCGTCTGCAGCGGCGGGATCTTCGGGCTCGGGGAGACCTGGGCCGATCGAATCGACATGCTGATGGATTTGCGAAGCCTTAGCGTCTCTTCCATCCCAATCAACTTCTTTTGCCCCATTCCAGGTACACCTTTGGCCTCTCATCCCCTGATTTCTCAGGATGATGCTTTGCGCATCATCGCTCTCGCCCGTTTTATTCTCCCCACCGCCGCCATTCGCCTGGCGGGAGGACGGGGACAATTCGCGGACTTGGGTAGGCGTGCCTTTCAGTCCGGCGCCAATGCCGCCATCACTGGTGATTTATTGACTACTGCGGGCATCTCCGTCAACGATGATAAAGAGATGATAGAGGAATTGAGATTCAGCATTAAAAAGCAATAACGGCAAAGAGTGCCGCTGAAAATAAGCGGCACCCTTTCATTTTTTAACTCTTATACACAATTTCATGCTTGAATTTGTAACTCATACACAGTCTTTCCCAGTTGTGCACAACCTCTACTCCAAATCCTCCAGCATCAACACCATCATCGTTTTATCGTAATACAGCCTACCGTTTTCAGGGCATAGCGTTTTTCCCCACAAGTTTTGAAACCAAACAGATCATAGAAACGACTGCTTTATTTTACCGAGTACAGCACTCGATTAATACAGCAATACTTCACCGTAGCAAATCTTGCAAAACACTTTCAAGCGGATCACATTTACTATAATACTTCGCCATTGGATGAAATTACGTTCTTCATCCATTCAAAGCTATCTTTTTTGACTCTCTTTCCAGTTCCTTTACCATAGTCATCATAGTCTACATAAATAAAACCATATCTCTTACTTCTCTCACTAGATGAACAACTGACAATATCTAAAGATCCCCAAGCATAATATCCTCGTAAATCAACTCCATCTTTAATCGCTTCCTTCATCTGAGCAATATGTTCACGATAATACGCAACTCGCTCCGGATCGCTAATTTTCCCATCTACAAAATCATCATACAAACCAATCCCATTTTCGGTAATATAGATAGGACACTGGTATCTATCGTAAAACAGATTAAGCAAAACACGTAACCCAATTGGATCAATTGACCATCCCCACGGACTTTGAGGTAATTGCGGATTTCTTGTTACACTATTTCCGTTTTCATAACTTTCCTTATTACAAATTCTAGTAT
>JABXKS010000101.1 GCA_013619125.1 Clostridiales bacterium
ATCAAATTAGCCAAAGATGCCTTAATCGGCATATGAAGAGCGTTTAGCGACCCATTCGCAATTAATAGGATGCCTTGGAATCCATACCCCAAGGGCACAATCCTCAAGTAGGTTACAATCACCTTTGAAACCGCATCACTTGAGGTAAATAGGCTCGCGATCGGCTTCGCGAGGAAAAATAAAACGGCATACATTCCCACACCAAAAATCACAGCGAATTTTTCGCTGATCCAAAATCCTTTTCTAATCCGATCTATTTTTTTTGCACCAAAATTTTGACCAACAAAAACCGGTATAACTGAAGACAAGGCCATAATAACAGCCATCGCAAAATACTCAACCCTTGTTGCCACACCAAATCCCGCAACCGCTTCCGTCCCAAGACCGGCGATTAATCCCGTAATAATCCCTGCACCAAGGGGGATAATCATTTTCGCTATTGCGTTTGGCAATCCAATAAATAAAATCGACTTCCACGATCCAAACACCTCAATGAACCTGAGGTTTCGTAAGGAAATCACTCGTTCTCGAAAACCCAATACATAGAGTGCGACGCTAAACGTAACCGTTCTCGACAATACGGTAGCAAGGGCCGCTCCCGCTACACCCAGCGACGGAATAAATCCAAGACCAAAAATCAAGATGGGGTCCAAAATGATATTCATACCTGCTGCAATCATCATAATCATACTGGGCGTTTTGGTGTCGCCAAGTGCTCTGATTGCGTTATTTCCAACCATCGGGATCACTACAAACGGAACACCTGCATACCAGATACGCATATATTGGGTAATATATGGCATAACTTCCTTGTCGGCACCCAACAGTCCAAATAGCGGGTCAATGGTCAATTCGCCTATAATCAATGCACTCACAGCAATAAGAACCCCTAAAGACAAACTGTCTGTTGTCAAACGAACAACTCGATCGCGCTCCTTCATTCCCACCGCTTTTGATATCACCACCGATGCACCAATACCAATTCCAAGATTGATGCTATTGAAGACAAGCACCACTGGAAAGGTAAATGCCAAAGCAGCCATTTGAATCGTTCCCAACTTCCCAACGAAATATGTATCTGCTAAATTAAAGGCTACCAGTCCGAGAATCCCAAAGATCATCGGTGTCGTTAATTCAAATAATACGCGACCAATCGGCCCTTCTACAATCATTTTGCTTTTATTGTTTTTCAAAACCGATTCCCTCTTTTCTAAAACGTCTACGGACAGGATGCTCTTTTATAAAAGAAGCCCTAAACTCAGGACTTCTTCGTCTGCTATTCGACCTTCTTTTCCCCTTCATTCGTTGTTCCAAAAGAACGTTTCATGGCATGTATTCACCTTTTCCCGTATCCAAAAAACGGATCTTGAATAATTCGAGAACCTTGAATCCCTTGTTCCTTCAACAAAGTATGGTTGCTCTTATTCGCCCGATTAGAACCAGAGAGGTAGTAATAGGCATTGTTACCATACTTATTCGCGTGCACCATGATTTCTGTCGCAACCGCATCTCGATCATGGACAAAAGAAATTGAAATTTTCGGATTCGCTTCGCAAACGGCTTCCAACTCTTCCTGAAACAAATGCTTCTCTTTCGCTGCATAAATGAGATGCACCTCCCGTGACCGGTTTTCCTTCAGGGATACCAGCAAAGCGCGAATTGGCGTAATGCCAATGCCATTGGCAATGCAAAGAATTGGTGAATTCTCGTCTTGGACGGTGAACCAACCAAATGGTCCTCTCAGTTTGATAAGATCTCCCGGCTCCATTGCCCGCAGACGCGCTTTAAACGGGGTTGGATTTTCTGAAATCTTCGTTGCAATTTGAAGCACACCCTCTAGTGGTGTGGTCGTAATACTAAATGCCCGCCATTTTTTCCCCTCGATTCCTTTCAATCGAAAGATCCCATGCTCCCCGGGCCGCCAGGTCAATCCTATTGGGATGGTAAAAGTAAATACAAATTTATCTTCAATTGGATTTTCCTTATTGATTAATTGAATGGTCGATTTCTTCCGTATCCCCGCTAAATCGCTGAATTTCATGATCCACCTCGCTTTCTTAACACATAGATACCGTATTGATCGAATATCTATCAGAAAGCTTAAACCATTGGAGTAAGATGCTTAAGGATTCGCGCAGGATTGCCACCGACAACCACATTCGACGGCACGTCCTTCGTTACCACCGACCCGGAAGCGATGACTACATTATCGCCGATGGTTACCCCTGGATTGATGACCGCACGACCGCCGATCCACACGCTATCACCAATTGTTACCGGTTTGCCGTATTCCACCCAGGCATTCCGTTCAACCGCATCAATGGGATGGGTGGCCGCATAGATATGCACCCCTGGCGCCATAAAACAATGATCTCCGATACGAACTTCGCAAACATCCAGGATCACGCAATCAAAGTTCGCGTAGAAAAAATCTCCCACATGAATATTGGATCCATAATCGCATTTAAATCCCGGCTCGATATGAATATTCTCACCCGTTGTTCCGAACCACTCTTTAAAAATCGCAGCGCATTCTTTCTCTTCGATTGCGGCATCTAATTTTCGCGACAGCCGCCGTGACGTTAATCTCCCTGCTGTTAGATCAGGATCCAACGCATTGTAAAATTCCGCATCCAGCATCTTTTGTCGCTCGGTTTTCAACGACTTGGCCAAATCAAATTGCAACAGCATCACAAGGGTATTGCCATCTTCCTTGATGGTGTGAAACCCAAAACGCTTATAGAGATGGTTGGCTGGATTCCTGCGATCAACACTCAGGGAAATTCCTGGCCAAAACTCGGTTGTTTCACAAATCATCTCTTTCATCAACAGAGTTCCTATTCCATTTCCCCTATACTCGGGCAGCACTGCAATACCCAGTTCGGGCACATCCTGATGGGTGAATCCGTATCCTGGCTTCTCTTGATCGAACCATTTCAACCAACATGCCCCCGCCGGCGTCCCGCCCTCCGTTTCCGCTATTAAACAGAGTTCCTCTTCTTTCCAATTCTCGATATATCTCTTCAACTCCGGCAACTGAATAATCGTTCGTTCCGGCTCTTCCCCATCATGGACATAAATGGCCTGGTAGAGCATTTCCTCCATAAAGACCTGATCCGCTTCCGTTCTTTTCCGTAACTTAACTTCCACACCCATCGCCCCCTTTTTCTTTCAGTCTACCATAATTTGCGCAAAAAAAAGGATGGGAAAACCCATCCTTTACAAAGTAATTTCTTTTTCCAACCAAGCAACAAGCTCCTCACAAACCAGAGAATCCGAAATGGTTTCATTTACAATATGCGCCATGGTGCTACCTAATGCAACGACATCGCTCAACCGCTCTTGCAAAACAATGATTGGAATTACATCATTGCGGGAAGTCATGATTGTGCAAGCACGAATGCGACCACCATAAACACGATATCGAATAGAAAAATTCCCCCACTCAAATTCATGCTCAAACTTCCGAATCAACTTTCGGCCTGCCAGGCGACGTCTATCCAAAATGAATCGCACGCCCTTGTGAAGCCAAAATCGCTTCATGAATGGATTCTGCTGTCGTTGGATGCGCATAAATTACATGCTCAGCTTCTCCCAAACTTTTTTGAGCGACAATCAAGTTCGTAACCGTTGCAACCATATCGGTTCCATGTACGCCGACAATGGTACCACCGATGATGATTTTACTTTCTTTTTCAGCAATGATTTTTACAAATCCGACAGGCTCGCCCATAGCCAGGGCTTTACCGTTTGCCGCCAATGGGAATTTACCAACCAAGACCTCCACTCCGTCTGCTTTCGCTTGCTTCTCGGTCATGCCGACATGTCCGACTTCCGGATTGGTAAAGATTGCGCTTGGTACGTGCTCATAATGCATCTCTTGCGTGCAGCCGTTAATATGGTCAACCGCAACAATTCCTTGATCAGACGCAACATGGGCCAATTGCAACTTATTGGTCAAATCGCCAATGGCATAGATCTTCGGATTGCTTGTTTGCATAAATCCGTCAACCTCAACGCCATTCTTGCGCTCGTTCAGTTCTACACCCAACTTAGCAAGATCCATAGCATCCACATTGGCCCGACGTCCAACCGCCATGGCTACCTTTTCACTCGTTAAGTATTTCATCTCTTCGCCGCGCTTCACAACAACCAATTTTTGGCCATCCAAAGTCGTCTGAATGGAACAAGCTGCATGACCTTCGAATAGACGAATGCCCTTCTCGTCCGCTGACTCGCGGATCACATCAGCTGCATCTTCATCTAAGAGATTCAAAACTTGTGGTAAGAATTCTATAACATTCACTTCCGCGCCGAGTGCGCGATAGATAAAGGCAAACTCCATACCGATGACACCACCACCAATAATCGTTAAGGATTTTGGCACCTCGGTTAATGATAAAAGTTCTTCACTTGTCAATAATTCCGGATCATCATGGCCTTCAATCGGCAAGTAGAAGCATGAAGAACCCATGGCAAGAATCAGATTGCCGAATGTAATTTTAGCATCGAGTTTTTTCGTTTTCACACCAATGGTATCTTGATCGATAGAGAATGCTTTTCCTTCAATCACTTCAACCTGATTGGCTTCCATCAAATGTGCAATACCGCCAACCAACGTCGATACGACCTCATCTTTTCTTTCCATCACACGACTCATGTTGATATCAACGCTAGGCACAGTAAAACCGAATTCATCTGCCTCTTGAATCTTACCCAGAACCGCTACGCTGCTTGCCAAAGCTTTCGTTGGAATACATCCAACATTCAAGCAAGTGCCGCCCAGTTTGTTCTTCTCAATTAGAATGACTGAAAGACCTGCTTGTGCCCCACGAATCGCTGCTACATATCCGCCTGGACCGCCGCCAACAATAACCAGATCCGCATGCATGTCCTTTTTAGCCGGCTTTGAAATACCGAAGCTATAACCCGTTGCAGCTGGTTTCTTTTTCGCTGATGCAGCCGCTGGCTTTGCAGCTTTATCCCCAGCGACTTTCTCACCAGTTACTTCCCCAACTTTCTCATTCTTTTTAACAACTTGCCCTTCTTCAACATTCAAAGCATCAAGTGTGCCTTTGAAATCAGATAAGAACTCCATATTTCCTTTTCCCGATTCGATCGTAAAAATCAAATCTCCAGGTTCAATGGCATCACCAGTTTTCTTTTGAATTCCCATAACCTTGCCCTTGGTTTCATGGCCCGGCAGTTTATTAATCATTAAATCATGCTTCATCTCTTTCCTCCTATACGAAAAAAAAGCGGGGTCTCCCCTCTAAAGGGATTCCCCACTTCAACCTCTTACTCGAAGTCTCCTTCAAATTCATCAATACAAGCTTTCAATAAAGTTACAGTATAGGCCATAGATGGTCCACCACCGAAAGCTACTGAAACCATTGCTGCTTCTAGAATTTCTTCTTTGGAAGCGCCTGCCTCAAATGATTTGTAGCAATGATACACAATGCAATACTCACAACGATTGTAGCAACCGATTGCCACACTCATCAATTCTTTTGTTTTGTAATCAAGCGCTTTTGGTTCATACGCCGCACCGAGCAATCCCATAAATGCTCCAACATGCTCCGGATTTGTTTCAGCCAATACCCCTAGTCCACCAGTAAAACCTTCCAACATTTCTCGTACATTATAAGCCATTTGAATCCTCCCAAAATTTTATTTGCTATGCTGATGTTAAGTATAGCAAAGAATTCGTTAAATTTCAAACAATTTCTATAAAAAAAAAGAATGCTTATTTTGCATTCCTTTCCATTGTATTATTCGTCATCTTCTCTAATACACGTTCAAATGTTTCTTTTTCCTCATCCGTGATTCCCGCCATCAAATCATCATTAAACTCAACACCGACATGAAGTAGACTCGTAATCAAAAGATCCCCCTCTTCTGTTAATTGAATCAAGGTAACTCGTCGATCGGTTTGACTTGGAATTCGATCGACCAAACCATCCCGTTGCAAACGATCGATTAATCGTCCTGCACTGGAATCCGATATGGTCATCAAATTCGACAGCTCTCGCTGCGAAATCGATTGATGGGTTTTCATATAGTACAGAGCAATCCATTGAATCCGTGTAATCCCACTTCCTTGTAGCCTTTGACCAAAGGCTTCGGTGATGCGTTTCATGGCACCATCCGTTATGTAACTCACTCAGTGATCCAATTGAAATATCACTAGCGCTCACCTCTTTTCCACAATTTCTCCTTATTATAACACAGGTCAGGTTCTTTTCCGCACTTCAAAAGATTGCAAAGTTGTTAACTCTCCCTTTGCCTCCAACCTGCCCTTTCGGATCAATCTGCGCAGACGATAATTCAAAAAGGTATCGCTGACAATTTGATTGGTTGTTCCCATCACCATTCCAACGACTCGCGCCGCAGACTGATAAACCGAACTAGATGCATCAATCAATTGCTGATCATAATAGGTTTCCTCAACTGATCGAATACGTTTGTTGTCCCATATTCGCACCACCGACTGACTCAACAGCAAGACTTCCCACGATTTACGGAATTGTTCTTGCCTTTCCTTGGAGATTGGCCGAATCGCCTTTAATGCTTCCAACAATTCTTGCGGTGTGCACGCTCCTGTTGCATCCGTTAAGACTTCCACTTCCCAGAGTTCATGGCCCGCTAATCGACTCACCAAATACCGCAAAGTAACTTGCTCCGAAACAATACCGCTATGCCAAATAACAATACGATCTCGAGGATCGAAGGTAAGTATCTTGCCATAGGCTTCTTCCAATGACGGGGAAAGCCAGTCTTTTATCTCTTCGCCAAATTCTGTGCCTGCCGTAATTCGTGAAAACCATGCAAACCGCTCATCGGTTCCTTCCATCAATCGATCAATTCTCCCAATCGATAAATCATCCCGAAAATTTCGGACTTCCCCAAGAGTGGCATTCTGTTGATCCAACTGAAAGGCAGCACAAAGACTGCCTGCAGCGACATCTCCAACTACGACATGTTTCCATCTGCTCATTTTCTACCTCCACACTCGTTCTCGGTAACGATAAATACGACGTTAATGATTTAGGCTAACCAAGATTTCAATCGCTGATGAAAATCCACAGGATAATCGTGATCAAGGCCTTCGATTTTTTCAAAGGTTACCGGAATACCCAGTACTTTTAGATATTCAGCGAATCGCTCAGCGCCCTCTTGGCAGTCACGATCTCGATCTCCCACCAAAATATGACCCGATACTCCCGCAGCTTCCAGCACAGACAACTCTTCTTTCCATTCTTCCAATTCAGGCAACCATGGCGCCATAAAGACGAAATGTGTTGCAGGAATCGCACCGTCCAGCATCGCGCGCAATGCTACACCGCAACCAGCAGAAAAACCGCCGATCCACACCTCTTCACCCACAAGACTCTCCTTGCTTAATGCTTCATAGTAGGTTCCGACTTCCGCAACGCCCTGGGCACCATCATTCCAGTTGTATCCATGACTAAATTCAATTTGCGAGGATTGCTCCAATGCCAACAAGTAACCCTCGTCGACTGCCACTTCCCAATATGGTTTTGTTATTTCAAGGTTCTCTTGGTTACCATGCAAAATAAGCAAAAGAGGCTTTTTCTCTCCCTCGTTTCCTAGGAGTAAAATCTTGGATTCGGCATTTGACAAGGCCTCTTCTTCTCGTTCTTGACATAAAAGCAGCCATTTTTCAAAATCCGGTTCTCCCCGCAGGGTATCCAAATCATCATCCTGTTCAAGATACTCATGCGAATACCAATACCCTTTGCTCTCGATCGCTTCCCGCATCAAAGCCATGGCTTCTTCTTTTTTCCCAGTAGCAGCTGCCAAGGCATAGCGAAAATTATCAATCTGCGGATAATCCCCAACAAGAGTTTGCGCCTCTTTCGACACAAATTCATAGGCTGCTTCTTCTCCCTCTTCTCGATAAATGGATAGGGTTTCATTTAACACTTGTGTATAGGTCATTACGATTCCTCTCTTTCAATTAATATGGCATTGTCATTGGTTTCGTCTTGTAAAATACTCTCAAAATAATGCTGCAGAAACGGACTCTTGATCTCCCGCAAGGCTGCATAGCCTTTCATTTCCTTGATAGCACTTTTTTGATCCGCTTCCTCTCCAGCAAAATATGCCAGATTCAAGGCAGCCATTGCTTCTCCCATCGCCTCGCGTTCCTCGGCCGATGTATTCGTCGGCAATTGGCTAAAAAGCATCTCTTTCGCGCGCCCGGCAAAATCAGATTTTGAAAAATCAGCAAAGTTCAAAAGACTCGGATCCTTCCAGCCATGCTCTTTTGCATAGATTTCCACGGGCAGGTCCTCAGTTTCGTAGCGGTAGACTTCTTCCGTAATCGTCAAAATGCCCACTCTCTGCGGGTAAACGCTCATAGAAGTTGTCGTCAGATCGTGAATGCCCGTTGCTTCATCCTGAACCAAATCCTGAATATGGATATGGCCTGTCAGAACAACCTCAACACCTTGATCTTTCAAAGCCTGCATCACGACATCCGTATTGTCGATCACATAATTATCGACAAACATTTCACTGTGAATCGTTGCATTATGATGCATCACCGCGATGACTTCCGTTCCCTCTGTCATTTTCAGTGCATCCTTCATCCATGCCAAGGTTTCCTCCCGAACTTGACCGGATGCGTTGGGAACGCCAATCTCAAGATTTCGCTCATATCGGTTGGTATCCAGCATCAAAATGGCAAGCTCCTTTGTTGGCTGAGCCAGATAGCTCAAAGAATTCGGATCCTTAGAGATAGCTTCCATATATCCGAAATCACGATAAATCGTCTCAAAGTCGGACGGTTCAACGGATTCAACCCGTTTTCGTTGATCGCCTTCAAATCCCAAAGCAAAGGGATTTCTTACATCATGATTGCCCGGAATGACATAAACTTGAATCCCGGCCGCTTCAATTTCCGCCAGGTATCCCGCAAGTTCTTTATGGGATTCCATTTCTCCATTATTGGTCAAATCACCGCTAAGCACCACGAAATCTGGTCTTTCCACTTTTACTTCTGAGACAAAAACCTCCATCAATTCATCGGTATATTGCAAGAGTTTTCCGTCTCCACCGGCAACAAAACTGGTAAAGGCCTTTCCATCATCCTTCAGGCTTGTCGCCAGGTGGTGAATATCTGATGCAACCATTACTTTGTTCTCGCCAGGTTGCCGGCTCGCGGTCTGTTGAACGCCCTGCGCTTCCACTTGGCAACCGGCTACAAGCACAGCCATCATCATAACTGCCAAAATGATCTTCATTCTCCCCAAAAACTTCTACCCCCGTTTTTTTGCTACAACAAGAACCGAGTCTCCCTCGGCTTCTTCCTGATAGTTTTCTATGTGTACAATTTCAAATTCCGATTGAAAGATCGCTTTCAATTCTTCATTTGAATAGGATACCGTTAAAATCCCTTCATGCTCTTCTTCTCCACTGCCCGACCAAAAGGTATGCAAAAGCGTACCGTCCGACGTTAATACACGGTTCTGCTCTCGAAGAGAGTCTTTCAACTCCTCACGCGTCAAATGCATTAGGACCTTATTGGAACAGATGCATTCGAATTTTTCATCCGTCTCCATGGCTACAGCGTCCATATAGATCACGTCCGCATGGGGATGGAAGGCGCGGAATCGGTGCAAGAAATCCGGCGCGGAATCCGACCCTGTCGCACGATAATACTTTTGAAGCTCCTCCAAGTCTTTTCCTGGTCCCATGCCCAATTCCAAAACACTCGAACCTGGTTTTACATACTCTAGTATCCAATCAATCAATAAAGGACCTTGATAGTCCCGCGTCATTTCTACATATATTTCCACTAGCTTCTTGTCCCAGCTTTTACTCAACTTTTTCCTCCTTATGGATTCACATCATCACATGCATGCCCTGTCTTTTCATCCATACCCAAATAGATGGCTCCTTTATTATATGTGGAGTAAAGGCTTAATTCAACGCACAAAAAAAGCGCATGTTGTTTCCATGCGCTCCAGGGTTTTCCATTTAATTTGACATAAATTTTTGAATCCGTTCATTGGAAATATCCTCGAAGAGAGTTTCCGTTCTTCCCTCTTCCACAGCTTCTCCATTTTCCATAAAGATCACGCGATCTGCCGTCCGTTTCGCGAAATTCATATCATGGGTAATGATCAAAACGGAAAGATTCCGCTCCTTCGCCAAATCCTTGATTACATACGCAATCTCCTCGCTCAGTTGCGGATCCAAAGCCGAGGTGGGTTCGTCAAAACAGATCACTTTTGGTTCCAGTACGCAAGCCCTTGCAATGGCAACCCGCTGTTTTTGGCCGCCGGACAATTCATGCGGGTACGCATCCGCCTTTTCCGCCAAATCCAACTTCTGAAGAAAATCCATCGCTTTTGCTTTGGCCTCCCCCTTGCCCATGCCGTAAACACGGACTGGCGACTCCATAATATTCTCTAAAACCGAAAGATGCGGGAAGAGATTAAAGTTCTGAAAAACCATCCCCACTTTTTGCCGTACCTTTCGCACCTCTTTCTGATCGACATAAATGCCTTCCGTACAAAGCGGCAAGCCATCCACTACAATCGTCCCTTCATCAACACGTTCCAACCCACAGATACATCGGAGCGCCGTGGTCTTTCCAGCCCCAGACTTCCCGATCAACGCCAAAATTTCGCCTTCCGCCAAGGAGAAACTCAAATCTTTTACGGCGATTTGGGTTTTAAAGCGTTTTGTAATGCCTTTCACTTGTAAAACCATATTTCCTCCTTATTCATAGTACGCGTAGCGTTCTTCCATTTGTTGAAGCACCTTGGTAAAAACGGCCGTTAATATTAGATAAAAAATACCTGCCACCACTAGGGGCGCAAGGGTTACATCCCGGTTTGCAGCAATCTTCGCCGCGCGAAGAAGTTCGCTTAATCCAAGAATATACACCAAGGAAGTGTCCTTCACCAAAGTGATTACCTCATTGGCAACTGCCGGCAAAGTTCGTTTGATCACCTGCGGTAAAATCACTCGCAAAAATGTTTGCCGCTTACTCATGCCCAACATCTCGGCCGCTTCATACTGGCCTCGATCAATGGATGCAATCCCGCCGCGAAAAATCTCACCGTAATAAGCTGCATAGTTCAAAGAAAAAGCAATCATCACGGAATTAAATCGAGAAAAAACGATGCCGATCATAGGAAGACCAAAAAAGATAAAGATCAATTGTAAAAGCAAAGGTGTTCCCCGTACTACCCAAATATAAAGTTGGGCCAACCGTCGAATGATCCTCAACCGTGACAAGCGTCCCAGTGCCACTAGGATCCCCAATGGAATGGAGAGAACCAAGGTGAAAGCAAATACCTTCAACGTGATGACAACCCCACTCATCAAGGCAGGCAATAAAGCTAAAACATAATTCAGCAACTCTACCGTATTCCCCATCAATTCCGAAATCGTACCCATCGTTTCAACCCTCTCTCTACTTGTTTACAATATCCTTGCCGAAGTAAACCGTGGAAACTTTCGCTGCCGCTCCGTCTTCTTTCATCGCATCCAAAGTTTCATTCACTTTTTGAACCAACTCTGAATCGCCTTGTCTGAATCCAACGCCGTATTCTTCCTTGCCAAAGTCTTCATCCAATACGATATAGTTTTCAACGCCTTTTTCACCGATATAGTACATGGCCATAATCTCATCTGCAACCAAGGCGTTTACACGTCCAGCTTCCAAATCCATAAACGCTTCATTATTAGTATCAAATGCAATTGGCGCTCCGCCATCCAATGCCGCTGTGAAGGCTTCATCCGCTACAATTGCCGCATATGCACTCGACTCGCTCTGGCAGGCAACATTCTTGCCAGTCAAATCCGCTTTCGTTGCAATTCCTGATTCAGGCAATACCACAATCACTTGACGGTTCTTCAAGTACGGTTTTGAAAACGCAACCTTTTCTTCCCGTTCCGGTGTAATCGTATATCCATTCCAGATCATGTCGATATTTCCAGAATTCAATTCTGTCTCTTTCATCGACCAGTCAATTGGTTGAAATTGTACTTCCAATTCTAAACGAGCAAATACTTCTTTTGCCAAGTCTACATCAAATCCAACTAATTCGCCATCTGTTGTTCGAAATCCCAATGGAGCAAAGGTATCATCCAAACCAACAATTACATATCCACGTTCTACTAAGGCTTCATAACCGGTAAGCTCTGCCGCCGGCGCTTCCGTCACTGGTTTTTCCGCTGCACATCCTGCAAAAACACCCATTGTCATCAATGCTACCAAACCCAAAATCATCATCTTTTTCATTTTATTCTCTCCCTTTAGTCAAAATAAAAAACTCGTCCTCCGAAATACGAAGGACGAGAAAATTTCTCGTGGTTCCACCTTGTTTTATGATTGCCTCGCGGCAACCACCTCATGAAGTGCGATCACACTTCCGCGGGATAACGGGCGCTTGCCCGGGTACAGCCTACTCTCCATTAAGGATTTCGGTGCCCAACTCAAAGAGGTGTTCAAGACAATTGCTCTGATTCCTTTCACCAACCGGAATCTCTCTACAAAAGCGATCTTGTCTCTACTTGATCTTCTCATCGTATTTCCTGTTACTTTAGTAGTGTAAAGCAATAAAGGGATTGTGTCAAGTGATTTCTTCCTGAATTTCTTCGTCAACTTTCTCTTCTGGGATTTGATAGAGCTTTGGAAAAATCCGTTGATCCACCCGATAATTATAGGCAACCAGCATCACAACGCCAATACCAACAACACTCAAAAAAGTAAAGGCAGTCGCATAGGAATATCGCTGAATCAAAAAGCCCATCACAACGCGGCCACCCATACCGCCTACAAAATAAGCAATACCGCGATAGCTGTTCACCCGGCCCCGGTGGGATGCCGGCGCGCGACGACTGATAAACGGCGCCGATCCCAGCATGTTAATAATCTCGCCCAGAGTAAAAGCAAACATCATCACATAGAAGATCCAATAGGCCTCGGCACCCCGCAAAATCAAATAACTAAAGGAATACAAGGCAAGTCCCAGCATCACCTTGCGTAGTTCTCTCCACTTGGTAAAAACCCGCGTCATAATCGGCGTAAAGATGATGACAATCAACCCATTGAAACTTGCGATCAATCCAAAGTATGTGGCACCCTCCGCCTGATAAATCTTCTCCATGTACAGCGGCAATACAAAGGACCATTGATCATAGATAAAGGCTGCAAACATGGCAACCACGATTTGAATCCAAAGGGATTTCCGTTCCTTTAGAACTTGGAATGTCGTAACACCCTCTTCGGCATGGTCTTCATATTCATTCCGTTCCGATTCCTCAAAGTCATCAACATTCAGTACTTTCACGAAGAGAATAATTAAAATAGTCGAACTGATCGTCGTAATCCCATCCAAGACAAATGCCAAGGACAAATAGTTCTCAAAGAGCATGCCGCCAATGGCAGCTCCGAACATAAATCCAAGATTATGTCCTAGGTAAGAGAGCGAGTATACCTTCTCCCGCTCCTGCGGCTTGGTTGAATCCGCAATTAGCGCTTCGAATGCCGGATGTTCCATATTTGCGAACAGTCCTGCCATCACAAAGAAGAATGTCATCAGATTGCCCGGTTCAACCGCTGCGCAGGCCATAAAAAACGCCACGCTGATGATGTCAAAAATAATAATGATTTTCTTTCGACTGAACTTATCCGCCAATTTCCCGCCGATAATATTCGCCGGCAGAAAAATCAATCCAATCATCACGGACAACATCGCAATTTCCGTGACCGAATACCCGATCTTCCGAGACAGGATCAGGGTTAAAAGCGGCCAAATAAACGCCCCCATATTGGTGACGATGCGAGCGATAAAAATGACATATGCGGAACGAGACAGCCCCTTGTATTGAGAAAAGATACTAATTAATTCACGAAACATGCTTTCACCTTCTTTTCGTTTCTTATAAATTCTTTTACCCGAACTTGAATAAAGAAATCGTATCAATACCCTCTCGACTTGCTCATTTTAAGTAAAGTGCAGTGCATAGTGTATCAAGATGTCGCGCAATTGCTCGATCGATTTCAGTTCGACATATTCATGATCCCCATGCCACGCCGCTCCCGTTGGACCAAACTCGATTGCCGGAATTCCCTGTCCCGAAAAGAATCTTCCATCCGATGCGCCATGCTGCGCTGTCGTTTCCAATGACAACTCTGGTGATACAACTGACATCGAATCCTTCAGTTGTTGAATTTCATCCGCCTCTTCCGCGACACATACACCAGGTTCCATCGCTTCGATTTCAATCTTCCCGTCAACGATTTCTTCGATGGCAGCAACAATCGCCTCTGCATTCAAATGCGGTACATACCGAATATCTAATCCAAGAGTGCAGGCATCCGGCACACGATTATAGATGTCGCCCCCGCGTATAAAGGCTAAGTTGATCGACGATTTTTTATAGAAAGCGGATCCTTCGTTCAGAATCGGCAACGCTTTGATTCTCTCCACATTTTCCATGGCTTTGGCTATGGCATTTTCGCCCTCCCAAGGACGACTTCCATGGGCTGATTTTCCTGAACTGTGAACGAGCACCCGCAAAATCCCCTTCGCCTGCAAAGAGACTTTCATTTGCGTGGGTTCGGTACAAATGACAAAATCACCTAGATAGCCCTGCTCAACCAAATGTTTGGTTCCATGAATCCCGCCAATTTCTTCATCGGGAACCAATTGCAGCATCACCTTTGTGGAAAGAGGCTGATCCTTCAAGGCAATAAAGGCTTCCATCATAGCAACACAACCGCCCTTCATATCGGCGGTGCCTCGTCCAATCAATTTTCCCTCTCGTTCAATCGGTTCAAATTGATCAGCACGACCAGAAACCACATCCAAATGGCCATTCCAAATCAGGGTTTTTTCCCCTTTCCCAAGGACAGATACATAACTTTTCCATCCCTCGCAGGTCAGCATTTCTCCTTCCACGCCATGCGCCTTCAAATAATCAGCTGCCAGTTCCACCGCCTGGTTTGCTCCCTCTTGACTTGAAGAATCAATTTTCACAAGCTGTTTTAATAATTTCAACATCTTCTACGCCCTTCCTTTCCATCTGTTTATATAACGAATGAATTTCCTATTATGTCCAATTGTACCACAAATTTTTTTGTATAAAAAAACACGCCCCTGATCAAAGCGTGTTTCTTTCCTTATTCAATGGCCATATAAATATCCATCACCTTTTCACCATCAATCTCTTTTACTTCTTCCAAGCAATACCGTACGCCCTGGGCATGTTCTTCCGGCAAGGCATTTTCTTTGACCCATTGCACCAAACGGCCCCACCCCTTTCCGATTCGATTAAAGGGATCTGAAAATGGATCCGCAATCCGAATCACCGCATATTTTGCGCCGGCAACCGTCTTGATTGACACTCCGTCGGTCACTTTCACTTCCCCAGTAACTGAAATCCAATACTCATATCCGCGTAATCCCTCATCTTGTTGCGCTGCCGATACGGGAACATCGAACCCAAACCGCCGATCCGCTTTCAATCCTGGATGTTTTTCCATCCAATCATCCAAGAATGCAATGACTTCCTCCTCCGGGTTCTTGCTGATTACCACTGCACTAACCACCGTCAAATCCGGCAAGGTCTCAAAGAAAACTTCACTTAAATAGTTCTCCATCTTTCTCCCTCCCAAAGATTCTAGTTCTTCGATGACAATTGGCTCAAGCCAAAGCATCGATCGCTTCTTACACACACTGGGAGCACATTGATTCACCGTTCGGAACGCTCTCGAAAATGCCCGCTCAGACGAATATCCAAGCGCAAGTGCAACATCCATCATGCGTTCTCCGCGGCGAATCCGCAACGCAGCATGCATCATCTTTCTTTTCCGCACATATCGCATCAAGGATTCTCCTGTATAATACTGGAACAGCCGATGCAAATGATATTTCGAATATCCCACCGCACCAGCGCAGTCCTCCAAGGTCAATGGGTCTTCAATATTCTCTTCGACATAGTTAACAACCGCTTGCATCACTTCCCGCATCACACATCCCTCCTCAAGTCACCTTCATTATATTGAAAGGAAGAAAAGACGACCGGACAATTCTTGCGGAAAACATGAGAATAACCGCAGAACTAGACGATTCCCGCTATAAATGCAAGCATGTCATCAACCGCATGTTCAAAATCCTCTTCCTGATAAATATCAAAATGATCAATGGGGTAAGTAATGACGCGACATCGATCCCCCATTATTTTCGCAACCTTATCAACCGATTCCATGCTGACAAGAATATCTTTCTCACAAGCCAAAATCAGTGTTGGGCAACGAACATGTGCAGCGAAAAGAGAAGGATTCTCTCCCTGTCCAGTAAACAACACCTGTGCGCAGACTCGATTTTGAAATGTCGGCGAATTGAGAAGGATATCTTGATACCCTTCATAAGCACCGGGCGCTGTTAACATGGCCGTTTCACCGGGCATTCCAACGATAGGAATATAATGAGGCGATAATCCCAAACGTCCTCTCCCCCGATCACGCTGCGCATGAACAAAGAGTTTCAGAAAGAATCTCCAACCCTCCCGTTCCAGAGCAACCTTTCCGTCGATATCTTTATCCAGAGCAGGGCACTGCGCGATTACGCCCGCGATGGTTGGATCCTCAGCCGCAATGACCAAGCCATATCCTCCTGCTGCCGAGGTTCCCCAAAGCACAATCCGCTTGCAGTCAATTTCCTTTCGATCCCGAGCATAGGAAATCGCCCCTCGAAGATCTTCTTCCTGCTTTGTTGCTGAAAAGAACTGCCTCGGTTCCCCGTCACTTTCTCCAAAATGGCGGTAATCATAAGTAAGCGCCGCGTAACCGGCTTCATTAAATTGGAAAGCATACCGTTCCAGAAGCGCATCCTTGGTTCCGCCAAAGCCATGGCTCAGAATCACGCAAGGCGCCAACTTCGTTTTTCTTTCTGGCAGATAGAGCCAACCACGAACAGCATCCCCTTCCACCTGATATTCGATCTCTTCACGATTTTCAGGTGGCGCACTCTCCTCCACTCGATTTCCCGCTCTGATTTCCGGTTCTCGCATAACCGGGAAAAAAATAATAAGTAGCAAATACACAAGTATGATTACAAGCATCCATAAAAAAACCAATAGTAACATCTCATCACGTCCCTTCTCATTATTTTTTACCCCATTTTCACCCAAAAAATAACAATCTCCGAACGACCACTCCCTCGTATGGGTATAAATGAAGCATTCCGATTATATTTTGGCTTGTCCTTTCTTGAGATAAACCGTATAATTGTTTGTCTACACAACTAACAGAAATGAGGAATCCCGATGTCAACAAACAAACAACTCTTTCGGCTCGCCGCGCCGATTTTTATAGAAACCTTGCTCTTTATGCTCCTTGGAGTGGCTGATATTTATATGCTCAGCCAATACAACGACCTGGCTGCCGGTGCCGTTGGCGCCGCCAATCAACTCATCAATAATCTTAACCTGATCTTTGCCATCATTTCAGCTGGAACCGCTGTCTTGGTCGCACAAAATGTTGGGGCAAAAAATAAGCTGGAAATCGAACGCGTCAGTTCGGTCTCCATTGTAATGAATTTATGCTTAGGAATCGCTGTTAGTTTGCCCATGCTGTTTTGGGGCCGCAACATCCTGGTTTTGATGGGTGTCACCCCAGATCTAATGGAACATGCAGCTGATTATATTCAGATTGTTGGCGGCGCCTTGTTCCTACAGGCACTTTTAAATACCGCGGCCGTGATCATTCGCAGCCACGGATACACCAAGCAAACCATGTTGATCAGTCTCGGAATGAATGTCTTAAATATCTTTGGGGATGCCGTATTAATTTTCGGTCTTTTTGGCGCCCCCGTTCTGGGCGCACAAGGGGTTGCTATCGCAACAACGGTCAGTCGCTTGCTTGCGACCGTCGTCGCATATACTTTCCTCTTTAAAAAAGTGGTTCCCGTTGAAATGTTTCGGCATATCTTTGACAAACCCAAACAGGTTCTTAAGAATCTGATGAAAATCGGACTTCCAGCTGCCTTGGAAAGCATGTCGTACTCCGTTTCTCAAACGGTTGTTATGTCCTTGATCCTCGTTTCTCTCGGAGAAGTCTCCTATGTAACGCGCACCTACGCCTGGTCCATTTGCTGGTTCGCCTTTCTATTCGCCATCGCCATCGGGCAGGCCACACAGATTATGATCGGACAGGCTGTCGGCGCAAAACGAATCGATGAAGCCTATGAAATTGGTCTCCGTAATTTTAAAATCTCATTTCTCTTGTCATTGGGAACAGGACTTGTTCTTTTTCTCTTCGGGGGAAACCTGATCGGCATTTATACGGACAATCCAAAAATCATCGCCATAGGCGCCGCGACTCTTGCTGTGGATGCCTTTCTGGAACCCGGTCGTACCTTCAACATCATTTTTATCAACGGTCTTCGCGGTGCGGGCGATGTCATCTTTCCCGTGGTCATGGCCATGATCTCAATGTGGCTCTTTGGTGTCGCCGGCGGCTACTTCTTTGCCGTCGTCCTCGGATACGGACTGCCGGGATTTTGGTTTGGCTTTCTGTTGGATGAATGGATCCGAGGTTTTTCCATGTTCCTGCGATGGCGAAGCAAAAAATGGACAAACAAATCTTTGGTATAAAAAATCAGAACGCAAAAGGATCCAAAAATCAGATAACAGATCTGGCTTTTCGGATCCTTCTATATTCTATATCCTATACGCACGCCTTAAGGCGTGCTTATTTATTCGTAAAACCATCCAAGTTTCAAGGCTTCCGCATCAATCCAAGGTTTCACCGAGTCCGAGAAAAAAAAGTCCTGCTCTTCCGGTTCCTGATTGAAATAGGTATCGTATCGACAAGAGATCAAATCATCTGAAGTTCGAACCAACTCATGGATCGGATGTTGCGAATGAAAGTAGATGGGATAATTCACAGTTTCAGGCAACAATTGTCTCTCAGCAACTGTTGTACTTGCCAGAATCGCACCCGTAAGTACCGCCTGATGGATAAAGATTTTAAAGAGGACGTGCTCCTCAAAATAAGCATGCATCGCTTCGTGCTCGATAATCGAAAAGAAACGATCTCTCCAGAACTGCAAGATTCCTCTTTCAGTTCGTAGAATGAAAAATCCCGCATTGAAGTACGGTCGAATCTCAAGTTCCTCTACCCCTGTTTTCATGGACGGAAAATGATCATCCAATTCAAACGCACTATAAATTTGCTGCCAAAAAGCAGTCAATGGTTCCCCTTTTTCACAGCCAATTAATTTTTTATCCACCGGGCGATATCCGAAGACCGTCTTCTCGTTCAAGTCAAGTTCATTCAAATCTTGAAAAGCAATCGTATCCGCATCCATCCACAAGAGAGTTCCCTCTACCAAGGCTTCCGCTTCGGCCGCTCCCAATAATTTATCGGCAAAAGGGAACTTTCGATATCGTTCGGGAATCGAAAAAGGGGTTACCAAAATTTTAGAATCCGGATATGCAACGCGCAATTTCTGCACACAATCCATCTCCGTCTCCGGCACCATGATCCGCACGGATTCATATTTTGTCTTCTCCAGACTCCGCATCAAAAGATTCCCATGGGGCAGCATCGATTCATTCTGGATCATAAACCCAATATTCATGAAAAGTCTCCTTTCTATTATTCAATCACAGCAATCGCTCGAACCGGCGACCCATCCGCATCCACTACATGTAACGGTAATGCCTGAAAGGAAAAGTCCCCTGTAATCATACTCAGGTTTTTCAAGTTTTCGATGATTACCAGATCACTGCTGAGAAGAATCTCGTGAATGGGATAGGTTTCTGTATCCATTAAATCAATGGAAATCGCATCAACACCAATCCCTTTCAAATCAAATTGCATCAGATATTCCGCCGCTTCAACCGACAAGGCGGGAAAACTGCTAACATATCGCTCGTTGCCCCAATACTCTTCCCATCCCGTCTGAATCAAAACAAAATCAATCTCCTTCAAAGTACTTTCATAAGATTGGACCCGCGCCAAAGGAATTTCCTTCGCCGTACATTCCCGCACATCCAACACCATTCCTCGACCCATAAACTTCTCGACTGAGAATTGATCCAGGGTCTTTCCATCCTTGATCATATGAGCCGGTGCATCCATATGGGTGCCTGTATGGGAGTACATGGTCCACTTCTTTTCTCGAAATCCCACTTCCTCAATAGTGCAGGCTGGCAAAAGGATCGGTCCCTCCGTCCCCGGATATACCGGCATGCCTTCATGAATGACGTGCGTGCAATCAATGATCTGACTCATACGCCCTCCTCCTCACCTCTCTCAATTCGCATCTGCTTTACTAGAACGACTGAGCATAGTGAATGATTTTTTGATAAATTTCAACAAGCATCGGTTCATTAGAATACTCACCGATTTTCTCAACCGGTACCCATTGAACCCCGTTGGTCTCTTTTTCATTCAGAATCAGAGATTGTGTTTCTTGCGCAATCAGCACGAATGACACATTGAAATGCAAATGGGTGGGAACATACCGCCCGTTTTTCTGATGCCCGAAAACAGGCAACACTTCAATCGATGCCG
This sequence comes from Clostridiales bacterium, assembly GCA_013619125.1. Lineage (GTDB taxonomy): Bacteria > Bacillota > Clostridia > Tissierellales > GPF-1 > GPF-1. The sequence goes on from JABXKS010000101.1 coordinate 20,573, forward strand.
CCTCTGTGCTTAGCGGTTGAATCTTTTCAACCCCAGTTTCCTCCTGAGCTTCCCGGATTGCGGTCTCTAAGGGAGCATCCTCCCCATCAGCGTGTCCACCAGTCCATGCCCAAGTATCATAAATCTTATGATGAATCATCAACATCTTATCCATTGTAGGATTTAGGACCACGCCCGAACTCGTCATATGAGCCGTTTCACTTTCTCTTGTCAAAATCAACTCACCGATCAATCCCATTTGTTCCAGCATCAAGGATTGATCGCGTTTTTCCTGTTCGCTTTTTGATTCAAACCGTTCAATCATTTCTAAATAACCCATATTCACCCTTCTTTCTTCACCACTCTACTCTTTCACAGATAGTTTGGAATCCGATGGATATGGAACCTTGCCAGAAGGAATTTCTCCCGCTGCAGGATCCAAATGAATCTCTTGATCATCAAAAAAGATATGCGCATTAAAAGACTTCAAAATCTCAGTCTTTCCAACACCGCCTAAAAAGAATGCTTCATCTACATCCACACCCCACTTTCGCAAAGTTAGAATGGCTCGCTTATGCGCAGGCGAGTTGCGAGATGTTACTAAAGCAATGCGAATCCGTTTTGGTTCCTCTTTCTTAATCTTTGACAAAGTCAGTAAGAATTTTGCAAATGGTCCTTTAGAAAGCGGGTCATCCGCCAGCATTTTTTCATTGGCTGCAAAGGCATCCAGCCCTTTCTCCTTGTAGATTGCTTCAGACTCCTCAGAAAAAATCACGGCATCGCCATCAAAGGCAATGCGGATCTGATTTTCATCTGGATGAAAATTCTCTGGTGCATCGTAAAGAAGCGCCGCCGCAAAACCCGCATCAATGGCATCTTGCACATCCTCTTTGTTTTTGGATAAAAATAAATCCACCTTCAATGCATCCAAGTACTGCGAAATCTTTTCCCCTCCTGTGAAGGCGGCACGCTTAATATTCAACTCCTTTTTCTCAATGGAATTAAAAACCCTCAGACCCGTACTCGGGCTGTTTCTGGACAGAATAATTACTTCAACCTGCGCTTCCTTTTCGATATGATTTAAATCCAACAAGGCTTGTACCAAGGAATACGCCGTCCCCGGCTTAAGAAGCTCGTCCTCATGAGATATTTGATGTTCCGTATACGCGGGAAGCCCCTCGTTCTCATAAATGAAATTTTCCCTTTCCAAATTAAATAAGGCACGCGATGAAATTGCTACCACCAATTTGTTTTTCAATGAATATGGCATACCGACCCCTTTCTATTCTTCCATTGAATCCTTCACCATGGTCCGCACACCATCAAGAATCAATGGAATCCGGCCCCAATTTTTCTTCTCGTTATTCACAATCAAATCACTATGGGTCAACAATCCCCGAATTTCATCCCCGTAATTCTTCAGGCGCTCTTCCACACTGCCTTCGCCCCGCTCTCTCAGGCGATTCCGACAGCTCTCTTTCGAGATATATAGACCCAATGCCAGCACACGTTCCCCAAAATGCTTCTTCAACTCCTCAATTCCATGAAGATCAACCGCAACCGTTACGGTTTCTTTTTTTTGAACAATGGATTCCAAGGATTCCAAGCTAGTCGCATAATAATTGCCATCATACTCCGTCATCTCAAGAAAAAAACCAGACTCCATTTTCTCCAGCATTTCCTCCGACGTTGCAAAGAAATAATCGATGCCGTGCTTTTCTCCATTGCGTGGCTGCCTCGAGGTCCACGTCGTCACGGCGTGATAACCAAGACGGTTTTTTATCGTTGATTTCCCTACAGCGCTAGGGCCAATAACCGCAATAAAATGAATCATTTATTCCTCCGATTTCTCTCTGTCTTTCTTTCCATTATACCATTCCCTTTTCCCTTTTATGCAAAAAACAGCCTTTCGGCTGTCTTATTCGTTGATTCCTTCACGATATGCTTGAAGCGCTTTTTGAAAACCTTCCGTTTTATGATATCCGCACGATTTAAACTCGTAGCACCATCCCCGATATACGCAGTCCGGCACACATGCCGCATACAATTCCGGTTCCATCTCCTTGATGCTATCCACGATTCCAGTCCACGCTTCCCGTGTTTCAGCCGAAGCCTGATTGCAGAGGCGTTTCCTCGATATGGTAATCATAGCCTGGGCATTCGCCAGAATCTCATGCTCTACTTCGTTCCCTTGCGGCAATTCATTGCGATCTAATCCGGTTCGATCCGTTCGCTGCGTCCTCACCCAATGCTCAATACCAAATTTATGGCGCACAATATGTACCGATACCCAATACTTCAAATCCGTCCATTTTGCACTGACGAAAAGTTGTCGAATGGGAGAATGTTCCGCTAAAAGAATTCGTCTTTTCCAAGAAGAACTCGGTTCCTTTACTCCTGCTTCTCTATTAATCGTTGTGCGCGCGGAATCGGCAACTTCACGCCAAGTTCCTTTTACTTTTAATAATTCTGCTTTCATTCTACTGCCCCTTTACTACGCTTTTACATGCCTTCTTCTTTAACACTTCTTGCAATTATATCACAACTTCATGTTAAATCCGAGTAGAAATCCAACCGGCTATATGATCTGGCCTGCCAACACAAACAAACAAAAAAACGGACCGAAAATCGGTCCGTTTTCTATATATAGTTCAAAATTATATAAACGGAATAGATCCCCAGAAGAACAATTCCTTCACGCTTGGCGATAAATGCTTTTCTGCCGCGAGAGAAATATCGGAACAACCCCAAAGCAATCAACATGGTCGGAATCTGAATGCGGTAAAAATCCACCGGCACTTCCAATCCGCCCTTTGTTACTGCAGCTGCACTCCCCACAACAAATAGCACATTCAAAATATCAGCCCCGATAATATTGCCGACAGCCAATTCTCCATGCCCTTTTTTCACCGCTGAAATTGCGGTTACCAATTCTGGCAAGCTCGTTCCAAAGGCTACCAATGTTGCTGCGATAACACTTTGTGGAATTCCCATGCGAAGCGCTATAATTTCAACCGCAGGAATCAATACCCTCGAAGAACCGATCACCAGGACAACCCCAATGATCAATTTGATAATTTGCATCCAAAGCGATGTATCCTCTTCCTCAAACCCATGCGCGCTTTTTGTCGCAGTCCGCGCCCATTTCATAGAAATATAAATATACGCAACTAAAAGACCGAGAAACACAAATCCCATCCATTGGTAGATCCGACCCATCTCGCCTGCCGAAAAAAACGGCAAACAAACAATCGCCAACAATACACCTGCACCCAACTGTACTTTTCCTTGTCGTAAAATCGTCTTTCTATCTACAACCAAATGTCCCATAATTGCCGCCAAACCAATAATCAAACTGGTATCGGCAATAATTGAACCAATGGCATTTCCCAAAGCCATATCTGGGTTGCCATTCAAGGCTGCCATTACGGACACACTCGCCTCCGGCAATGTCGTACCTAGCGAGACGATGGTTGCGCCAATGACCATCTTCGGCACACCCCAGTGTACGGAAAGGCTGACCGCCTCGTCAACAAGCATGTCAGCACCCTTGCTTAATACAAAAAGACTCACTGCAATAACAACAAAGAGAATAAGTGTAGGCCATAGTTCCAAATTTTGTAATAATACTTCTTCCATTTTGTTCCTCTCCCTTTCGCATACGTGGGTCTTTTTCCACAAAAAAAGACCCACAACTAACGATACTCGTTAATTGTAGAGTCTCACATGACATAAAATGCCACCAAAGCCGGGAATTTTTTCCGTAATGACGACTTTGATTCCTTATATTGCAAGGATAGTTACTCCCTCTAATCAATCACTGTTTATACTCCCTATCATACTCATTATGACAAGATATTGCAAGTTTTATGTCATCATTTTATCATTCTTCTCAATTGCAAACCCTTCTTCTTTCTCTTCATTTCCCCAAAAGAAAGTTTCTAGCTCACGCCCCAAAATTCGATCAATCATTGAGACAATCACGAACCCTAACAGAGCACTGTCCAAAATACTCATCACACGACCACCAATGGATCCATCAAAAAAGCAAAGATGGAATCCAAGATACAGCAATCCGCTCACAAGACAAACTGCACCCCAATAGACCCATGCCATTTTTCTTTCTTTTCGAGTTCGGGAAGGAATATTTTGCCTCTTCAGTTTTGCGTACATGAAAAGACCAATCACAAGAAATCCGAACCCTGTACTTCCATGTTGCATCCCCTTATATAAAGGAATTCGGCTCCCAAAAAGCAAGAGCTCCTGTCGCAATACAGGGATCATTTTAACCATGAACCCTGTTTGGTGAGTAAAACTATCCCAAACAATGTGCGTGAGCATCCCAATTAATGCCGAATAAGCAAACCGCCACGCCTCACGAGCATGACGGATATAGATCGGAGGACGCCGGTATTGTTGCATGCCTCCCCAAAAGGGATCTGGCAAATGTCGCAAGAAAGCATCCCTGACAAAGGCTTCATAGATCAACCAAACCAAAAATACCAAAGGCAGATTCGTTGTGATCAATCCCGAAAGGGTGTGCCCAGAGATTTGTAAAGGTTTCACATAAAGAAAATATTCAAAATCTGGCGCCATCGCGCCTAAAACAAGCGCAGCAAAATGAAACTTATTTTTATGTTTCAAAAGAGGTATTACTGCTGCTGGATGCGCAAAGGTAAATGCCATTAAGAGTCTCCTTTAATTGTTCTATTCTCTCGTTCTACCAAATTCTGGGGCTACTATCGCCTTCACACCCAAATAGGTCGCTAAAAAATAACCGCCATAAATCACCAAAATGAAGAGCGCAGTGACCACCAAATTGCCAACGATATCCATTTCTCCCACCATACGAATCACATCATTGGCAACCTTCAATCCAACAATGGAATGGACAATCGCCAACCCTAGGGGCATCATAAAGTACAAAAACACTTGAAAGAAAATCGACTGATTGATCATTTTCTTTTCCGTACCGATCTTTCGGAGCAATTCATAGCGCTCCCGGTTGTCCGTCGCTTCCGACAATTGCTGAAGGGCAAGTATTGCCGCACAGGTAATCAAGAATACAAATCCCAAATAGATGGACAAAAACGATAGAATCGCACGCGTCGAAACGCTGGAATCATAAATCTCAGTACGTGATCTCGAAAAGTAGTCCGGTCTTGGCTCTGTTTGTCTCAGCCACGCCGCCACCTTCACATCAAATTCCCTCGCCTGCGCGTCGTCTTCAAAATTGAAATTTGCACTCTGCTGTTGCAACTCAAGAGTAGGAAACTCATCGTCTCGCAATACAAAGGTCCCGAAGTTGCCCATTGCAAATCCCAGTTCCAACGGCGTATCTAAAAATGATAGCGTTTGAAGCGCAAAGGTTTGACTCGCCAACGGAACCGAATCATCCGCAGAAAAGATTGTTTCAAAAGCATCTTTCACATCTTGATTCGTACTGAGAAAAGCGAATTCTCCAGAAGCTAGTTTTACAGGTTCCTGTCCGTTCATCTTCCGCAATCCATTTAAATCCGACAACGAAATAGCTAAAGGATGCATTTCTCCCATTTCTCCAAAATCAAAGTTCGCTTTTCCGGCTCCCGGAAGTTCTGAAAAAGCGATCCCCGAATCATATTCGCGTACAACAGCCACTTCTCGATAAGCATCCTGTCCCCATTGGCGGTTCACAACATCCAAAATTGGTTCTGATTTCTCCTCATCGATCCGATAGTTCGTCAACGTATATTCATACGGATTCTCTTTGGCCAAATCTTTCGAGACTGCCATAGAAACCCCCATGCCGCTTGAGAAGGTACCGATCGTCAACAAAAGCACCAAACAAACGATCGTCATTGATACATAAGTCGTATTGATTTTACTGTTCACCTGTCGCAAAACAAACATGTTCAAGTTCTTAAAATACAGTCTCGGATTGGCCTGTACCGTGCGCAACAAAAAACCAGATAACGACATAAAAAACAAAAATGTTCCAACCGATCCCAAAAGAATCGATGCAGTAAACATCCATCCAATATCCAATAATCCATTCTTCAAAATCAGCGCGTAGGCAAGTCCCAAGCAAAAAAACGCAAACCCAAAAATAATCACCGACGCTTTCAAACTTCGAATCTTCAGCTCTTCATTTTTCCGGTTTGCCTGGAAAAGATCGATCAACTTATATCTTGAAATCGACACGGCGCTGAATAACACAGCAATCGTAAAGATCAAGCCAAAATACAAGATCGCCTTCCCAGCGCCTCCCAAAGAGAAGATAAAGTGAAAGTCTTTCATGTTCACTTCAAAAAGCATGGCAGTAAATATCGACATCAACTGAGAAAGTACGGTCCCAAGGGCCAATCCAACTCCCAACGCAACTACCCCAATGATCATTGTTTCATAAATCAACACCCGGGAAATTTTCCTCTTTTCCATCCCTAGAAGCATGTACATACCCAATTCCTTTTTCCGCCTTCGAATTAAAAAACCATTGGCATATACAATTAGAAAACCCAGCACAATGGATACAAAAACCGAAAAATACGCCAGGATATTGGTCAAAGCAACCAATGTGGATTTCTGCGACTCCGTAAAAGCCATCAATTCCTGTTGCGCATCAAGGGAATTAAACATATAAAAAACACTAACGCCAAAAACCAAGGTTAAGAAATAAACCGCAAAGTCCTTGGTACTTTTTCGAACATTTTTTCTCGCTAATTTAAAGTACATCGCTATTGTCTCCCCCTAACAAGGAAACCACATCTATGATTTCATTAAAAAAATCTTTTCGACTCGCCAAGCCCCGATCGATTTCATGGAAGAGCCGTCCATCCTTAATGAATAGAATTCGTTTGCAATAACTTGCGGTGAACGCATCGTGCGTCACCATAAGAATGGTCGCATTCATCTCTTGATTCATCTTCTCAAAGCTAGTCAACAACATTTTTGCAGACTTTGAATCAAGCGCACCTGTCGGTTCATCTGCCAAAATCATGGCTGGCTCCGTAACAATCGCTCGCGCAGCTGCAACCCGTTGCTTTTGTCCGCCAGACATCTGATAAGGGTATTTCATCAGCACATCTTCAATCTCTAACTTCGCGGCTACCGCCTGAACCCGGGTGGCAATTTCCCCAGACGGACATTTCATAATGGTTAAAGCCAACGCGATATTTTCAAACGCCGTCAACGTATCCAAGAGATTAAAATCCTGAAAAATGAAACCCAATTGTTCCCGCCGAAAAGCAGAGAGCTTTTTCGGCGATAATGCTGTCACATCACAATCATTAATTGTAATCGAGCCCCCTGTAATGGTGTCGATGGTTGAAATGCAATTCAAGAGTGTTGTTTTTCCACTGCCAGACGCTCCCATAATTCCAATGTATTCGCCTTCCGTCACATCAAAGCTGATTTCGTCAATCGCCTTTGTGATATTTCCCCGTTTGCCATAGATCTTTTCCATATTTCTTACCTGCAAGATTTTTTTCATAATGTCCTCCCATTCCTGTCCTTATGGGATTAGTATATCTCGCAGTTCTTTTCTCTCTCATAACGGTTTCTTACATCCACCTTACCTTTCTAAACAAAACTCTTAATTCCCCGTTGCACAAGAAAAGGGAGCGATTCTTGATGAACCACTCCCACTTCTTCGATTACTCCCTTTTAAATAAATTTAAAAATCTCTTTCCCTTGTTCTGATGCCAGAAATGAAAGATGATCTTTTATGATCCCTTCACATTAAACAAAGGCTGAATCCGCTCTAAAACAACCGCCGTTTCTCGAATCCATTGTTCAATCTCCTGCCATGGCTTATAGGCCGCGGGAATCTCATCTAAGGTTGACTTGTTCATGGTGGTGGTATAGATTCCCTCCATGGATGCCTTAAAGGTTTCCATGGTAAAGATCTTCTTCGCTTGGGTGCGAGAATACAGCCGACCGCACCCATGGGGCGCTGATGTATTCCAATCGGCATTCCCTTTCCCCTCACAGATCAAAATCCCATCCCGCATATTCAACGGAATCACTAGAATTTCTCCCGCCTTCGCGGAGATGGCGCCCTTTCGAACGATCCTTGTTTCCATGTCGATATAGTTATGTATCGACTCAATCATCGGCAAATTGTTAAATTCTGAATCCGACATCCGAAAGTACCCCGCCGCAATCTGATAGAGGATCATTTCGCGATTCAGACACGCATACTCCTGGGCGATCTTCATATCATGGAGGTAGTCCTCCATGGCGTCCCCCTCTAAAAAAGCAAGGTTATAGGGAATCCCCTCAATGGGCGGCCGTTTCTTGGCGTCCTTTTTAGGAACCTTCACCCCGAGGGTCTTCTGCAGATATTCATAGGCGATCTGCTGATGGGCTTGCGCAATCTGCAACCCCAAGTTTCGACTTCCCGTATGCACCGACAGGATCAACTCGCCCGTCTCGGACAAGCCTCCTTCAATAAAGTGATTGCCCCCGCCAAGACTTCCGATCCCGCGGGTATATAAATCAGCCTTATCAGGAATCCGCCCCCAGCATTTCAACGATTTCAAAATATGCTGATACACCACCAATGGTTGCGAGTGAATTGAAAACCCCAGCGGGATATTTTCCACAATAAAGGCTTCCAGTGCCTTCACTTCAAAGGTCCTCTCACCAAAATTCGCAGACAATACGCCGCAACCAATGTCCACCCCAACGACAGACGGCACCACACGGTCCCGCACATAATACGTCGTTCCAATGGTGGCACCCTTTCCGATATGCACATCGGGCATGATTCGCATATGGGCATCCTTCGTCCATGATTGATTCAGCATCTCACGAATCTGATCCCGTGTGCCTTCATCCAAAACATCTGTAAATACTTCCGCTTCAGCGCAGTTTCCTTTAATCCTCATTATTCTCATCCTCTCATTCATATCATACCTAATCCCTCTTGCCTTACCCTCAAAAATCAACCATTCCACTTTGTTGCGCAAAAAAAGAGCGGTTCCCCGCCCCTTGAATTTCTATTCCAATGTCCTTCATTTTCCTCTCGCATTTTTTCAGCCCTTGGATCTTCTTTGCTCCAAGATTTTATCATAGGGTTGAATCATGGTTTTCTTTAAGTTTGGCATGACTCTTCGCCGAATCGCTGGGATTTTCATCATCCATCCGATCAAGTAGCCTTGCAGAATCGTACTTCTTTTCTTATGTGGAAAATCGTAAAGATTTTGCTTTCGATAAAAACGATGGTCCTCCCGCATAAAACCCCTCGACTCGTAGATTAAATCGCGGAAAACTCGCATGCCCCCAACACCTTGAAAATTCACGGGCCGCTCCGGATGCTGAACCATCGCCCAGTCCACTTTTTTTGCCAAGGTTTCAGTCTGCTCGGTGGTGTTTCCACCTACTTGGTCGCTCACAATTCCGCAGAGATAGACATGTCCCACTTCCGCCCTTGCCGTTAATACATCTAAGAAATTACTTTCCGATTCCTTCGCCCCGGCAAGCAAATATCCGATCGGCCGACCAACAATATTCATGCGATGACCATTACTGAACTGTCGATCGTCAAACTTCTTCCACACACTTCGAAACCAATGATTCTCCACGTTGCCCGCATAGACAATCGCATCCGAATCTTGCACGAAGGATTGAAGGCTTACTTGGAAATCATCCTTGATGACACACTCCCCAGACATCGCGCAATTCAAACAGCCCAGGCACCCCGCCTTCATGGAGATCTCGTTTAAGTTCAGCACCCGAATCTTTGCCGTGGTGTTCTTTTTATACACTTCGATCATTTCTTTCAGACTTTCGTCTCCCTCAAGCAAATCCGTTATCAAACTGATTTGCTTGGCTGAAACGTCTGCCTCGGGTTTCGTCACACCCATTTCCCATTCGATTTCCTCCAGATAGGATTCAAACCGAACTTGGCCTTCCGGCTTTAGAAGATCCTGCATATCGGCAAGATGCCCAGGAATTGATCGCATTCCCCAATCTTTCCCAATCTCTTCGAGATATCGACTGGCTGTATGATCATAGAAATGACGTGATGTGGAAATTTGACTCATCCACTTCCCTGAAAAAGCATCCTGGAGGTTATTCTCCACGATCAATTCGATCCAACGCATCACTTGAAACGGAACCGAGAAGGTATATACCGGGTACACCCACAACACTAGATCCGATTCACGAACCGCCTCCATCATCTCAGTAAGCTTATCCAGCTTTCGTTCGAGGCTTTGAATACTTTGCCCAATATGATAGCAAGTCACTTCAACATTGCTCTTCACTAGAGAACTGGTCTAGAAATTCCAACTCATTCCTCTCCAATTGTAGATGCCTATGCAAATGAAGTTCATAAATTTCCCTGCCGGAATCCGTTAAGGTGAAATGCACTTCTTTTCGATTCCCTTCCCGATGAAACTTTCGAATATGCTCTTTTTTCAATAATTTAGCCGCGATCTTTGTAACCGCACCCTTAGTCAAATTCAAAGCTACTGCAATCTCCGTTACATTGGTCTTCTCCACCTTCCCGATGGCATCCAAGAAGTGAACCTCATTCAATCCCAAATCCATATATTTTGCTCGGCTGACCTTTTCATAATATTCGTTGGATATGTGAAGAAATTTTTGTTTGATTTGAAATAGCTCGTCACTCATAATGCCTCCTGCACCTACTTTTTCTTTCCCATTGTATCGCTCTCCCTATCATATCAAAAAACATTTTTGTTGACAAGGAAACAAAATACATGATATTGTTTCCGTAGAAACCAAAAAAACTTTCGATTGATCACAAATCGAATTGATTAAGAAGGAGGATTATTATGTTTATCGATTTGACGCTACCCATTGATTTAAAGTCAAAAGAAATGGCTGAGAACAATGAAAAGATTGTTTCCTATGGCCACCTTGGCACCCATTTCGACATTATGGACAAAACCTTTCCCCTTGAACTAATCGAGCGAAACGGCATTGTTTTTGATATCTCGCTGATCCGCGAACGAGACGTCGAAACCACCGACCTCGATTTGAATCTTGTGAAAGAGGGCATGTTTGTTGCTTTCTATTCTGGGTTTATCAACGAAGAAACCTACGGCACCAAACCCTATTTTCAAAATCATCCGGAGCTTTCACCTATATTGATTAACGCCTTGCTAGAAAAAAAGATTTCCATTATTGGCATTGATTTTTCCGGCGTACGTCGTGGAAAAGAACATACACCCATGGACCAACACTGTGCCGACCACAATGCACCCTATTTCAAAGCCAATACCTATCCTTTGAACTATCAGGGGCTCTCAGGTATTCCATGTCGTGTAGTCGCCAAGATCTAACGACACAAACACCAGTCTAGAAGATTGCATCAGAATCAAATGGGGTAAAATGGTAACAAATGACAAGGAGGTTGCCATGAACACCCAATCAAGTACATCCATAAAAAACCAAGCCCCGGGCACCATCACTTACACGGGCACATATACTGATGTCCCTCTCAGCATGGTTTTATATAAATACGACACCGATAATTGGTTCAGAGAAAGCATTGACAACTTATCCAGCATCCCCGATGATGATAAAATCAAGTGGTTGAATGTGACAGGCCTTTCCCACACCAACGTGATCAAAGAACTGGGTGAACGATTTTCCATCGATCCCCTGATTTTAGAGGATGTCATCAACGTGGCGCAGTACAGTAAAATGCAGTCGGAAGAAGATTTGCTCTTCTCCGTTTGGAAAATGATCTACATGAAAGAGGAACAAATCGAACATGAACATATTTCCCTGCTTTTGATTGACAATTGGGTGATCAGTTTTCAAGAAAACGAAGGCGATGTCTTTCATTCTGTTCGTACTCGCCTTGAAAGAAACCAAGGCATCCTTCGAACCATGAAGGGCGATTATCTGTACTTTGCTTTGATCGATGCCATCATTGATCATTACTCGGACACCTTATCGATTTTAACCCGGCAATTTGACGCTTACGAAGCATTGATCCTTGATCGAAAGAAAATTGCTGTCGATTCTCTTTATCCTCTTCGGAAGGAACTGTCACAATTAAAAACCGCAATCTTTCCAATGAAAGTAGCTCTGCCTAGAGTCTTGAACCGAAAGCAAAGTCCCATCACAGAAGAGGTACTCCCTTATTTTCAAGACGCAACCGACAATTTGATGCAAACCTCCGAACAGATTCTTGGTATTCGCGAGTTGGCGACAAGCCTACACGACCAACAGCTTTCCGATCTCAGCCACCAAATGAATACGATTATGACGACCCTTACCATTTTCTCAGCCGTCTTTATTCCCCTCTCATTTTTAGCCGGTGTTTTTGGCATGAACTTCCGCTCCATGCCAGGGAGCGAGTCGACGCAGGGATTCACCTATTTCCTTGTAGCATGCGCTGGAGTTGCATCATTTATGTTATTCTTCTTCAAAAAGAAGAAATGGTTTTAACGCAAAAAGGACTAGCTTCGTTTTATGAATCTAGTCCTTCCTTCTATTCCTTTGCTTTCGTTTCACAGAATCGTTGACGTCCTTTACAGGAACCACTCCATCTCGCGGCGTTCTCCGCAATTTTCAATCAACCATTGCTTTGTTCCCGCAAGCTTTTCTGTCGACCGGGCACCCTTCGGACAGATGTTGATGCAGCGCGCGCAATAGATGCACAACTCTGGATCCGTCATTCTCCCGTCCGAAAAATCAATCGCTTCAGTAGGGCAATTTTTTGCGCACAATCCGCATTGATCGCAGGTATCATTCCCTGTCGGAGTTGGCGTTGCCTTCAATTCTTTGTAAGGCATATTCCCATATACTTCCGGCTGTTGGTTGTTTCCAGCCTCTAGCTTCGCTTTCACTTGTCCTGCTATCTCCTGTAATTTTGCTTGATCATTCACATCTGGACGATTCGCTGCGACGCTGGTTTCCAAGCAATGCTCCGCAACCACAGCTCCCGCTGCAACCACTCGAAATCCTTTGTTGGAAAGCTCATTGGTCAATTCTAAAAGTGCGTCATCATAATGGCGATTGCCGTAAGAGGCAATTGCAATAGTCTTCGCCTGGTTCCCTTCCAACTTCTTGAAAATCTCCGCAGAAATCGCTGGTAATCTGCCGGAATACACCGGCATGCCCGCCAAAACTAAATCACTCTCTTCAAAAGTCCAATCCATATTCCGGTTCGCCGGAACAGTCATATCAATCTCAACAATCTTTTTTGCGGCAAATCCAGCCGCTACCCCATCTACTGCCGCCTTGGTTCCCCCATTGGGTGAAAAATGTAATTTTATTACTCGCTTCATCCCTGCTCCTCCTCATGTCTTTTTCGTTTCCACTTTCTATTTTCTTGCCTTTTCTCAAATTAAACCTATTTCTGCTTCATTTACCACACTTCATCCAATCGTTCTGAATAAAATACAATTGCTTTTTTATATTCTAATATACTTTCATCCATTGAGGTTTCTGCAATAATCGACAGCAGAAGCCGCATGGCTTCTCTATGTTCTCCTAAATTATAAAGGGACATCGACAAAAAGACCTTTAGCCCATTATTCTCATATCGATCGATGCCTTCCAAAAGAAGCTTCTTCGATTTCTCATATTCACCAATTGTTCGGTATGTACTCCCTAACCCTAGATACGCTTCTTTACAATCTTCTTCTGGCAAGCCAAGTTCAATTGCCTTCTCATAATATGGAACTGCCTCTTTCTCCAATCCAAGCACATCAAAACTCCATGCACACTGATAATTCACTACAGCATGATCCGGAAACCGAGTTACCAACTCAACAAGAATTGAATTAGCTTCCTCCAATTCTCCATTTTCTCTAAGTTTAATCGCTTTGTTAAGAACCTCTTTCATCCTTTTTCTCCCGAGAAATCATTTATTCTATTACTCGCGTAAAATATGTCGCAATGTCCGCTCAGGGCATGCCATAAAAGCTTTCATTACTTGCACGTGCTCCGTTTCCTCATACGGTACCTCTCGGTATCCTTCTTCCACTAGTAGTATTTTTGCATGAGGATAGCTCATGAGAATTGGCGAATGCGTCGCAATGATAAACTGCGAGTTTGCTTCAACCAGTTCATGAATCCGTCTCAGTAAAGCCAGCTGACGGGTGGGAGATAACGCTGCTTCCGGCTCATCCAGGATATAGAGTCCTTTTCCGCCAAAACGATGAAGCAAAAGCGCCATAAATGACTCGCCATGGGATTGTTTGTGAAGCGATATCCCCCCATAGGATCCAATAATCGGTGGTCCACCGCTGCCTTGATCTAAGTCATCGATATTCGAAGCAACATTATAAAAGCTTTCAGCCCGTAAAAAGTATCCGTCCTTTGGTTGAATGACACCTTTAGAAAGCTTCAAATCATCCGCCAGCCTTGAATGGGTTTCCTTGGTATGAAAGTTAAAGTTCTTGCTCCCTCCCTCAGGATTAAATCCATAGGCGACTGCAATGGCTTCCAAAAGCGTCGATTTCCCACTTCCATTTTCTCCTATTAAAAAAGTCACGTTAGGATGCAGTTCGATTTCCGACAAAGAACGAACGGCTTCTAATGTATATGGATAGTTTGATTCTTCCTTCGAACTCTTCTCACATCGAATCGAACGAATATATTGATTAAACCCTTTTTCCAACATCCCGCTCACCCTCGCTTCTCATTTGGACCTCTCCTTTAGAAATTGTCTTGCACTTTCACCAAATTCAATTCATCTGGAGTCGTTGCTCCCCGCTCTATCGCGCTCTCTCTCAGGTGCAAATATAACTCAGCCTTGGTCGCATCTTCATATGGCATCACAAACAAAATACCAATTCCCAATGCCAAAAGCCCCAAAAGGTACCATCCAATAAAGGAAAGCTCCAGCACAAATATCTTCCATTTTTCGCCCTTGGTCATTTCATTACTCAGCTCTATGGCGCGTTTTGCACCAATACTCGGATTGTCCGCCAAGATATACGGGACCATCCGATACGCATAGGATTTGATGATTCCCGGAATGATCAGCAGTAGTGTCCAAAGAACCAAGTAGACGCTCCGCAAAAACATCGTGCCCACTACACTAAAATAACGACCTTCCTTGAAATAATGGCCCAAATATCCCAAGTAACAATCATCCTCCGCTACCCGAACAAAGAACTTGCGTCCTCCAACTTCCAAAACATACCCGATAAAGACCCGCAAGATCCACAATACCAGAATAATCGAACCGATCATTATCATATACTTCAAAATCCAGTACGAAATTTCCTCAGGCAAAACATTCACAGCATCTCGCTGACTTTGCGTATTATTTCCGCTGCTGCCTCCATTTCCATCTCGACCACCGATTAGCAAAAGTACCATGCTGACAATAAACATCTTCCAATAATACTGTTTCATCACGGCTTTCGCTCTAGTTTTCAGTTCTGCTCTTGTCCACATAATTTTACCTCCTTATCCTTTTCTTACCCCGATTGTATATCCAATATTATACAACAACAGCATGAATAAAAAAGCCATACTCAATATCCCGAAGGTGCTATTCACCGGTAAAAAAAATAGAACGCGCCGGATCATTGCCACCATTCTAACCGTGGGAAGAAAAAACATCTGTGGCACAAAACCCATAAAATTCATCATGAATCGCCCCAATAGACCCCACTGAATCAGGATCACTCCGATACTAGCCATTGCAAATCCATTCCCCAACAAATTTGATTTCAGTCTGGATTTGCTATACTCGAAAGAACGATACCCGCCATAGATCCAATATATCGAAAAAATAATGCTGATCAAAGTCATGGATGCTCCATACCAGTCCCACTTTACCATCATGCCATTCATTCCAACCCCTATCAAAAATGGAGAGATTGCAAACAACAAAAGCTTTCCTTTTTTCATTTCTATATTCTCCTCACAAGTTACTTTTCAATTTTTCGAAAATCAATTCGCTATCCTCTGCGCAACCAATAACTCTTCCTTTCGCCCTGATAAAAAAATAACAACTCGACTTTATATAATAAATTTAGTATAACACTCTTCCATATATTTCGACCTTTTCAATTTCACATACACTTTTTCTTTCTTTCTCGTTATGATTGTATCGTTTCATCCCATTAATTCAGATTTATAAAAAAGCCAGATCTCACGATCCGGCTTTTTTTATCCCTATAATTGGTTCGGGTTCATGCACACGCCTATAAACAACAGATCTCCATATCTGGACTTGATACCGAAGATAAAGGGCCTATCAAGAATCATTTCCACTCGTCCTTCTGGCGGACAAGCACCACAATAAGTAATTTCTGTATAGGCCGATGCCTCTACGCCGTTTTCATCAATGGCGATATGGGTGTTTTGTTGAATACCTGAGATGAACGCCGTTCCTTCAACCATCCCCGAAAAATCCGCATCCGCTTCAAAAGCGCGATTCACGCCCAGCGCTTTCATCGTTTCGACTAAATCCATACTGGAACCATAAGTGAATTTGGGAATCTGCCATATCACTTCACCGGTTTGACGTTCGCCTTCTGTGAACATCGATTGAATCCGTTCGGGTGTAGCAAGAAGTTCATGAATCGAGACGCCTTGATCTGGAAGAATAAAGGTCATGCTGCCAGCTCCCTTCAACCCCAGGGAACTGCGCGTATATCCTTCTCCCTTTACAAACCCATGCGATCCAAAATCTGCATTCATAAAATCACAATTTACCGTATCACCATTTGCTAAATGAAATTGATCTTCTTTTGTTTTTTCAACGTTGAAACGATCCGTCCATTCATCATAGAAATAAATCGTGTTCAAAATGCTCATGATCTGCGCCTCATTTGGTTCAAATTCATAAGATAGCGTTCCATTCGTTTGTTCAGCAATCCATTGTCCCATCAGAACGCCCGTATCCGGATCGGAAAAATCAACATCATAAACAGAAGCGTAAAAATCATTCTTCGCAACATTCAAATAAGCATCATTAAATTGCACGTCTTCATCGTTGGTTTTCTTGTCTAGCCATAACGAGTTCGCAATTTTCAATTGTGCAATTTCATTATCTGTGTAGAGCAATCGATAAAAATTTCCGCACTGCGTAGCCAGCGATTCAGAATCTGCGACTCCCAGTAGAGCAAGTAACTCTTCCTGGGTTTCTCCCTTCGCTCCCGCCGTCGCTAAGGCTGTTGCAAGATACAAACTGATTGGACTGTATAATTGATTTTCATCCGACTCCGATAGAACTTGCGATGCAGTCCTATAGGCAAATCGATCCAACGCCTCTTGAAACTCGTCTTCAACAGTATTGCCATCTCGAATTGCTTGTCTTCCATCAAAATCTTCGAACCCAACCCCTTCCGGATACTCGGGTGTTACCATTGCAACATTTTGAAAATCCACCTTTGCAGTAGGTATAATCTCAGTCTGCGTACACCCCGTCAACCATAAAAGTACCGCAAGTACAAACACAACTACACTCAATTTTCTCATAATCTTCTCCTTGATTCATCGTCAATTCGTTAAGAATTACTATCTCTATTCATTATGACGATTCATTGAATTAAATGTTCCAAAATTTTACTGCAAAAGTGTTTTTTTCTTCCTTTATTTCCTTCAAAAATCATCTTTTTTTCACCCCGTTTTCCTTCTGTTCGAACTAGTTTTTGTTGGCAAAACGCTTCGAAAATTTCTTTTTTTCGCCTTCAGGGAAAACGTTTGTTTTTTTGGTTGATTTCGCTCTTTTCACTATGAATTTTTGATCCCTCTTACAATAAATTTCTAGCCTGAAATTAGTAGCATTCCATAAAATCTTGATTCTTCAAGTTAAAAACCAAAATTTTATTGTTCCAAATTCCATTATTCTTCCAACTCAATATTTTCCTCTTTTATTTAATTTTATTCAAAAAACAAGATACTTATGTTGGATAATCTTTCAATTTGATAAACATAATGTGAGTGCCGCGAAATCTGTACAATCCCACTTCTTTTTGAAATGGGGCTTGTTAAAAATTTAATTTAAGTCTATACTCTTCCACAAAAGGAGAGATTTGTATGAATAGCTTAAAAAAACTCAGTAAATTTCTATCGGATCAAACTTCATTATTCGTAATATTAATTGCCCTTTTGGCCTTTGTATTACCATCGACTTTTTCCTGGGTAAAAGGGAATACACAAACATTAATTTTAGGACTAATCATGTTAACAATGGGAATGACCTTGTCCACAAAGGATTTTTCGATATTGGCACAAAGACCACTGGATATTTTAATTGGTTCATTGGCTCAATATACCATCATGCCCATACTCGCATTCTCGATTACAAAATTGCTTCATTTGCCAACTGAAATTGCAATCGGCTTAATCCTAGTCGGCTGTTGTCCTGGTGGCGTATCATCAAACATCATGTCCTTTTTGTGCAAAGGAGATGTTGCCTTTTCTGTCGGTATGACCACCGTTTCAACACTGATTTCTCCCGTTTTAACCCCTCTCTTGATGTTAAAATTGGCAGGGCAAAGCGTTAATATCGATGGACTTGGCATGTTTGTATCGATCGTTCAAGTCACGATTTTACCGATTCTATTAGGCTTTGGATTCAACTACTTTTTTGGTGAAAAAGACTGGTTTTCCGATCTGCGACAAGTCATGCCTGGCGTTTCCGTCATTGGTTTGGCACTAATCGTTGGCGGTGTCATCGCAGCTGTAGGAACTTCCTTCTTCCAATCAGGTTTGATAATTTTCATTGCAATTTTCTTCCACAATACTCTGGGTTATCTAGCCGGATATAGTGTGGGAAAACTCTTTAACATGTCAATGCCCAAGAGGAGAACCATTTCAATTGAAGTGGGTATGCAAAATGCTGGATTAGCAACAAACTTAGCTTCAGCCCACTTTGCCGCATATCCAATGGCAGCTGTTGCGGCGGCTGTAAGCTGCGTGTGGCACTCAATCTCTGGAACTTTGCTTGCCGGTTTATATATTCAAATCGACAAGCGTGAAACTTCAAGGATGTGCAAAATGAAGTCGCGTTCAAATCAAGCATAGTCGTCACTGATTGACTCACATTCAACGAAGGATCCAGCTTTAAAATTACCAATGGACTTAATGAATCTGAACAATTCCATAGGACAAACAAAAAGAATAAGGACTAGTCCTTATTCTTTTTTGACTCATTGATCATCAAAAGTTTCGTTGAAATATACAATTGCACCAGTTGATCATAATTATCAAAGTTAATATTGAATAACTCTTTTATTTTTTTAATCCGATAAATCACCGTGTTGCGATGGATATACAGGCTTTCCGCTACCGCTTGAACGGACTTTTCGTTTTCCAAATAAGATCTGATTGTTTCCAAATAATTTGTCCCATTCACTAAATCAAACAACTGTATTTTAATGATCCTGCTATCTACCAAATCTAAATAATCGACTTTTTCGAGCGCAAGCGACAATGTCTCATAGAGCTTGATATCATTGTAAAAAACAATTCTCGATTTGTTTGTCAGATACTTTTTCAAAGTTCTAGCTTCTCGGGCTTTTGAAAAATAAATTTTAAAATCATACAGTTCAGTAAAAATATTTGAAACATTGAATTCGAGCTTGCTTTGAATTAAAAATTTATTGATTTGAATTTCGCTTTTGAACGTTCTTCCGCACAATAGAATCACTAAAATATGCCCCACAATAATAATCACTGAATCTCCAAGTAACCCCTTTAGCTCATTCTTCAGGTTATCCGTTTCAACGTTATAGGAGATCAGTTCGCTAATATCAGACGTGATCACTTGATAGATACCAAAATGATAGATATCTAGATGTGAAGCACGATGAAAAAGATGCTCTTTTGACTTAAATCGCTCATAATACAAATCCAATAGAATATCTTCATCCTGAACATTCGAATCAGGGTGATATCTCTCTTTTTGCAAAAACAATTCCTTCGCAATCACCTTACACGCAAACTGATAATCCTCCGCATTGTTCTTATCAAATTGATGATTGCACTCCAGTACATTCAGATATCCGATCACACAATCCTGATAGGTGATTTGATAAAATCTCCGCTTATTCTGATTATCAATTTTCGAGAATTCAATATACTCCTGCCCCTCGACAACGAACTGATCCCAATTGTTGAGTGTGGCACCAAATTCCAATGTGATAAATCCTCGTTCTACCGCGTTTAGCCACAGCTCATTCTCAACCTCAAAATTCCGAGTGTACGAAACAATTTCAAAAGACTGCCCGATGATAACCATCGGATTGTCCAGCAGCAATCCCACCATATCAACCAATTGATCCAGTGGTTCGCCTTGTAAAACCGCCTCAATTATTATTTCTTTGTTCATAACTCCCCCTTGTGCGCTCAGCACAAAAACCTTCTATACTTTCAGGCCATTATACCATTTGCCTACAACCCAGTAAATGGTATCATTTGCTTGTGAGCAAATTGTTTATTTTTTAACTATCCCTGCAGGAGTGTTAATTCATTTTGATTATAAGAGAGCGAGATATAAACTATGTTTGATTTTAAAGAGAAAACAATTATTGTTACAGGCGCAGCCCAGGGAATTGGGAAAGAAACTGCAAAGGGCATCGTTGAAGGTGGCGGTGATGTTATCATCCTTGATCTGAACAGTGAAAAAGGAGAAGCGACAGCTAAAGAGTTTAATGGTCATGCAACATTCTATAAGATTGATCTTGGTGACTGCAAAAACTGCAGAGAAGTCATAAATACCGTTTGTGCTGAACATGATAAAATTGACGGCTTGATCAATGTAGGTGGCATCATTTCTAAAGCAAAATTCGAAGATATCTCGGATGAGGAATGGGAACGAACGATTAGAATCAATTTAACAGGAACTTATAGTACCTGCAGCGAAATCTATCCATACTTCATGAAAAATGGCGGGGGAAGAATCGTCAACGTATCGTCCGTTGCTGGAAAAATTGGTGGTGGATTATTGGGCACTGCTGCTTATGCATCAAGTAAAGCTGGGGTAAATGGACTAACGAAAGCCATCGCAAAAGAAGGTGGAAAATACGGAATTAGTTGTAATGCAGTATGCCCGTCTTTCACTCATACTGCTATGACCAAGTCATTGGCAGAAGATAAAGAAAAAAATGATTTGATTATTAATATGATTCCTCTTCGAAGAGCGGCGGAACCCTATGAAATCGCTCAAATGATTTTATTCTTTGCAAGCGATGCAGCAAGTTTCGTCAATGGTGAAATTGGCGACTGCGACGGTGGGATTGTTCTAGATTAGGAGAAAAAATATGACTACTACAAAAAAAGGTTTTAAAATTCCTCGAATTCCTGGCGATTTAATTATCTACCCCATGGTTATTGGAGTGGTATTAAATTCTTTTATCCCTCAATTTCTAAATATGGGTGGATTCTTAACAGCCATAAAAGGCGGTACTGCGGCACTCGTGGGCATCTTCTTGTTCTTCTTGGGTGCTAGCTTGGATATTCGTTCAACACCTCAAGCTATCAAAAGAGGTGGCATTGTCATTGTGACAAAGGTATTGGCTTCAGTGGGACTTGGCTTGCTGGTTGCCTTCGTGTTTAAGGATAATTTCTTTGGATTGTCTTCCCTTGCCATCATTGGTGGCGTTTCAGTAGCAAATAACGCACTATACTCTGGCATCACAGCAGAATATGGTACCGATGCTGAAAAAGGAGCCGTTGGCATTACCATTTTGTCCGTTGGACCAATCGTTACAATGATTGCCCTTTCATCTGCTGGTTTGGCATCCATTTCAATCTGGTCCATTATTGGATGCATTTTACCGCTTGTTTTGGGGATCGTCTTGGGTGCTGCATTCTCATACTTAAAAGAAATTTTATCCGTATGTTATCCAGGATGCATTATCGTTGTCGGCTTTGCTTTGGGTGCAAACATGAGTTTTGCTCAATTATTCCAAGGCGGTGTTCAAGGAATCTTATTGGGAGTTATTTCATCCGTGGTTATTGGAGCAATCACCATTATGATGGATAAGATTACCGGAGGTACTGGTGTTGCTGGTGCTGCAATTTCTTCCAACGCAGCAAGTGGTGTCGCCAATCCTGCGGCATTGGCAGCTGTTGATCCTGCTTTTGCAGCCATTGCCCCCATTGCGACTTCTCAAATCGCAGCCTCTGTTATCCTCACCGCATTTTTAGCTCCATTAATCACCGGTTGGGTTCATAAGAGAAATCTAAAAAAACTGGACAACACAAAAGTAAATACAAAAAAAGTTGCCGCTTAATCAAATATAAAAGCTAACACCAAAGAAAAACTCACGCCAGTGAGTTTTTCTTTGGTGTTAGCCGATTCCCTCAAGTTCAGAAAAAATTTGATTTTTGTATTCGACCTAGACTACTTTTACTACCTGATTCGATTCTTGGAAGATTCTTTTCGGCATGCCCGCTTCCAGTTCATAGACAATGCTAATCGGTTTTGAACCCCGGTCGCTTTGAATCCTGGCCAATCCCAAGCATCGATACGGCAGGGTATGTCGGTTTCCATCATCTCTGCTTTCACGAACAAACAATAGTACCCGCAATCCATTTTCCATCTGTTTTAAATACCTTTTCCCAGTAGGACTTGTACGCGATGTTCGGCTCTGCGATTGCCAATGAAATAACGTTTCACTGATCGCATAATCCTCATACAAAGTTGATTCCTTATAGTCCGAACTCGACTTTTTCAAGGTAATGAAGAATAAATCTGCATGATACTCCGATACATACTTAACTCCCTCACGGAATGGTGCCATTCGTTCTTCTGTATGGATCCCGAATGCAGTCAAGACTTGTGCCGTTGTATAACAAGCATGCAATTCAAGTGGGATTTCTTCTTCGAGTTGAATTTTTTTGGGTAAATGATCAATCTGATCTTTGCGATACCACAGAAGTTCCATCATCTCATTTCGAATATCCGGATTTGCAGCGATAAACGCCTTCATATATGCATGGCTATCCTGCTTTGGTGCAGCATTATAAAATGTATAGTACAGCATCAGAAGCATGCGTTGCTCTCTTTGATTCGGCATAACGGGATCATTCAAATAAGACAACAGAAAGTTGATCCATTCCAAAGAATCCAAATCGCCAAGCTTGCTCATTCCCGCCTTCCAAACCCTCAACGATTCGTAGTCACGGTTCTTGCTGATTAAATGCTCTTTTGTAAACCGTAACTCCATTAAGGTAGTCGATTTATACAATTGATCAAGGGACAATTGAAAGTGTGCGAGGAAATTGCCGACTGTTAAAGGCAGCGAAGATTCAAATTTGAAATTCTCTGCATATCGCCGCAGATTGGTAATATTTAAGTACGTGGTTGCCAGATTATCCAACACCCTTTCCTTTGCAACACGTTCCAACTGAATATAGCAATTCCGTGGAACCGAAGGAAATTCAGCTTCCAATTCTTTTTTCATGGAATGCTTGGTTCTTCCAATCATCACAGAAAACTTCTTCCGGTAATCGTACTGCTTATGCGCCTGACCAATAAAATCCAACACCGTTACAACTTCCTTCTCTTCAGACAATCGAAGACCTCGACCGAGCTGTTGAATGAAGACTGTAGAAGACTCTGTTGGACGCAGAAAAAGCACGGTATTCACTTCCGGTATATCGACGCCCTCATTGTACAAATCGACAACAAAAATGAATCGCACATTGCCCTTAACCAATTGTTTCTTCGCTTGATTACGCAGATCCCATGGAGAGTCTGAATCCAAATGAATGGAAGGAATCCCCGCTTGATTAAAGTACTGGCTCATAAATGCCGCATGGGCTTTATTCACACAG